>NZ_JAVHZY010000042.1:0-32610 GCF_031119655.1 Phocaeicola sp. GP0067
AATGGCATATGAAATGGTCATGCCCTATCATCTTCATATGCCATCTTATTTTTTAGAGACATTTACTGAATATCCCTAATAAGCGACATTCAGAAAATTATTAGTTCTGTGTTATGGTTGTAAAAAGCCTTCCCTCATGGCGAGAGAAGGCTTTTTATTATCCGTTAACCTTTTTGTAATCGGCCAGGAACTTTTCTAATCCTATATCTGTCAATGGATGGTTGAGAAGGCCTTTAATGGCGGATAACGGGCAGGTTACTACATCTGCTCCCACTTCCGCACATTGTAATATATGTAAGGTGTTTCGGATGGAGGCGGCAAGAACTTGTGTCTTGTAGTCATAAGTTTGGTACAATTCTACAATTTGTGCAACCAGTCCTACACCGTCATTGCAAATATCATCCAGTCTGCCGACAAACGGAGATACATAGGTAGCCCCCGCCTTTGCCGCAAGTAATGCCTGTCCGGCAGAGAAAACCAGTGTACAATTGGTACGGATTCCTTTATTACTGAAATATTTGATAGCTTTGATGCCGTCCTCAATACAAGGAACTTTTACTACAATGTGTGGATTAAGGGCTGCCAGTTCTTCACCCTCTTTGATCATTCCTTCGTAATTGGTGGCAATGACTTCGGCGCTGACATCTCCATCCACAATATTACATATCTCGATGTAATGCTTATGTTGGTTCTCAACTCCCTTAATACCTTCTTTAGCCATTAAAGAGGGATTAGTAGTTACACCGTCCAGTACGCCCAATGCGTTTGCTTCGCGAATTTGTTCCAGATTAGCTGTGTCAATAAAGAATTTCATAACTTTTTCTTTTAGATAATTAAAATCAGGTTAGCAATAGGCTGCTAAGCTACTGATATTAACAATGATAAACAAGCAAATGTTCCGATTTATCTGTTATGAGTTCTTTTTATAACTGAATACGGCCCAACCGTTCAACATGATAGCCATAAAAAGCAAGGCAATAAATTGCATGATCAAGTCATCGAATCCGCTTCCTTTCAAATAGACCATACGTGTCACTTGTATAAAATATTTCAAGGGATTGGCTATGGTGATGGCTTGAGCCCACTCAGGCATACTGTTGATGGGGGTGAATAATCCGCTCATCAGCATGATGATAATCACAAAGAAAAACATGACAAACATGGCCTGCTGCATGGTTCGGGAATAGTTGGAAACTACCAGTCCCATACCCGAAATGACGATAATGAACAGCAATGCGAAGAAATAAAGCAGCCATAAATGACCGGCCGGAACCAGACCATAGACTAACCATGCCAGAATGATACTGATTGTGAGGATCAGCATGCCAGCTACCCAGTAAGGAATCAGCTTGGCCAGAATGAAAGTGAACTTGCTTACAGGAGTCACATTGATTTGTTCGATGGTTCCGAATTCTTTTTCACTCACAATATTAAGAGCAGGCAGAAAGCCGCATAACATCATCAACAATTGCGCCATCAGTGCCGGAACCATAAATACCTTATAATCCAGATAGGGGTTGAAACGTCCTTGGGTATCTATTTTTATCACTGGGGAGGGAGAAATAGAGCCGGAATGGGAAATCCGGATTTCAGTGGCATAGGCATTCATTATATTACTGAGGTAGGAACTTCCCAACGTTCCTTTCGTTCCGTTTACGGTGTTGGCTGAAACCAGTACTTTTGCTACACCGGTTTTCAGCAAATCGCGTTCAAAGTGTGGCGGGATTTCCAAAATGAGGTCGGCATCTCCTTTTTCAATGCATTGCATTGCTTCCTGATAGTTGTTTGATACATCTATCAGATGAAAATATTCGGAAGCTCCCACTTTCTGTACTAATCGGGTAGAATAGGGGCTGCGGTCATTATCCACTATGCTGAGATTCATATTTTTGATTTCGAAGTTTGCGGCCCAAGGCAACACCAGCAGGATAATACAGGGAAATACGAGCAGCATCCGCGGAAGCATCGGGTTGCGCAGTAACTGCTTGAATTCTTTTTCTAATAAATACTTTATCATATCTTCCGGAACTTATTCTAATCGTTTGTTAAACTTTTTTAGGCTGATGATTAAAAGGACAACAGCCATCAGCATAAGTATACCCATTTCTCTCTGTGCATAACTGATACCCAATCCTTCAATCATGATTTTCTTGATTCCGACAATATACCATCTGGCAGGGATGACATTTGAAATCAGCTGTAAAGGAAGAGGCATATTCTCGATGGGGAATATCATGCCGGAAAGTAGAACGGTAGGCATCATCAGTACCATTCCCGAAAACAGCATGGCTTCCACTTGGGTACGGGCGATAGTGGAAACCAATAATCCCAACAGCAGAGATACTACGATGAAGATCCATGAGAGCAAAGCCAACGAAAAAAGACTGCCTGCTACCGGAACATGTAATACATAAACAGACAGCAACAGAATTGTAACCAGATTGACGCATGACAGCACAAAGTAAGGTACCATTTTGGCTATAATCATCCATAGCGGACGTACGGGAGATACCAGCAATACTTCCATCGTACCGGTTTCTTTTTCGCGGACAATAGAGATGGAAGTCATCATGGCGCATATCAACATTAAAATCAATCCCATTACTCCCGGCACAAAATTGTAGGCACTTTGCATACCCGGATTGTACAATAACTTTATTTGGGGGATAATCTGTATGGGTGATTGTTGTTGCATGATCCGGCTTTGCTGATAATCTGCAATAATATTGGATGCGTAAGAGGTCAGTATGGTAGCATTGTTGGGATCGGTGGCATCGGCTATCAGTTGTACTCGGGCTTTACCGGTATGCCGCAGATTGTTATCGAAACCAGCCTCAAACACAATGATCAGGTCCGAACTGCTTTTCCGGAGTGTTTCCTCTATCTCGTTGTTGTCATACAGTATCTTGTTGACATTGAAATAGTCACTGGCATCCAGTTTGTCGATGATTTGCCGGGTGGATACATCTTTTGAGAAATCCAGCACAGCTACTTTTACATTCTTTACTTCGGTGGTGATGGCAAAACCGAAAAGAATAATTTGTACGACAGGCATACCTAATAATATCAGCATCGTCCGGAGGTCCCGGAAAATGTGATAGAATTCTTTTCGCACAAATGATATAAATTGTTTCATTCTCTTTTTCTTTATCTCTTTTTCAACTTCTTACGGCCTTGCGTGCCAATTGTCTGAATACTTCATCCATGTCTTGGGCATGGAACCGTTCTTTTAACCGTTGTGGGGTGTCCAGCGCCTCGATTTTTCCATCCACCATCATTGAAATCCGGTTACAGTATTCCGCTTCATCCATATAGTGGGTGGTAACGAAGACGGTGATTCCCCGTTCTGCCGCCTGATAAATCAATTCCCAGAACTGCCGGCGTGTGGCAGGGTCTACCCCTCCTGTCGGTTCATCCAGAAAAACGATCTTCGGCTCATGGAAAATAGCTACCGAGAAAGCCAGCTTTTGTTTCCATCCCAGGGGAAGTGACCGGACCAATGTGTTTTTCTCATTCAAGAGCCCTAATTGTTCCAGCACCTTGTCTGTTTTTTCAGCGATCTCCTTGTCGCTCATTCCATAAATCCCTGCATATAGCCGGATGTTCTCCCATACTTTTAAATCTTCATACAGTGAGAACTTCTGGCTCATATATCCGATCTTCTTTTTAACCTGCTCGTATTGCGTGGCTATGTCAAAGCCCGCTACTGTACCTTTTCCCCCGGTAGGTTGTGATAAACCGCATAACATGCGCATGGCTGTTGTTTTTCCAGCGCCATTAGCACCTAGGAAACCAAAAATCTCTCCCTGTCTCACTTTGAATGAGATATGGTCCACTGCCGTGAAATTGCCGAATTGTTTGGTCAAGCCTTCTACTTCTATGGCGTATCGCCCGGTGACTTGCGGCTCATTAAAAGACAGCCCTTCAGGAGAAAGGATCGAACTGAACTGTTGAAGAATACGGTCCGGAGTGTCAATGCCTTGAATCTTTCCTTCACGGATAAATGCAATACGGTCACAGCATTTCATCTCGTTCAGGTAAGGCGTTGCCGCAATGATGGTAAGACCTTCTTGTTTCAATTTCAGCAGCATGTCCCAGAACTCCTTTCTGGATACAGGGTCCACACCGGTGGTAGGTTCGTCCAAGAACAGTATGGAAGGCCTGTGAATCAATGCGCAACTCAGAGCCAGCTTTTGTTTCATGCCGCCGGATAGTTTTCCGGCACGCCGGTGTTTGAAAGGTTCTATTTGTTGGTAGATATCCTTTACCAATGCGTAGTTCTCCCGGATAGTGGTATTGAAAAGCGTGGCAAAGAAAGTGAGATTCTCTTCTACGGACAAATCCTGGTATAAGGAAAAACGTCCCGGCATATATCCTGCCTGCCGGCGTATCTCTTTGTAATTCTTCACCACATCCTGCCCGCAGACTTCCGCTTTTCCTTCATCGGCTAGCACCAATGTGGTGAGAATGCGGAAAAGAGTAGTCTTTCCTGCACCGTCCGGTCCGATAAGCCCGAAGATTTCTCCCGGTTTCACCTCAAAGCATACATCTTTCAGGGCTTGAACTTCACCGTAGCTTTTGCTAACTCCTTTGACAGAAACGATATAATCCATTGTCCTATTTATTTCTTCATTTCTCCGTACATGCCTATCTTGATGTATCCGTCATTCTTTACTGCTATCTTTGTGGCGTATACCAGATTGGCGCGTTCGTCACGTGTCTGGATTGTTTTAGGGGTGAATTCCGATTTGTCTGAAATCCAGGTGATTGTCCCTTCGTATTCCCGGCGGTCATCTTTCCCTAAATCAGAAAACACTTTTACTTTATCTCCTAATTTCAGTTGGGATAATTGATCGGCGGTGATATAGGCGCGTAAAAAAAGATGTTGTACATCCGCCACTTTAAATAAAGGTTTTCCTTGCGTGGCCAGTTCCCCGGCTTCGGCATATTTGGCCAGTACTGTTCCGCAAATCGGACTGGTAATGTGACATTTGCGAAGCTGGTCATCCAGTTGGGCTACTTGTATTTCGTAGGCCGAGCTTTCTTCTGTGATACTGGCATTGCCGCGCTGAAGCGTAGAGATCTGTGCTTCCAACTGTTTTTTCAGAACGGCAATTTGGGAGTCAATATCATCTATTTGTTTTTGGGTGGCGGCATTTTCCTTCAGCAAGTTTTCTGTGCGTTTTCTTTCATATTCGGCTTTGCCGATTTGTTCTTTTGTGGCAGCTATCTGTTTATTGATGTCCGTGCTTTTGCTGGCTATCGCTTTACCGCTGGCCAGTAACTGCATCTTTTTCAAATAGAGTTGTAAGGTATCTATGCACCCCACTTCTTCCCCGGCCTTTAATAACTGTCCTTCTTCTATGTTGAATTGCATGATCTTGCCATTGGCTTCGGAGGATACAATTACTTCGGTAGCTTCAAATGTACCTGATGCATCATAGTCGCCTCTCTTGTTTCCGCAAGAGGATAAACCGAGCAGAGTGGCGGCAAGTAAGATATATTTATTTGTTCTCATATTGGTTTGTTGTATATTTTAATTCGTAAATGGCTGACAATAACTGAATTTCATGCAGGATTTTATCCTGCATGGCAATGTTCTCGGCTGTTACTTCACGTAACATTTCTGTAACGGTCAGTGTTCCGTTGGCAACTTTTGCTTGGGCTGATTTTTTAATGTTGTTACGTAGGGTGATAATCTCCTCATCGTTCTTCATCAGTTCCGTCAGTTTCTTAATTTCACTGTTGTTTTGAGTGATTTCCAGATGAGTGTTAAACAAGAACGTTTCTTTCTGTACGTTCACATCCTGTTGATTCAGTATTAATTGGCGAGATTCATTCTTACGAGTATATAGGTTGCCGAAGTTCCAGGAAAGGCGTACGCCTGCTACGTAATAGGCCGAAAATTCATTTTTCAGCATATTCAGTCCCGGGTTGCCGTATGCGCCTTGCACGAATAAGTCTAATCGGGGGAGGTTCTTGGCGGTAAGTTGTTTACGTTGCGCCTCCAGTTGCTGGTTCTGTGCCGCGAACAAGTTAAGTTCCGGACGTCGGATGAATTCTGTAGAATAGGCTTCTCCTTTATATAATAAGGCATTTACATCTGGTTTCTTTAGTGTGTTTTCGGTTAAAGGAGTAGGGTGGTTAATCATGATCTTCAACATCTCGCCGTAAGCACGATAGGTGGCTTCCAGAGTATGACGTTGCTGTATGTTGTTCAATTGTTCCACTTTTACAGCATCCAAATCGGCTTGATTGGCAATGCCATTCTTTACATATGCTGCAACATTGTCATAATTCCTTTGTAATTCTTCCTGCATAAGCTGGTTTTGCTTCAATTGCTCTTTCAATAACAGGATGCCAAAAAAAAGTTGGTTTACCCGTTCGTTGATGGCATACATGTCCACTTCCAGTTTCTGTTTGTCTACTTCGGATGTGGCACGGGTTACCTCTTTCCGTGCCCGGATGTTACCACCGTCCCATACCACTTGGTCCAGTTGCAACATAGCTTGGTATTGATCCTTGCGTATGCCGCGAATATCAATTCCGGGCAGGTCAACGGGTATTTCCGTTACATCCGATTGATAACTGGCTTTGGCGGACAATGAAACCTGTGGCAGATAACCCTTGCCGGCGTTAGAGATGTTGTATTCTTTCGTCTTTTCAATCAGTCCGTACCGTTTAATCAGCGGATAATGCGCCTGGGCTTGCTGCTGACACTCTTCCAGCGTGAGTTCCTGTGCATTCAAACAAATGGGACTGATGCCGAGAAGAAAGGTTGTGAGAATGAATAACCTTTTCATATTCTTAATCTGCTTAATATGATTTCTACATTTTCTTGTTTTCTGCGTTCCATATATTGATGATATTCTTCACCTTTTTCTTCTACAAACAATTGTATCAGTGGGTTTGCCACAAAGACAAAGATATTGAGTGAAATGGCGCTGACCATTAAATCTTCCGCCTTGACGGGGCGTATTGTGCCCTTCTTTATTTCCTCTTGCAGTGACCGGTCGAGCAGACTGATTGCTAACCGGAAATTAGGGAACAAGGTTTTACGGCAAATTTCTTTTCCGCATTCATTGGTCAGAATCTCCCTGTATATAAATAAAGGTAGTTCGGGATTAGCAGTCAAAAGGTCGAAGTGTGCTTCAATGAAACATTTTATTTTCTCCAAAAAAGGCAGTGACTCATCTACACGAGAAAGAAATGTATCGGCCAGTTGCCTGGCTTTTTCTTCAAATACTTTGTTGAACAGATTCTCTTTTGTACGGAAATAATAATGCAGCATGGCATGGGTTACACCAGCCTCCTTAGCTATTTCTGTTGTTTTGCTTCCGGAGAATCCTTTCTTAAGGAATTCTTTTTCAGCAGCTTTTAGTATGGATTGTTCTGTATTGCTCGTTTCTTCTTTCATATTATCATTTTTGTTTAACAGGATTGTTAGTAAACGCAAATGTATAAGGAATCATTGGAAACAACAAACAGATGAGATAAAAAAATGTGCTTTCTGTTCTTATGAAATGTTTTTTTCAAGGAAAGCTAATCTCTTTTTTGAGGCAGGTTAAGGCTTTTCTTTCTGTTGTGTTCTATCTCCATAGGCTTTGGAGTTAACTCCAAAGGCTGCGGAGATAACTCCAAAGGTTATGGAGATAACTCCAAAGCCTATGGAGATAGAAATAGAACGGCCGGAAAGCCTTAGCCTTCTTGGTAGAAAGCCTTAGGTCTGCCAATGAAAATACTTAGCTGTTTTCCCACCTGTCAGGTTGGGTCTCTCAGTAACACTATCGTTTGCCATAGGGGGGGGATGGAGGCGGGGTATCACAAGGTGATAATGATTAGTATATAATAAGGTATAAGCTCTAAAAGAGCACAGACATTCCACGGCGGATATATTCTCTTTCCATATCTTCCGGTTTCAATATCTTATTGTCAAAGACCAGCAAGTCAATATCCAGTTTTACCACCCCTTGAGCCTTGTCTTCGGGAATCCGTCCGCTGCGTCGTTCCAATTCTTTAAACAAATCACGAACAGAATCGGGTGAAAGCGTAGTGCTGAATTTTGCCAGTTGATTGCTGAAAGGGGAGTGAAAGCCGCTGCCAACAGCTTCCGTTTCCATCATCTCGCCGAAATGAATGTCGGGAAACGTGGTGCGCAATGCTTCCCGTGCAACCGAGAGTTGCGCGTAACGGTTGGTATTAGAGCCCATACAAAGCAAACAATGGTGTTCGTCCATAACATTTATTGCATTAATGGTGCAAATGTATGAAATGTTTTTGTTACTTTTGCATGAATATATAAAAGAAATGCTACCATGAAATTTATTGGAATTATTCCTGCAAGATATGCCTCTACACGTTTTCCTGCCAAACCTCTGGCCGTCTTGGGAGGCAAGCCTGTGATTCAGAGAGTCTATGAACAAGTGTCCGGCATATTGGATGAAGCATATGTAGCGACGGACGATGAACGCATTGAATCCGCCGTAAAAGCTTTTGGCGGAAAAGTGGTCATGACCTCCGTTCACCATAAAAGCGGCACAGACCGTTGCTATGAAGCGTATACCAAAGTAGGACGAGGATATGATGTGGTTGTAAATATCCAGGGTGATGAACCTTTTATTCAAAAATCACAGCTTGAAGCCGTGAAAGCTTGCTTTGAAGATCCTGCCACACAGATTGCGACTTTAGTGAAACCTTTCATCCCGGATGACGGGCTTGAAGCCTTGGAAAATGTAAACTCTCCCAAAGTAGTAGTCGGTAAGAATATGAATGCTTTGTATTTCAGCCGTTCCATCATTCCTTTCCAGCGTAATGTGGAGAAGGAAGGCTGGCTGAAAGGGCATACTTACTATAAACATATCGGTCTGTATGCTTATCGGGCCGATGTACTGAAAGAAATAACTTCGCTTCCACAATCTTCGCTGGAGCTGGCTGAATCGTTGGAGCAGCTTCGTTGGCTGGAAAATGGTTATACTATTAAGGTGGGAATCAGTGAAGTGGAGACAATAGGCATTGATACGCCTCAGGATCTGGCACGTGCCGAAGCATTTTTAAAACAAAGGGAGGGGGAGTAAATGCTGGACAGAACCACCCCACCGCCAATCCGCCAACTAAGCGAATTCAGTATAACCCGTCCCGACAGGAGGACGATGAAGAACGGGATGCCTTTGAATATCATTCATGCGGGAACCGAGGATGTTGTACGTTTCGATCTTCTGATAGGAGGCGGACAATGGAATCAGGAACAGCCGTTGCAGGCTATGTTTGCCAACAGGATGCTGCGTGAGGGAGCTGGGAATTTAACGTCTTCACAGATTGCGGAGCGATTGGATTATTATGGAGCCTGGCTGGAGTTATCTTCTTCCGTGAACTATGGATTCATAACACTTTACTCTCTGAATAAATATTTTGCCCGCACGCTGGCCGTCATATCCGAGATGATAAAGGCTCCTACGTTTCCGGCAAAGGAACTTTCCGTGGTGGCCGATACGAACAAACAGCAATTCCTGGTGAACAGCACCCGGGTGGAAATGATTGCCCGAAAGCAGCTGAATACAGCCTTGTTCGGTCCGGAGCATCCTTTCGGGCGCTATGCGGTAGCGGAGGATTATGACCGGATTACCCCGGAGGTGCTCCGTTCGTTTTATCGGAAATATTATCATTCGGGCAATTGTTCGGTATATATTTCGGGAAAGGTCACATCGGAAATTATCCGTTGTATAGAAGATAACTTGGGAAGTGGACAATGGGGGGAAGTGACGGAAAAAGCAAAGACAATGCTTGTTCCTCCGGTTACCACCAAAGAAAAGCGTATCTTTATAGAACGTGAGGATGCACTTCAAAGTTCCTTGAAAATGGGATGTTTCGTAATGGACCGTCATCATCCGGACTTTTTGAAGGCACGTGTCATGGTCACTTTGTTCGGAGGGTATTTCGGGAGCCGTCTGATGTCCAATATCCGTGAAGACAAGGGATATACATACGGTATCGGCGCAGGCATTGTGTCCTATCCGGAAACGGGAATACTGACTGTCAGTACCGAGGCGGCCAATGAATATGTGGATTCTATCATAACAGAAGTTTATCGGGAGATGGACAAATTGTGTAATGATCTCGTTCCTCAAGAAGAATTGGAAATGGTGAAGAACTATATGCTGGGCGATTTATGCCGGTCGTACGAGGGACCTTTTTCTTTGTCTGATGCCTGGATTTATATAGAAACGGCAGGGCTGGACGAACGCTTCTTTATCCGTTCGCTGGATGCCATCCGGGGAATCACCAGAGAAGAAATACGCATATTGGCTCAAAAGTATTTCTGCAAAGAAAACTTAATAGAGGTCATTGCGGGTAAAAAAGTGTAATAACCTATCATGTCCAAAGATAGAAAATCGTATCTTTGGCATAAATCTTATCTATTATAAGTAACGAACCAATGAAGAAATACGTATATATATTATTGCTTTTGGCATCGGTCAGTACATTGGCCACCGCTCAGATAAAGATCGGGAATTATACTTTTAAAGACGGGGGCGAATATACCGGAGAACTGAAAGGCAGAAAACCAAACGGTAAAGGAAAAACAATCTACAAGAACGGAAATACCTACGAAGGGGAATATATAAAAGGTAAACGCGAGGGGAACGGGACATATACGTTTCACGATGGAGAAAAGTATGTGGGGCAATGGTTCCAGGACCAGCAACACGGCAGCGGAACCTATTATTTTATGAATAACAACCGGTATGAGGGTATGTGGTTTACCGATTATCAGCAGGGTGAAGGCACTATGTATTATTATAACGGAGATGTTTATATAGGTAACTGGTTTCAGGACAAACGTAGCGGAAAGGGTACTTATACCTGGAAAGCAGGAGCCAAATATGAGGGCGAATGGAAAGAAGACAAGAAAAACGGACAGGGTGTTATGGTATGGCCCGACCAGTCAAAATATGAAGGCGAGTGGAAAGATGACGCACGTGACGGAAAGGGGACGTTTTACTATGTCAACGGTGACAAGTATGTGGGTGACTGGAAGGATGACGTGCAGCACGGTAAAGGCATTTATTACTTTCATAGCGGTGACCGTTACGAAGGTGACTACGTGAACGGTGAACGTACCGGGCAGGGTATTTATATACATAAGAATGGCGACAAGTATGTAGGGCAGTTCAAGAACGGCGAGCAGCATGGGACCGGAACCTTTACATGGGCCAACGGTGCTGTGTATGAAGGGCAGTGGGTGAATAACCAGCGCAGCGGTAAAGGACACTATATCTGGGCGAACGGCGATGACTATGAAGGTGAATGGAACAACAATATGGCTGACGGTGAAGGCACTCTGCGTACGGCTGACGGAACCAAATACAAGGGGCATTTCGTAAAAGGAAAGGAAGACGGCAAAGGTGTGCTTGAAGATAAGAACGGAGTACGCTATGACGGATTTTTCAAACAAGGGAAGAAACACGGCGCTTTTGTGGAGACTGACAAGAATGGAAATGTAATCCGTAAAGGTGTTTATAAGTTTGGAACGCTGGATGCGGAACAAAAATAAGAATATAATGTTGGATTTAGAGAAGATAACGTTGAATGTACGTGAAATAGCACTCCGGGCGGGTGCTTTTCTTCGTAATGAGCGTAGCGGTTTTGACCGTAGCAAGGTAGAGAAGAAAAATGCTCACGACTATGTGTCGTATGTAGATAAGGAATCGGAACGCCGTATTGTGGCCCAACTTCGGGAATTGCTTCCCGAAGCAGGATTCATTGCCGAAGAAGGTTCGGGCAGCCTGACTACGGAAAACTATTGCTGGCTGGTAGATCCGCTGGACGGAACCACCAATTTTATCCATAATAATGCTCCTTATTGTGTGAGTATCGCCCTTCGCAATAAAGAAGAACTGCTGGTTGGGGTGGTGTATGAGGTATGCCGCGATGAACTTTACTGGACTTATAAAGGAGCGCCTTCTTATCTGAACAACAAAGAAATACATGTATCAGATGTTTCTGATATGGACGAAGCGTTTGTGGCGTTAGGCTTTCCATACGATTCGCAAAAGTATAAGCCTTTGGCGGAGCATATCGTGCACGAGTTATATGGAAATGTGGGAGGCATGCGCCTGCAAGGAGCTGCTGCGGCAGAACTTTGCTATGTAGCTGCCGGTCGCTTTGAAGCCCGTATAGAAGGGCTGCTGGGACCGTGGGATATTGCTGCCGGTTCGATAATCTTGATGAATGCCGGTGGAAAAGTGACAGATTACAGCGGAGGGGGAGACTTTTATTCCGGTCGTGAAGTGTTGGCTACTAATGGAAAGTTGCATGATGAGTTTCTCAAGGTCTTGGGAAAAAAATAAATACTTCGCTTTTTTCTAGTTCGTTACAAATATATTTTGTAAGTTTGTCAAGTGAACACATGAACATAATGTAACATGGATGTATCTGTTATCTTTCAATTTTTAAAAGACCTGGCCGCAAACAATAACCGGGAGTGGTTTCAGGGGCATAAGGATGAATATCTGAAAGCTCAAAAAGAGTTTGAGGAATTACTGACAGCAATCATCGCCCGCATTTCGTTGTTTGACGAAAGTATTGTCGGTATTCAAGCCAAGGACTGTACATACCGAATTTATCGCGACACGCGTTTTTCCAGTGATAAGACTCCTTATAAGATACACTTGGGCGGCTATATCAACGCTCGTGGAAAGAAATCGGAACATTGTGGATATTATGTTCATATAGAGCCTGATAACTGTATGCTTGCTGGTGGAAGCTGGTGCCTGGAACCTAAAGTGCTGAAAGCTGTCCGCCAGTCCGTTTATGACAACATAGACGAATACAGGGAAATTGTGGAAGATCCTGCGTTCAAGCAATACTTTCCTGTTATCGGAGAAAATCACTTAAAAACGGCTCCCAAAGGATTTCCGAAAGATTTTGAATATATTGATTATTTAAAATGTAAGGATTATACCTGTGCTTATATGGTGCCTGATGCGTTTTTCCTTGCCCCTGACCTGTTGGACAAAGTAGAGGATGTTTTCAAGCAACTGAAGCGTTTTGCTGATTTTACAAATTTCACAATAGACGACTTTGAATGATAAAAGCAATATTTTAACCATTAAAATGAAATAATTATGGTAGTAGACAGATTAGAAAACTTAGAAAAGTACGCTTCATTGAATCCTTTGTTCGCTAAAGCAATGGAATATCTGAAGACTACAGACTTGAACGCTCAGGAATTAGGAAAAGTAAAATTACAGGGTGATGATCTGGTAGTAAACTTTTCTCAGACCAAGCCTAAAACTAAAGAAGAAGCAAAATTAGAAACTCATAATCAGTTTATTGATATACAGATTCCTCTGTCAGGGGTGGAAGTGATGGGTTATACGGCCCGTGAAGATCTTCCCGAAGCAGACTATGACGCAGATAAGGATATCTCGTTCTATCCGGGACTTGCCGAAAGCTATATTCCTGTAAAGCCGGGAATGTTTGCCATCTTTTTTCCACAGGATGCTCACGCTCCGGGAGTGTCTCCTGACGGTGTGAAAAAAGTGATCGTTAAAGTTTTGGTTTGAAAGAGAATAACTAACAAGTAATCATATTATGGAAAATACCACTCCTAAATTAGGCATAATAGAAAGTGATCCTTGGCTGGAACCGTATTCGGCAGCGATTGAAGGACGCCATCAGCATGCACTAGACAAAGAATTGGAACTGACCGGAGGCAAAGGAACTTTATCGGACTTTGCCACCGGATATTTATATTTCGGCTTGCATCGTACCAGAAGAGGGTGGGTGTTCCGTGAATGGGCTCCGAATGCGAAGGAAATTTATCTTATCGGAGATTTCAACGACTGGAAAGAACATGGCGATTATAGGATGTACCATGTAAAGAACTCTCCTGGTGTATGGGAGGTGGAATTACAAAGCGGTGCTATAAAGCATGGTGATTTGTATAAACTGAAAGTCCGTTGGAATGGCGGTGAAGGAGAACGCATACCGGCATGGGCCAACCGTGTGGTACAGGATGAGCAGACAAAGATATTCAGTGCACAGGTCTGGGAACCGGAGAATCCTTACCGGTTCAGAAAGAAGGTGTTCCGTGCAAAGACTGATCCTTTGATGATTTATGAATGTCATATCGGTATGGCTCAGGAAGAAGAAAGGGTAGGGACTTATAATGAGTTCCGTGAGAAAATATTGCCGCGTATAGCGGAAGCCGGATATAACTGTATTCAGATTATGGCTATTCAGGAGCATCCTTATTATGGGAGTTTCGGGTATCATGTTTCCAGTTTCTTTGCTCCGTCATCCCGTTTCGGTACACCGGATGAATTGAAGGAATTGATTGATACGGCACATAGAATGGGAATTGCCGTCATTATGGATATTGTTCACTCTCATGCCGTGAAGAATGAAGTGGAGGGACTTGGCAATTTTGCCGGTGATCCTAATCAATACTTCTATCCGGGCGGGCGGCGTGAACATCCGGCATGGGATTCCTTATGCTTTGATTATGGTAAGAATGAGGTGATTCATTTCTTGCTGTCCAATTGTAAGTATTGGATGGATGAGTTCCGTTTTGACGGTTTTCGTTTTGACGGTGTGACATCGATGTTGTATTATAGCCACGGCTTGGGAGAGGCGTTCTGTAATTATGGGGATTACTTTAACGGGAATCAGGATGATAATGCGATTTGTTATTTGACATTGGCCAACAAGTTGATTCATCAGGTAAATTCCAAAGCGATTACCATTGCGGAAGAAGTTTCGGGTATGCCCGGGTTGGCAGCACCGATTCAAGATGGTGGATATGGGTTTGATTACCGTATGGCCATGAATATTCCGGATTATTGGATTAAAACAATCAAGGAGAAGATTGATGAAGACTGGAAACCGAGCAGCATGTTCTGGGAAGTGACCAACAGACGTAAGGACGAGAAGACTATTTCGTATGCCGAAAGCCATGACCAGGCATTGGTGGGCGATAAGACTATAATTTTCCGTCTGATAGATGCTGACATGTATTGGCATTTCCAGAAAGGGGATGAAAATTATACAGTGCATCGCGGCATCGCATTGCATAAGATGATTCGTTTGCTTACTGCCTCTACCATCAATGGAGGATATTTGAACTTTATGGGTAATGAATTCGGGCATCCCGAATGGATTGATTTCCCGCGTGAAGGTAACGGATGGTCGCATAAATATGCCCGTCGTCAGTGGGGGCTTTTTGATAATAAGAACCTGTGTTACCATTACTTGGGCGATTTTGATTCAGCTATGGTCCACCTCATTGAGAGTGTGAAAAATATTCAGGAAACTCCAGTGATTGAAGTATGGCATAACGACGGTGACCAAGTGTTGGCTTACCGGCGTAAGAATTTGATTTTTGTATTTAATTTCAATCCTACCAAGTCATTTACAGACTATGGTTTCCTAGTGCCTGTCGGGGCGTATGATGTGGTACTGAATACGGATGCGACAGCTTTCGGAGGCAATGGTCTGGCTGATGACAGTATACGTCATTTCACTAATTTCGACCCTCTTTATAAGAAGGATAAAAAGGAATGGCTGAAACTGTATCTGCCTGCCCGTTCGGCTGTGGTATTGAAAAAAGTGAAAGAGTAATTTATGAGCAGCAACAACAGCTTATCCTATAAAAGAGCCGCCCGCATCCTCACGGTTGCGTGCGGTCTTCTTTTCTCTATTTTTAGTATTGTCTATCTTTTTGTGCTTCAGAAAGATGTAGTAGGTGCATTGCATTATTCATTGTCACAAGGAAAGACACATTATTCTCCGTTGGTGGGAGCTATTATCATTACAGTGGTTTTATTGGTATTCCGTTGGGGAATCAATGGATTGATGGGATTAAAGGGGCCTGTACGGACACTTTCTTATTTCCCGTCTTGTCTGTTGCTGGGAGTGCTGACGGATGTGGACCGGACTATTTTCCACGGAGGAAACATAGGAGATAAATGGTTTTGGCTGCTGCCGTTGCTTTTGCTTATATATATAGGTGTGGTCTATACTTTACGGCGTGTGTTTCGTTCCTGGCTGAATCAAGAGGGGTCCATATTGGGCTTAATAAACTCTAACTTAGCTATTTTGACACTTTTATGCCTGATGACGGTAGGTATAGGAAATACGAATGTGAATTTTCATCATGAACTGGCTGTGGAGCAGGCTATCCGTAATCATCATTATGAAGCTGCACGGATGGTAGGAGCAAAGTCTTTGGAAACAACCCGTACATTGGCAGTGCTTAGAGCCTATGCTATGTCTTTGGAAGGTACCATGGGGGAGCATTTGTTTGAATATCCTCAATATTATGGTGCGGAAGGGCTTTTGTTTGCGCCTCATTCTCAGGAAACTTTGCGCTTGAATGCCGATAGTTTGTATGCTTATCTTGGTGCAAGACCACATGTTGCAGAAAAGACAGTAGACTTTTTGGCTCGTATCTGTCGTGATGAAATAGGTAGACATACCGCTTTGAATTATTATATGAGTGCATTGCTGCTGGATAAGAAATTGGACAAATTTGTATCGGCGGTTGATATGTATTGTTTCGAGCAAGATACATTGCCGCGTTATTATCGTGAGGCATTGGTGCTTTACAAACGGACTCATCCTGGATATGGAAGAGAAGTCAAAGACACGCTGATGGTGCGGCGTTTGGATGAGTTTCTTAACCGTCAGAAGGAATTTTCATCACCGGTGGAAGAGAAAAACCATATGCGGCGGGAATATGGTGATACCTATTGGTGGTATTATCGTTATCAATAAGTTATTTTTATACTTTTTGATCCTATATTTTTGCTAAATCATTGGTACTTTCCCATGCTTTTTTACTAATTTTGCAAACTCTTAAAAAGGAAAAACAAAAATAACGATATAGCAATGGCAGTAGAATTGAAAGAACTTACCAAAAGAAGCGAGAATTATTCTCAGTGGTATAATGACTTGGTGGTGAAGGCCGATTTGGCTGAACAATCACCTGTGCGTGGATGTATGGTTATCAAGCCTTACGGATACGCCATTTGGGAGAAAATGCAGCGTCAGTTGGACGATATGTTTAAGGAAACCGGCCACGTGAACGCTTATTTCCCGTTGCTTATCCCGAAATCTTACCTTAGCCGTGAAGCTGAGCACGTAGAAGGATTTGCCAAAGAGTGTGCTGTAGTTACTCACTACCGTCTGAAGAATGCAGAGGACGGTTCGGGTGTTATCGTAGATCCGGCTGCCAAACTGGAAGAAGAATTGATTATCCGCCCTACATCTGAGACAATCATTTGGAGTACATATAAGAACTGGATTAATTCCTATCGTGACTTGCCTATCTTGTGTAACCAATGGGCAAATGTTATGCGGTGGGAGATGCGTACCCGTTTGTTCCTGCGTACTGCGGAGTTCTTGTGGCAGGAAGGACATACGGCTCATGCGACCCGCGAGGAAGCAGAAGCGGAAGCACAGAAAATGTTGCATGTGTATGGTGACTTCGCTGAGAAGTATATGGCTGTTCCGGTAATCAAAGGGGTAAAATCGGCTAATGAACGTTTCGCCGGTGCATTGGATACTTACACCATCGAAGGCTTGATGCAGGATGGAAAGGCATTGCAATGTGGTACTTCTCACTTCTTGGGACAGAATTTCGCAAAAGCGTTCAATGTACAGTTTGTTGACAAAAACAATAAACTGGATTATGTTTGGGCTACTTCCTGGGGAGTATCTACCCGCCTGATGGGTGCTTTGATAATGACTCACTCTGATGATAACGGATTGGTGTTGCCACCGCATTTGGCTCCTATTCAGGTAGTTATCGTTCCTATTTATAAGAATGATGAAATGCTGAAGAAGATTGATGCAAAAGTAGAAGGCATTGTCAATAAGTTGAAAGCAATGGGTATTTCTGTGAAATATGATAATGCGGACAATAAGCGTCCGGGATTCAAGTTTGCAGATTACGAACTGAAAGGTGTGCCTGTTCGCTTGGTAATGGGTGGCCGTGATCTTGAAAACAATACAATGGAAGTGATGCGTCGTGATACATTGGAGAAAGAAACTCGTTCTTGCGACGGAATCGAAGAATATGTACAACAATTGTTGGAGGATATCCAGAACAATATTTATCAGAAGGCATTGAACTATCGTAACGAACATATCGTGAAAGTGGATTCATACGATGATTTCAAGGAACAAATAGAGAAAGGCGGCTTTATTCTGGCTCATTGGGATGGAACCCCGGAAACGGAAGACCGGATTAAAGAGGAAACCAAAGCAACAATTCGTTGTCTTCCTTTTGATGCTGATGAAGAGAGTCTGACTCCGGGCAAGTGTATGGTAACCGGAAAACCATCTGCTCGCCGTGTTCTCTTTGCGAGAGCATATTAAACTTCGACACATTTATTTTATTTTAATACATTATGTGGAGTCGGCAGCAGTGAATGCTCCCGACTCTTTTTGTTTTTATGTGATGATTAATATAGAAAATATATCTATCAGTTTTGGCAACCTGACTCTTTTCAGAGGACTCGACCTGCAAGTTCATTACGGAGAAAGCGTATGTATTTGTGGTGGTTCCGGCAGTGGAAAATCTTCATTGCTGAAAGCTGTTTTGGGCTTTGTACCTTTAAGTGAAGGGACAATAAAGGTGGACGGCACACTGCTGGCACCTAGAACGGCGGATCATATCCGAAAGAAAATAGCATGGATTCCCCAGGAGTTGGCTCTTCCTTCGGAATGGGTCAGTGAAATGGTGCGGATACCTTTTGAACTGAAGGCAAACCGTGAGGCGGGATTCAGCAAAGAGCGGCTGATGGATTATTTCGTATCATTAGGATTGGAAGAGAAACTTTATGATAAACGGGTAAATGAAGTGTCGGGTGGTCAGCGTCAGCGTATCATGTTGGCAGTGACAGCCTTGCTTGACAAACCTTTACTGGTAGTGGACGAACCGACTTCGGCACTTGATCCGGAATCGTGCTTACGGGTGATTAACTTCTTTAAATCCTTGTGCAGTAAAGGAATGACTATCTTGTCTGTTTCGCATGACAAACAGTTTGCCGCCGGATGCGACAAGGTATTTACTTTATAATCTGACTGATGGGAACAATTGATATAGACTATGGCAGTTTGGGAATAGGATTGCTGCTGATGCTTATTCCGGTTTATTTTTTATGGCATTTCAAGACGGGCTTGCTTAAACCGGTTCTGATAGGCACGGTACGTATGATTATACAGTTGTTTTTGATTGGGGCTTATCTTCGTTTTCTGTTTGAATGGAACAATCCGTTTATCAATTTTCTATGGGTGATCATCATGGTTGGGGTGGCTGCTGAAACGGCTTTGACGCGTACGCGGTTAAAACGTGGAATTTTGATGATTCCAATCTCTATCGCTTTTTTTGTAACAGTGGTGCTCGTCGGACTTTATTTTCTTGGTTTTGTATTAAAGTTGGATAACATCTTCAGCGCCCAGTATTTTATTCCGGTTTTTGGTATAATCATGGGGAATATGTTGGGAGTGAATGTGATAGGATTAAATACTTACTATGCCGGATTGCGTAGGGAACAGCAACTTTATTATTTTCTGTTGGGGAATGGCGCTACCCGTAATGAGGCGATAGCTCCATTTGTGCGTCAGGCTCTTATTAAAGCGTTCAGCCCGGGCATTGCCAATATGGCAGTAACAGGGCTTGTTGCATTGCCGGGAACTATGATTGGGCAGATATTGGGAGGAAGTTCGCCACATGTGGCTATCAAATATCAGATTATGATTGTAGTTATCACTGTGGTGGCATCCATGCTTTCACTAATGATGACCATTTTTCTGGCCTCACGGAAATCATTCGACAGTTATGGCCGGTTGTTACGGGTTCATAAGGATACCAAACGGAAGTAGGGGCCTTATTCTTGCTTTGTATACATTTTATATATTTCTTTCAATAAAATAGAAAAACATGAATGAGCAAATTTGGAAATATATAGCAGAATTATCAACTCCCGGTTTCTTTGTCACTGCGGATATAATGTATGAAGGAGAGGAATTTCCCGTAGATATTAAAGCATTTATCATTGATAAACTAGCTCTGATAGAAACAGGAATATCAGCCCGCAAATTTACGTTTCATTCGGGCGGATGGCGTATTCATCTTACTTTTTTCCCGACAGACCGTGTTGTTGACGAGCGTTATGCTTTGAAAAATAAAATGATAAAGTGGGGAAAGTATAAAAAATAGCTGGGTTGCTTTTTAAATTCAAATGGATTGATTATCTTTGCAATCAAATTTTCGCGAACGAATGAAAATTAAGGAAATAGTAAGTGCCCTTGAAAGGTTCGCGCCTCTGCCTTTGCAAGACGGATTTGATAATGCCGGATTGCAAGTTGGACTGACAGAAGCGGAAGCAACAGGGGCTTTGTTGTGTCTGGACGTTACTGAAGCTGTTGTGGATGAAGCTGTCATGTTGGGATACAACCTGATTATATCGCATCATCCACTTATATTTAAAGGTTATAAATCTATTATTGGTCGGGATTACATTGAACGGTGTGTGTTGAAAGCCATTAAAAATGATATTGTCATTTATTCGGCACATACCAATCTGGATAATGCTCCCGGAGGTGTCAATTATAAAATAGCTGAAAAGATAGGCCTCAAGAATGTACGCATATTAGACCCGAAAGAAGAATATTTATTGAAGTTTGTAACTTTTGTGCCGGATGCACAGGCTGACAGAGTAAGAAAAGCTTTATTTGAAGCCGGTTGTGGTTGCATAGGTAATTATGATTCATGCAGCTATAATTTGGAAGGTGAGGGGACTTTCCGTGCGCAGAGAGGAGCCAGTCCGTTCTGTGGAGAAATAGGCGAATTGCATAAGGAATCCGAGGTGCGTATAGAAACGATTCTTCCGGCTTTTAAAAAGGCTGCGGTGATAAAAGCATTATTGGCAACACATCCTTATGAAGAACCGGCTTTTGATTTTTATCCGTTGAAAAATACCTGGACACAAGTAGGTTCGGGAGTGGTCGGAGAATTGGAAGAGCCTGAAGCCGAACTGGATTTCTTGAAACGCATCAAGAAAACGTTCGAAGTGGGCTGTCTGCGACATACTCGTTTATCCGGTCGTCTGATACAGAAAGTAGCGTTGTGTGGCGGAGCTGGAGCATTTTTATTGCCTAAAGCGGTAAGTGCCGATGCTGATGTATTTATCACAGGTGAAGTGAAATATCATGATTATTTCAATTATGAGAATGATATCCTGGTAGCTGAAATGGGGCATTATGAGAGTGAACAGTATACAAAAGAAATATTTTATTCAATCATACAGGAGATGTTTCCGGAGCTGGAAGTCCAGATAACCCGGGTAAATACAAATCCTATTAAATATTTGTAAGAAAAACTATGGCTAGAGAAGCAAAGAAAGACCCGAGCGAATTAACAGTGGAAGAAAAGCTGAAGGCTTTGTACCAGTTGCAAACCATGTTGTCTGAAATCGATAAAATTAAGACTCTGAGAGGGGAACTTCCTCTTGAAGTTCAAGACCTTGAAGATGAGGTTGCCGGTTTGAGCACTCGTATCGAGAAAATTAAAGCTGATATCGAGGAGTTGAAATCAAACATTGCAACTAAGAAAATTGAAATCGAGACAGCTAAGACTTCTGTTGAAAAATATAAAGCTCAGCAGGATAATGTGCGTAATAATCGTGAATATGATGTGTTGACAAAGGAGATTGAATTCCAGTCATTGGAAATCGAACTTTGCGAGAAACGCATAAAGGAATATATTGCAGCGGAAAAAGCAAAGAGCGAGGAGATTGAGCACAGTAATCAAGACTTGGATGAAAGAAAGAAGGACTTGGAAGCGAAGAAATCCGAATTGGAAGAAATTGTTTCTGAAACCAAGCAGGAAGAAGAAAAGCTGAGAGAGAAAGCAAAAGTATTGGAGACAACTATCGAACCGCGTCTGTTGCAGGCATTTAAACGTATCCGTAAGAATTCTCGAAATGGATTGGGAATTGTATATGTTCAGCGTGATGCATGTGGTGGTTGTTTTAACAAGATTCCGCCCCAGAAACAGCTTGATATCCGCATGCGTAAGAAAATTATCGTATGTGAATATTGTGGTCGCATCATGATTGACCCTGAATTGGCGGGTGTGATTGCTGAACAGCATTTGGAAACTGTCAAGAGATAATATATCTCCTGAAGCAGTATCTTTTTCTTTGTGGAAAAAGAATTTCATCACATTCTAAGCAAGATCTTGTAAGAAGATGTTGCTTAGAATGTTTTTATATCTACAGTTCTGAATAATGGGGAATCTCCGGTAGAAAAAGGTATGTTTTTGTATTGTAATCAATATGGCAGCAGTAATGGTTCAATCCGTTGCTGACAATCAGATAATCAACTTTCAGGACCATGTTATACCTGGTTATCTGATCAAATACTGTTTGCGTGATTTCTATATGTGGAGCTTTGTATTCCACAATCAGTTTGGCACTTAGATCTTTGTTGTAGAGCACAGTATCACAACGTTTTTTTGTTCCGTTTAAGTCCAGTTGTATTTCGTTGGCCAGTAATCCCTTCGGATATCCTTTATAATCCGTCAGATAATGAACAAAATGTTGTCTTACCCATTCTTCCGGAGTAAGGGCGACATATCTCTTGCGAAGCATATCGAAAATAACATTTTTTCCATTTCGCTCCGCGATTTTAATTTCGTAGGATGGTAAGTTTAATGATAACATTTAGTAAATTTGCATAAGTGTAACTCGGTAATAACCGATACAAAAATACAAAAGATTATGAAAACAAAAGAGGAAATTGTAGCAAACTGGCTTCCCCGCTACACAAAAAGAAGCTTGAATGATTTCGGAGAATACATCCTTCTGACCAATTTCAATAAATATGTGGAACTTTTTGCCGACAAATTCAATGTGCCGGTATTAGGACGTGATGCCAATATGACTTCGGCACATGCGGAAGGAATCACTATTATTAATTTTGGCATGGGAAGTCCTAATGCTGCCATCATTATGGATTTGCTAGGGGCCATCCAGCCTAAAGCATGTTTGTTTTTAGGCAAATGTGGGGGCATAGATAGGAAAAATAAGTTGGGAGATCTGATTCTACCCATTGCAGCCATTCGTGGAGAAGGAACATCCAATGATTATTATCCGCCTGAGGTACCTGCGTTACCTGCATTTATGTTGCAGCGTGCCGTTTCGTCGGCTATTCGCGACCATGCCCGCGATTATTGGACTGGAACGGTATATACTACCAACCGCCGTATATGGGAGCATGATGAAGAGTTTAAAAAGTATCTCCTTAAAACGCGTGCCATGTGTGTGGATATGGAAACGGCTACGCTGTTTACTACTGGTTTTTACAATCATATTCCTACTGGAGCATTACTTTTGGTATCCGACCAGCCGATGATTCCTGAAGGGGTGAAGACGGAGAAAAGCGACAGTATTGTAACGCAGCAATATGTAGAGGAGCATGTGGAGATTGGTATTGCTTCATTACAGATGATTATTGAGGAAAAGAAAACGGTCAAGCACTTAAAATTTGACTGGTAATTTTACTGTGTATGGCAAAAGAAACAACATACGAAGAGATAGCCCGTGAGCTGAAAAACCGTATCTATAAGCCTGTTTATTATCTAATGGGTGAAGAGTCTTATTATATAGACCGGATATCTGAGTATATAGCACAAACGGTGTTAAATGAAAATGAAAAAGAATTCAATCAGACTATTGTTTATGGGGCTGATACAGATATCGCGACTGTTATCAATGCAGCCAAGCGTTATCCCATGATGTCCAAATATCAAGTTGTAATAGTAAAAGAGGCTCAAAATATAAAGAATATTGAAGAGCTTGTTTATTATCTCCAAAAACCTTTGGATTCTACAATTCTGGTGTTATGCCATAAACATGGTACATTGGATAGAAGAAAAAAATTGGCAGCTGAAATAGAGAAAGTAGGTGTCCTTTTCGAATCGAAAAAGATTAAGGATGCCCAGCTTCCTGGGTTTATATCTTCTTACTTGAAACGTAGATCAGTAGAAATAGAACCTAAGGCTTCAGAAATGATGGCGGAATTTGTTGGAGCAGATTTAAGCCGTATGGCTGGAGAGTTGGAAAAATTAATTATCACACTTCCAAGAGGACAAAAGCGGATTACTCCAGAACAGATAGAACGTAACATTGGCATAAGCAAGGATTATAATAACTTTGAGCTTAGGAATGCTTTGGTGGCAAAGGATGTTTTCAAGGCTAATCAGATAATAAAATATTTTGAGGAGAATCCCAAAACAAATCCTTTGCAGATGACCTTGTCTGTGTTATTTAATTTCTTCTCTAATTTAATGCTTGCATATTATGCTCCTGATAAGTCAGAGCAGGGTATAGCCAATCAGCTGGGGCTTAAATCATCATGGCAGTCTAAAGACTATATGGTTGCTATGAGGAAATATAGCGGAGTAAAGGTAATGCAAATTATTGGTGAGATTCGTTACTGTGATGCAAAATCAAAAGGAGTGGGTAATCCATCTTTGGGAGATGGAGATTTGCTGCGCGAACTTGTATATAAAATTCTTCATTAATTAACAGGGTCAAGTAAGATTCCGATATCCCGATGCTTTTATTTTTTAAGTGTCGGGATTCTTTTTATCCTTTCTCTCAGCAGAAATTCTGTTGATGGCTCAATTGAGAATAATATTTTACATTCATACTTCTGTTATTATCTCATTTAATGCTATAAGTTATGCTTTTGTTCTCTATTTTTCTAGATGATGAGAGATGGATGATGAGAAAAATAGTATTAACTCGCTTATTACTAGATTGATAGAGTATTTTTCGCCTTCTTAGAATCGTGTATTTTAAAGAGAATGTCCGTTAGTACATGAATATGGTAGTATTTTGCCTTTTCGGAGTAAAATGAATAGAAGAATGGGGATGTGAAAGAATGCAGATGAAGTGAGCAAATAAGCTACCATTTATTTTTGTAAGTTCCATACGCTATTTTAAAATTTTGAATCTATACTTTGTTCTCTTATCGTGCCTTCCATGATTCTCACTATCCATGAATTCCATAAAGCGAAGATAGGTTAAAACTTGGATGGGTTTACCATGAAAAATACATTGACTTGTAAAATAGGAAAACAAAATATTCATAGGATCAAGCTGGATCATAAAACAGAGGAAATTTACTTTTGGAAATAATTATAATTTAATTTTGTAACATTACACCTGTAAATGCTCTTAATATAGAAGGTTTTATAAGTTTTACAGATTTATTAATGTGAATATTACAAATATAAACAGGATGGTGGTCAAGAGTGAATGTTACATATATAAATGTGTATGAATAATTATTTATCCCTTGTTTTATTACAATAATATATTATAAACCAAAGTTTTACATCTTATTGATAAAGCTATTGATAACTTGTATGCATTTTATTTGCTTATATAGTCATGTTTGTTTGTAAATATATTGTTTTTGCTGTGAGTATATTATAGATAATCAGTATTTTATATACTTATAGTTAAAGTGGTAATTATGGTGTTTTTAGGAGTGGTTTACGTGTGTAAATCTTAATTCATTTCCAATAATACACCATTTCTTTACTTTTGTAATATATACATTTCTACATTGTAAATTTGCATTTATGAATTATATTAATTACTTTTGTATCTGTAAATTTTGCCTTATACTTTTGTAAATGAAGGAAAGAATCGCTCAAATAATCCAGAAAGAAGATATGACTGCAGCTCAATTTGCAGAGAAGATTGGAATTTCACCTTCCTCTCTTTCCCATATTCTTAGTGGCAGGAACAATCCTAGCTTAGAAGTCGTCATGAAAATACACAAGGCGTGTGACTATATCAGTTTAGACTGGTTACTCTATGGTGAAGGACAAATGGAAACGGATGTTGATTCAGACAATAACATTCATTATACGCCTTCTTTGTTTGACGAGAATTCATTATTTACGCCCGAACGTCCGGCTTCTCCGGAATATCGCAAGGAAAATGAGGTTAAAACACCGCTTTATTCTCCTAAAGAGATTGTGCGTGAGGAAATTAAGTATGTGGAAGTACCTGCCAAAAAAATCACTGAAATAAGAATATTCTTTGATAATGGGACTTATGAAACGTTCAAACCTGAAAATTAGGGTGGGAATCCACTAAAATGCCGGTTGGCAGAATAAGATTTGGGTAAATTCGTGTATCTTTGCATAGAAAACGAATTTACCCAATTTTATTTCATGAAAAAATATATTTTAGACCTTGTGGTTACACAGAACATCAAATTGCATGCCAATTATGTTCTGATAAAATTGACTCATGCCAACCCATTGCCCGAGATGCTGCCGGGCCAGTTTGCTGAGATACGTATAGACGGTTCCAATACTACTTTTCTCCGCCGTCCTATTTCTATTAATTATGTGGATAAAACAACCAATGAAGTTTGGTTCCTGGTGCAATTAGTTGGCGATGGCACTCGCAAACTAGCCACTGTGAAACAAGGAGATATTGTTAATGTGGTGATGCCTCTCGGTAATGGATTTACAATGCCTCGGAACGTGACAAAGGTAAAGCCGTTACTGGTTGGCGGTGGTGTGGGTACCGCCCCGATGTTGATGCTTGGTGCAGAGTTGGTAAAAATGGGATGTACGCCTGCTTTCCTGCTAGGCGCACGTTCATCCAAAGACCTGTTACAGTTGGAAAATTTTGAGAAATTAGGTGAGGTGTATACAACGACTGAAGATGGAAGTATGGGCGAGAAAGGTTATGTGACACAGCATAGCGTCTTGCATACAGACCGGTTTGATATGATATACACCTGTGGTCCAAAACCCATGATGGTTTCGGTAGCTAAATACGCCAAAGCTCATGGAATAGAATGTGAGGTTTCACTGGAAAATAGGATGGCTTGTGGTGTCGGTGCATGCTTATGCTGTGTGGAGAACACGGACGAAGGGCATTTGTGTGTTTGTAAAGAGGGTCCTGTATTTAATATAAAGAAACTATTATGGCAGATTTAAGCGTAAATATCGGCGATTTAAAGCTTTGTAACCCGGTTATGACAGCATCGGGTACCTTTGGATACGGAAAAGAGTTTGAGGATTTTGTAGACCTCGAAAAGATTGGTGGTATCATTGTAAAAGGGACTACCCTTCATCATCGTGAGGGTAATCCTTACCCACGCATGGCAGAAACCCCTATGGGGATGCTTAATGCGGTAGGGTTACAGAATAAAGGGGTGGATTATTTTGTTGAACATATCTATCCGCAGATAAGGGATATTCATACTAATATGATCGTTAATGTATCCGGATCTGCTGTAGAGGATTATGTGAAGACTGCCGAGATCATCAATGATCTGGATCATATTCCCGCTATAGAATTGAATATTTCATGCCCTAATGTAAAGCAGGGTGGTATGGCCTTCGGGGTCTCCGCATGCGGATGTTCCGAGGTTGTAAAAGCTGTACGTAATGTATATAAAAAGACGCTGATCGTAAAATTATCTCCCAATGTGACAGACATCACAGAAATAGCACGTGCAGCCGAGGCCTCCGGTGCGGACAGTGTATCTCTGATCAATACCCTGCTGGGGATGGCTGTCGATGCTGAAAAGCGTAGGCCTGTACTTTCCACTATTACCGGCGGCATGAGTGGTGCAGCGGTAAAACCAATTGCATTGCGTATGGTATGGCAAGTCGCTAAAGCAGTAAATATTCCTGTCATTGGACTAGGGGGTATCATGGGATGGAAGGATGCTGTGGAGTTTATGCTAGCAGGTGCCACCGCAATACAGATAGGTACTGCCAACTTCATAGATCCAACTATTACTGTCAAAGTTTCAGAAGGAATAAATGACTATTTGGAACGTCATGGATATACATCTGTAAAAGATATAATAGGCGCTTTGGAAGTCTGAAAATTTTATCTTTTAAATTATAGCCCTGCGAGAGTGTAGATGAATAAATTGAAGCATCTCTTGCAGGGCTTTTTTTATAACCTTCTCTAGATGGAATGAGTATGAAAATGGTTGCCGTTGCAACTTGTTACATGGGTATAAAATGATAACTTCAATTATTTTTTTTCGATGAAATGGCTTGTTTTTGAAAAAACGGAGTAGAAAAACACTTGAAAAAGCTTTATTAATATATAAGGGAAAGGAAGATGAACTTAGATTACACTTAAGGAGAGAACATCTTTTCGGATATGATATAAGCAAAAGAAAAGAGGTAAAAGCCCTAT
This sequence comes from Phocaeicola sp. GP0067, assembly GCF_031119655.1. Taxonomy (NCBI): domain Bacteria; kingdom Pseudomonadati; phylum Bacteroidota; class Bacteroidia; order Bacteroidales; family Bacteroidaceae; genus Phocaeicola; species Phocaeicola sp. GP0067. The sequence goes on from NZ_JAVHZY010000042.1 coordinate 28,266, forward strand.
GACGAACATGGCTTTTACCTCTTTATTATTTATATATATTTTTTATTTCAACAAATCGGGTCTTAGCCGCTGTGTCCTTTCTAATGACTGCTGAAGTTCCCATTCTTTAATCTTTGCCTCGTGTCCGGATAACAACACATCGGGAACTTGCCATCCTTTGTATTCTGCAGGACGAGTGTATACAGGAGCAGCTAACAGATTGTCTTGAAAAGAATCGGACAATGCCGATTGTTCGTCAGAAATGACCCCGGGAATAATACGAACTACGGCATCGGCAATAACGGCGGCAGCCAACTCCCCACCTGTCAAAACATAATCACCGATACTGATTTCTTTCGTAATGAAATGTTCACGTATTCTATAGTCTATACCCTTAAAATGGCCACATAGAATGATTAAATTCTTTGCGAGTGAAAGTGAGTTGGCCATCGGCTGGTTAAACTGCTCTCCATCTGGAGATGTAAATATTATTTCGTCATACTCGCGTTCTGCTTTCAAAGCTGAGATGCATCGGTCTATCGGTTCAATCTTCATCACCATACCGGCAAATCCACCGAAGGGATAATCGTCTACTTTGCGATAACGGTCGTATGCATAATCACGCAGATTATGTATATGTATTTCTGCAATTCCTTTTTTCTGCGCACGGCTCATGATAGAGCAGTTAAAGAAGCCTTCCAGCATCTCGGGTAAAACGGTAATGATGTCTATTCTCATATTCGGTTATTTTTTGCAAAAGTAGCAAATTCCTCTTTGTCGGAAGGTGTTTTTCATTCAAAAAATAGCTATTTTTGCGGGAAAACTACCTTTTATATATGACAGAAATAGAAAGAATAGACCAATTGCGCGAGGAGCTTCATCGACATAACTATAATTATTATGTATTGAATGCGCCTGAGATTACAGACCAGGAGTTTGACAAGCTGATGCGTGAACTTCAGGATCTGGAAGAAAAACATCCGGAACATAGAGATGAGAACTCGCCCAGTATGCGTGTGGGAAGTGATATAAACAAAAATTTCACGCAGGTGGTACATAAATATCCTATGCTTTCATTGGCTAACACCTATTCGGAAACGGAAGTAACCGAGTTTTATGACAGGGTAAAGAAGTCTCTGAACGAGGATTTTGAAATTTGTTGTGAAATGAAGTATGATGGAACTTCCATCTCTCTGACTTATGAGAACGGAAAACTAGTGCGCGCCGTGACGCGTGGCGATGGTGTGCAGGGAGATGATGTGACAGGCAATGTAAAGACCATCCGCAGTATCCCTTTGGTGCTGCATGGAAAGGGGTATCCTGAAACATTTGAAATTCGTGGGGAGATTTTGATGCCTTGGGTGGTGTTTGAGGAATTGAACAAAGAACGGGAAGCCCGCGAAGAACCGTTGTTCGCCAATCCCCGCAACGCGGCTTCGGGAACATTGAAGTTGCAGAATTCTGCTATTGTGGCATCTCGCAAGCTGGATGCCTACCTTTATTATTTACTTGGAGATAATTTGCCGTGCGACGGTCATTATGAAAATCTGAAAGAAGCTGAGAAATGGGGATTTAAAATTTCCGATCTCACTCGCAAATGCAAAACATTGCAGGAAGTTTTTGATTTTATCAAATACTGGGATGTGGAGCGTAAGAATCTGCCTGTAGCTACGGATGGAATAGTATTGAAAGTGAATTCTTTGCGACAGCAGCGTAATTTGGGTTTTACGGCAAAATCACCCCGATGGGCCATTGCATACAAGTTTCAAGCCGAACAGGCACTTACCCGCTTGAACAAGGTGACCTATCAAGTGGGGAGAACAGGTGCTGTGACTCCGGTGGCCAATCTGGATCCTATACAGTTGTCCGGAACCGTGGTAAAGCGTGCTTCGCTCCATAATGCCGACATCATAGAAGGGTTGGATTTGCATATTGGTGATATGGTATATGTAGAAAAAGGCGGTGAGATTATTCCAAAGATTGTAGGTGTGGACAAAGACGCCCGTATTATGATAGGTGACAAAGTAAAGTTTATTACTCATTGTCCCGAGTGTGGCAGTAAATTGGTACGCTATGAAGGTGAAGCTGCTTATTATTGTACCAATGATGCCGCTTGCCCCCCACAGATCAAGGGAAAAATAGAACATTTTATCAGCCGTAGAGCTATGAATATTGATGGTCTCGGTCCGGAAACGGTAGATCAGTTTTACCAGGAAGGATTGATACGTGATGTTGCCGATCTGTATACTTTAAAAACATCGGATATCATCAACCTAGAACGTATGGGAGAAAAATCTGCCGAGAATATAATAAAAGGTATAGAGCAGTCCAAAGAAGTGCCGTTCGAAAGGGTACTCTTTGCATTGGGCATCCGTTTTGTGGGTGAAACTGTGGCGAAGAAGGTGGCAAAATCCTTTAAGTCGATGGATGCTTTGGCAGACGCGAGTTTGGATAATTTGATTCATGTCGATGAAATCGGAGAAAAAATAGCGCAGAGTATCTTGTTGTATTTTGCTAATCCGAAGAATCGTGACATTATAGAGCGTCTTCGTGTGGCGGGTGTGAGACTGGAAGCCGATGAGGAGGATACTTCGGAACACACTGACAAACTGGCAGGGAAATCTATCGTGATCAGTGGGGTTTTCGCCCATCATTCGCGTGACGAATATAAGGAGTTAATTGAAAAGCATGGCGGTAAGAATGTGGGAAGTATTTCGTCCAAGACCAGCTTTATTCTGGCAGGTGACAATATGGGGCCCAGTAAACTGGAGAAAGCGCAGAAACTGGGTGTGACCATTGTGAGCGAAGAGGAGTTTCTGCAAATGATAGAGTGACTTTTTAGCGAGTATAAAGTAAAAATAGTGTGATTTTTATCGCTAAAATAGAAAATATTCGTACTTTTGTAGGCTATTAAATAAGAATTTATAATTCATTTATGATACAGACAAGATTAAAAGGCATGGGAGTAGCGTTGATTACTCCTTTCAAGGAAGATGACAGCGTTGATTATGATGCGTTACTTCGTCTGGTTGATTACCAGCTTCAAAATGGAACAGACTTTTTATGCGTGTTGGGAACCACGGCTGAAACCCCAACTTTGACTAAAGAAGAAAAAGACAAGATAAAACGTTTGATAATCGAAAGAGTGAATGGACGTATTCCTATTCTGCTGGGGGTTAGCAGTAACTGTACCCGTGCTGTTGTGGAAACGCTGAAAAATGATGATATGACAGGAGTTGATGCCGTGCTTGTTGCTGTACCTTATTATAACAAACCTTCTCAGGAAGGTATTTACCAACACTATAAAGCGATTGCTGAAGCAACGGATCTTCCTGTGGTTCTTTATAATGTGCCGGGACGTACTGGTGTGAACATGACTGCTGAGACCACCTTGCGTTTGGCACGTGATTTCAAGAATATTATCGCTATCAAGGAGGCATCGGGTAATATTACTCAGATGGATGATATCATCAAGAATAAACCGGCTAATTTTGATGTGATTTCGGGTGATGATGGTATTACATTTCCTTTGATTACTTTGGGTGCTGTAGGGGTTATTTCGGTTATCGGTAATGCATTTCCGCGTGAATTCAGCCGTATGACCCGTTTGGCATTACAGGGTGATTTTGCAAATGCATTGACTATTCATCATAAGTTTACGGAATTATTCAGCCTGTTGTTCGTAGATGGTAACCCTGCTGGGGTGAAGGCTATGTTGAATGTAATGGGGCTGATTGAAAACAAATTGCGTTTGCCGCTTGTACCGACTCGTATCACAACATTTGAAAAGATGCGTGCTATTTTGAATGAATTGAAAATAAAATGCTGATAAAGGAATCTTTTTAATTAGATAAGACTGGTGCTTCTCATATAAAAAACACCAGTCTTTTTTTATGCCTGCCTGTTCATTCTTTGATATATATGTTATACCTGTAAGATTCTATATCTTTCACGCATAACATTACTAATCTTTCACCTGATACATTAGTAACATGTTACCCGACACGTTACTAACCTGTCGGTCTGTATTATGTTAGTAACCTTTGAAACGTCTTGTCTTTAAAAAACAAGTGCTTGTTTTAACTAACTAATTCTCCCAAGTTTGAAAACTGAGCCTCCGTTTTCAAACTGAGCCATCCTAATTCTGGACTGACTCAAGAAAATACAAAAAAGACTATCTTTTCAGATAGTCTTTTTTGTGATCGCGACAGGATTCAAACCTGTAACCGGCTGATCCGTAGTCAGCTACTCTATTCAGTTGAGCTACGCGACCGTTGTTTAATATTTTAGTAGTGACCGCGACAGGATTCAAACCTGTAACCGGCTGATCCGTAGTCAGCTACTCTATTCAGTTGAGCTACGCGGC
>NZ_JAVHZY010000043.1:0-31268 GCF_031119655.1 Phocaeicola sp. GP0067
CGGGTTTCATAAAACAAAGGTAAGCAAAGGTAGCTAATTTTAAAACTTAACAACCAGAAATTTCCGCTGAGCCGAAATTTCCGCAGAGCCCAAGTTTTCAAACTGACCCAAAATAAGTCCAATATAAATAAAAGAAAAACAAGATATCCATGAAACAAATTCATAAATACCTTGTTTTGTGTAGCGGGACCCGGGATTGAACCGGGGACCTCATGATTATGAATCATGCGCTCTAACCAGCTGAGCTATCCCGCCATCGTTTTTTAAAAAGACCGCCAAGAGTGGAAGCCTCTCAACAGTCTAAAATTGTTCATTGTAGCGGGACCCAGGATTGAACTGGGGACCTCATGATTATGAATCATGCGCTCTAACCAGCTGAGCTATCCCGCCATCATTTCTCAATTGCGGGTGCAAAGATAGAAAGTTATTTTGAATTTTGCAACATTTCAGAGAACTTTTTCTTGTAAAATTCGTTTTTAAAGAGAAAAACAGCTTAGTATATGGCTAATAAATATTTCAAAAAACATAGCATTTATTATGGCAAATAAGAAAATTTGGCTTAATTTGCCACCGAAACTTTAAAAAGCTAACCTATGAGAAAAGAAAAAATTCGCTTGGAGTACATGTTGAAAGCCGGATCCGGTAACATCGTATGGTCTATTATCAGTACTCCATCCGGCCTGGAAACATGGTTTGCAGACAAGGTGACATTCAAAGACAAAGTATTCACCTTTTATTGGGGAAAAACAGAAACACGGCAAGCTGAAGTTACAAACTTCCGGGTTAACAGTTTTATACGCTTTCGATGGCTGGATGATGAAGATCCTAAAGCCTATTTTGAATTGAAAATGGTCTATAACGAACTAACCTCTGACTATATGCTGGAAGTGATTGACTGGGCAGCCCCCGATGAAGTAGAAGATACGAAAGAACTTTGGGATTCCGAAATAGAGAAGCTAAAAAGGGTAAGTGGACTGTAATTCTATAAAAATATGCAAAACTTGTCTTTGCTCTCCGTTTTTTATGCTATTTTTGTGCCTTGATAGTTGCACAAAATGAAATAATGCTACGCATAAAAAAATTAGATATATTTATCCTAAAGAGCTTTTTGATGCTCTTTATAGGTACTTTTTTCATCTGTCTCTTCATCTTCATGATGCAATTTTTATGGAGATATGTAGACGAGTTGGTTGGAAAAGGATTGGAAATGAGTGTTTTAGCACAATTCTTCTTTTATTCTGCTCTGACCTTAATACCTTTGTCCCTACCTTTGGCAATTTTATTAGCTGCCTTAATGACATTCGGTAACTTTGGTGAAAGATATGAATTACTGTCAATGAAAGCAGCGGGTATTCCCTTATTGAGGATCATACGTCCACTGATTATTTTTTGTACTTTCCTGTGTTGTACCTCGTTTTATTTTCAAAATGTCATAGCTCCCAAAGCGCAGATCAAACTGCTTACTTTACTTGTATCCATGAAGCAAACTTCACCAGAACTGGATATTCCGGAAGGTGTATTTTACGACGAAATTGAGGGGTATAATATATATGTAAAACAGAAAGACCGTGAAACAGGAATGCTAAAAGATGTACTGATCTACAACTTTTCAGATGGGTTTGAAAACGCTCACATTATATGGGCTTCCGAAGGAAAAATGGAGATGACAGCAGACAAACAACATCTTTATCTACATCTGTATAACGGAGAACAGTTCGAAAATCTGAAATCGCAGACCATTTCATCCAATAATGTCCCCTATCGACGTGAAACCTTCAGAGAGAAACATACCATTATCGAATTTGACGGTGGATTCAACATGGTAGATGGAAGCTTTTTAAGTGACCGTTCGGACAGCAAAAACATGATTGAAATCAGCCAGTCCATCGACTCACTGAACCACCGTGCCGACAGCTTGGGAAGAAGTATGTATAATGAAATAAAAGCCTCGACTTATCGCAATATCGTATTATCGAAAACAGACTCCGCAAAAATAGTTGAAACAAACAACAAAATCAATGTGGACAGCCTGTTCAATTCCTATACTTTAGCTGAAAAAGATAAGACACTGGGTAGTGCGGCGGATCGTACCGAGGCACTGGCCAGCGAATGGAGCATGAAAAGCTATCAAACTACAGATGCGGACAACAATATCCGGAAACACGAAGCCGACTGGCACAAAAAAATCACCCTCTCTCTCAGTTGTTTGATTTTCTTTTTCATCGGTGCGCCTTTGGGAGCCATCATCCGCAAAGGAGGTTTAGGAATGCCCGTAGTGGTATCCGTCTTAATTTTCGTAATTTATTATATCATTGATTCCGGAGCTACCCGAGTAGCAAAAAGCGGTGAAATGAATATGGTATTGGGCGTGTGGATGAGTACCATTGTATTGGCACCTATCGGAGCCTTCTTTACTTATAAGTCAAATAATGACTCTGTGGTATTCAATGCCGAAGTATACATCAATTTCTTCCGTATGCTGCTAGGTCTGCGCCCCTCGCGCCATGTATTCAAAAAAGAAGTTATTATAGAAGATCCGGACTATCCACGTATACAAACGGAATTGGAGAAACTATGCAACATCTGTAACGAATATGCCATCAAGCATAGACTGGCCGATGCACCTAATTATATCCGCATCTTCACCAATAAAGGACATGACGACGTCATAGCCGATATCAGTGCCAAAATGGAACTACTCATAGAAGAATTATCCAACAGCAAAGATGGAGTATTACTGGAATACTTAAATAAATATCCCATTTTGTCCACCAAAGCTCACAAAAGTCCGTTTGACAACCAATGGCTTAATTTACTTGCAGGAATCATTGTACCAATAGGCCTGTTCTTCTATTTCCGCATTTGGCGGTTCAGTATCCGGCTGGATAAAGATTTAAAAAACATAATCAAGACCAACCGTGAAATTCAAGAAAGAATAAACAATAAATCATTTATAATTTGACTATGGAAGAATTAAAACTAAATACCATCGAAGAAGCGATAGCTGACTTCCGTGAAGGTAAGTTTGTCATTGTAGTGGACGACGAAGATCGTGAAAATGAAGGCGATTTAATTGTTGCTGCGGAAAAAATTACTCCCGAACAAGTCAATTTCATGTTGAAACATGCACGTGGCGTGCTTTGTGCACCTATTACCATTTCTCGTTGCAAAGAATTGGAATTACCTCATCAAGTAGATACAAACACGTCAGTTCTAGGTACTCCTTTCACTGTAACTGTAGATAAGCTGGAAGGTTGCAGTACCGGAGTTTCTATCCACGACCGGGCCGCTACCATCCGTGCTCTTGCCGATCCCACCTCCACTCCCGAAACATTCGGACGTCCGGGGCATGTCAATCCATTATATGCACAAGACAAAGGGGTGCTGAGACGTGCAGGCCATACAGAAGCCTGTATCGACATGGCGCGTCTGGCAGGACTATACCCTGCCGCCGCACTGATGGAAATCATGAGTGAGGACGGAACCATGGCACGTCTGCCCGAACTAAGAAAAATGGCCGATGAATGGGGGCTGAAACTAATTTCAATCCGTGACTTGATCGCCTATCGTCTGAAGCAAGAGTCATTAGTAGAAAAAGGGGTGGAAGTGGACATGCCGACTGAATACGGCCATTTCCGTCTGATACCTTTCCGCCAGAAAAGCAATGGTTTAGAACATATCGCTATTATAAAAGGTGACATAAAAGAAGGAGAACCCGTTTTGGTACGTGTACATTCTTCTTGCGCCACCGGTGATATTTTCGGATCCATGCGTTGTGACTGTGGAGAACAACTGCACAAAGCATTGCAAATGATCGAAAAAGAAGGAAAAGGTGCTGTTGTTTACTTAAACCAAGAAGGAAGAGGCATAGGACTAATGGAAAAGATGAAAGCCTACAAATTGCAAGAAAATGGTGTGGATACTGTAGAAGCAAATATCCTTTTAGGGCATCAGGCAGATGAACGTGATTACGGAGTCGGAGCACAGATACTACGCAGTATAGGCGTCACCCAAATGCGTTTGCTGACAAATAATCCTGTCAAACGTGTAGGATTGGAATCATACGGTTTGTCCATAGTTGAAAACGTTCCCATTGAAATCACGCCTAACAAATATAACGAGCGTTATTTAAAAACCAAAAAAGACAGAATGGGACACACATTGCACTTTAACAAATAAAAAAGCTATAACTCAGACGAAATCACATCATTTTTTATGCGATTTCGTCTGTTTTACTTTCATAATTAAGATATTATCCTTTATTTTGCAGCAAGTAAACTTAAACACATTAAAAAATAATAGCAATGAATCAATTATCAGATCGTCTGAATCGTTTGTCTCCTTCAGCAACATTGGCCATGTCCCAAAAAAGTAATGAGTTAAAAGCCCAAGGAGTTGATGTCATTAATTTAAGCGTAGGTGAACCGGACTTCAATACCCCGGACTACATCAAAGAAGCAGCAAAAAAGGCAGTAGATGATAACTTTTCCAGATATTCTCCAGTTCCGGGATATCCTGCACTTCGCAATGCAATCGTAGCCAAACTGAAGAATGAAAACGGATTAGACTATACAGCTGCACAAATCTCCTGTGCAAACGGTGCCAAGCAATCTGTTTGTAATACGATTATGGCTCTAGTTAACGACGGTGACGAAGTAATAGTCCCTGCTCCCTATTGGGTAAGCTATCCTGAAATGGTAAAACTAGCAGACGGAACTCCTGTTATTATCACTGCGGGTATTGATCAGGATTTCAAAATCACCCCTGCACAACTAGAAGCAGCGATTACTCCTAAAACCAAAGCATTGATTCTTTGCTCACCGTCAAATCCCACCGGTTCCGTTTATACCAAAGAAGAGTTGGCCGGCTTGGCCGCTGTTTTGGCAAAGCACCCGCAAGTATATGTTATAGCCGATGAGATTTACGAACATATCACATACAGTGGCAAACATGAAAGCATTGCCCAATTCCCTGAGATTCATGACAATGTAATTATTGTAAACGGAGTTTCAAAAGCATATGCTATGACAGGATGGAGAATCGGGTTCATTGCCGGTCCGGAATGGATTGTAAAAGCTGTAAATAAGCTGCAAGGACAATATACCTCAGGTCCGTGCTCTGTTTCTCAGAAAGCTGCCGAAGCTGCCTATACAGGTACTCAGGCTCCCGTAGAGGAAATGCGCCAAGCATTCCAGCGCCGCCGTGACCTTATTGTAAAATTAGCAAAAGAAATTCCAGGATTTGAAGTAAGCAATCCTCAAGGAGCATTCTATTTATTCCCGAAATGTGATTCCTTTTTTGGCAAATCAGCAGGTGACCGCAACATCAATAACGCTGACGATTTAGCAATGTATCTGCTTGAAGTAGGTCATGTGGCATGTGTAGGTGGTACTTCATTCGGTTCCCCCGAATGCATCCGTATGAGTTATGCAACTTCCGATGAGAATATTATAGAAGCTATGCGCCGCATCAAAGAAGCATTAGCCCTATTAAAATAAAATATTCTTTCTCTATAAAAAGAACAGGCATCCGTTTTTTTCTGTGATGCCTGTTTTTTTATTCATAAAGCAGACATACGAGCTTCCAATCAAAACAAAATTTAGATAAACAAAAAAACGACCGTTTCCATCAACGGAAACGATCGTTATTAACTTTAAAGAACAAAATTGTACTGCTTAGCCAAGGTGAATAGCTTCAGAAGGACAAGCATCAGCACAAGTTCCGCACTCTGTACACAGATCCGGATTGATAGAATACTTATCGCCTTCAGAAATTGCTTCTACCGGGCATTCATCGATACAAGTACCGCAAGCGATACAATCGTCACTAATTACGTAAGCCATTTTCGTTAATTATTAAATTATTAGTACTAATTGATGGAGCAAATATACAGCTTTTCTCTATTAGTTGTCACATAGAGATTACAAAAATGCACTAATTTGTATTTAATCTAAATATGATCATTTCATCAAAGCCTGATACATAACCTGTTGCATACGAGGACGGATATTTAACCGCATCAACTGTTTATGGTCAAAAGGACGCGGATAAATCCGATTACTCAGAAAAACAAAAACCAAATGATTTTTCGGATCTGCCCAAGCGCAAGTTCCGGTAAAACCAGTATGTCCTACCACCTCTTCGGGCGCTTCCTCCGCACACGGACTTTTCACACTATTATTCACATCCGGTTTGTCAAATCCCAATCCTCTCCTACTGATTTTTGAGGTATGGGTTAAAAATAAATCACAAGTTTCCCTACTCAGATAACGCTTTCCATTATAAACCCCTCCATCAATCAATAACTGATACACTTTTGCCACATCACGAGCCGTGGAAAATAAACCGGCATTTCCTGATACCCCTCCCATGAAAGCAGCTGATTCATCGTGTACATAACCCTGCAACACTTTTCCTTTACGCAAATAATCCGCTTTCACTGTAGGAACAATTTCCTCCTTTTTGAACTGCCGAAGCGGCAAATAAGCCGTACGGTTCATCTCCATCGGTTTATAGAATTCCTTATCTAAAAAAAGATTCATAGGCATTTTACTGATATTCTCTACCATTTCCTTCAATAACATAAAGTTCAGGCAACTGTAACGATATCTCCTGTCTTTTAATGGAATACGTCCTATTTGTACCATAATGGAATCACGAAAAGAACGATGAAGAAACATACTGTCAGCTACTTGTAAAGGATAATCAGCAGAGAAAGTTTTTGCCATCAACTCTTTTCTATAATCAAACTTATCAATGACATACAGCCGTGTATCTATTTGCGTATGATGACTAGCGTCCGGTCTTGCTCTGTAAAAACTCCCCTTATAACTGTCTTTATCTATAGTCTCCTTATAAAAAGGCCAAAAAGCAGGAATGCCCGACTGATGTAAAAGTAACTCCTCAATAGTGACACGTTCCTTGTCCGTACCTTTTAAAGCTGGAATGTATTGAGATATGCGATCGGTCAAACCAAATTTTCCTTCATCGTAAAGTTTCATAACAGCCAACAGCGTTGCCGTGGTCTTGGTTAACGAAGCCAAATCATACAAATCATCCTTTTCCACCTTTCGGTCACTTTCATAAGTGAAAGTGCCGAAAGACTTATCATATACTGGTTTCCCATCTTTTAAAATTAGAATCTGACAACCAGGATAAGCCTTCGCCTTGATTCCTTCCATGGCTATCCTGTCTATCTTTTCCAGTATTTTGGAATTCATACCATAATCCTCAGGTCTATAAATACGAGACACTTTAGGAGTTATAGTCACTCCATCACCCGGTTTGAACAAATCGGCGACAGCCACCGACAAACGCCCGTCTGCCACTGCCTTTCCTACCAAGACATCAGCCACATACTCCTGAATAGCAGATTCATCAGTATGCCCCAATACTACAGCCGCCGCTTTCTTCCAATAGCCCTCCATATCCAACATAGACTTTAATGGCATCAGAAACACATAAATAACAGGCAAATCAGCCGGAAGCGAATCAAGCATTGTTTTATACTTTTTGTAATCATCCGAAGTAACCACCACAATTACACGCTGACTACCCAACAATCGTTTTCTGATAGCTTCCATCGAATCCGGACGAGCAACAACACGTGTGAGAGAAAGTGTATTTTGCAAACGATTATAAAAAGCAAGCCCAGCACCGGGAGTTTTCCCAATATTCAGAACCACCGTTCCCCTCAATTTTGAATCCAAGGGCAAGATTCCATTTACATTGGCAGGAACCGTTATAGCAGCTTTCTGCAAGCGGAGAATCAACTCCTTCGTTTCCGGACGGTTCAATCGTTTCTCCAGCCCGGAAAGTTGGATGTGAGGTTTATTCTTCAACCCTAAAACATATTTATAAGTCAATACCTTACGACATTTTTCCGTAATCAGTTCTTCTGATAGTTTTCCACTTTTTACAGCATTTAAAACACCATCCAATTCTCTCTTCAAATTACGGGGAGCCAATAATAAATCATTACCTGCTATCAAGGCTTGAGCGCATATATTCTCATTTTGCGAAATACCTTTCATCTCCAAAGCATCTGTAAAAACCAAGCCTTGAAAGCCCAATTCCCGACAAAGCAGATTATAAATAATATGTGAAGAAATCGAAGCCGGATTTTTACCCAATTCAGGTACCTCCAAATGTCCTACCATCATACCTCCCAATCCTGCTTTAACAGCCTCTTTAAACGGAAAAAGCTCAATGCTGTCCAAACGCGCACGATCAAAATTCAAAACCGGTAACGCCTTATGAGAATCCACTTCCGTATCTCCATGTCCCGGAAAATGTTTACAGACAGACAATACCCCTCCATCCTCCAAACCACGAGCATAAGCTACCACTTTTTGAGCCACATTCCGAGGATCACCACCAAAAGAACGGGTATTAATAACCGGATTCCGAGGATTAACATCTACATCGGCCACCGGAGCAAAATTGATCTGCACACCTATCTCCTTACATTGCCGGGCTACTTCCTTACCATATTCATAAAGCAGTTCATTATCCTGTATACATCCCAAGACTCTGTTTCTTGGAAAACGAGGGGTTCCCTTCAAGCGCATAGCCAGCCCCCATTCACCATCAAAAGTTATGAGCAAAGGCACTTCCGCCAGACTCTGCGCATAATTAGTCAATAAAACCTGATCAGACAACTGGCCGCCCGAAAAAAGTAATCCTCCTACTTTATATTCTTTTATAGCTGCATATATATTGTTTTTATTTCGTTGTGTCTGAAGAGGAGCTACTGTGTGTATAAACAGTTGTCCTATCTTTTCCTTCAAACTCATTTCAGAAAGCTGTTCATCCACCCATGCCTTACAATCCTGAGTATCCGCCTTCCCCTTTTGTAACAGCCCAGGCATCTGCTGTGCATACGTCATCACACATCCGACGACACATAAACTTATAAATAACAAAACGTTTCTCTTCATCTAATTTCTTCAATTATATCAGATTTCCTTATACAACAGCAACTATCAGTTCTTTTCCATCCTTACTTTCATTTTTCCCACATAAACAGCATTTTTTCCCATTTGTTGCAATGGAATCTCCTTGCCATCCAAATTCTTATAAAACAAAGTCTTATCAAAATAAGAATGCGAATGACCTCCCAAGACAATATCAATATTACGAGTATTAAGAATCAAAGTTTCATCAGAATAAGGTTTTCCTTGCCACCCTAAATGAGACAAACAAACCACTAAATCACATTTTTCCCGATTCTTCAATATATCCGCCACACGCTGAGCAGCCTCTATTGGATTTTCAAAAACCACTCCTTCACAATTTTTTGCCTGTACTAGCCCCTCCAATGCAGGACTCAGTCCGAACACACCTACCTTTATCCCCTTACGTTCCAAAATAACATACGGTTTGACAAGCCCTTCCAAAACAGTTCCCTGTACACCATAATTAGCACAAACAACAGGAAAATCCGCCATTTTAAAAAGACGTGCCATATTATCCAAGCCCAAATCAAACTCATGATTTCCAATAATCCCGGCATCATATCCCATTTCATTCATCAGCTTCACTTCAACCTCACCACCAAACATATTATAAAAAGGAGAGCCTTGTGAAAAGTCACCACAATCAAACAATAACAAATCCTTATCCTGTTTCCGTATTTCTTTTATTAAGGTAACACGACGTACAAAACCCGCTTTTCCTGCAAACTCCGGATTCGGATCAGTAATGGGGATAGGTTCCACACGGCTGTGGGTATCATTAGTATGAAGTATCAAAAGTTCTTTGATATCCTGTGCTGCCAGCGCACAACATACACACAAAGCAGTAAATAATACATATATTCGTTTCATAACGGTTCAGTTTATTCTTTAACGGTAATTCTTCCTTCTATCTTTGAGTCTATTTTCTTCCCTGCTTTAGTCTGCTCATTCACATAGTTCAGAAACAACTGACGCACTGTGGCCTTTTCAGGCAGCAATTTATCCGCATCGCCCACTTTGGCAAAAGCAGTCATATGGTCATTTCCCTCAGCCAAATAATCCAAGGTGGCTACTTTATACTCTTTGGAGTCTTCAATTTCTTTTCCAGCCACTGTAGCATCCAATAATTTTCCATCTCCAGAAATTTCAAGACAAGCGCCACTTAATCCCTCACCATGCACAGCTGCTATATTTTCAAAAAGTTCACGCAGCAAAGACCCATTCATAGTAACAATGCACAATGTATTTTCAAAGGGAGTTATTTCATAAATATTACCGTAAGTTATATCCCCCTCGGGCAAAGCCGTACGTAGTCCCCCCATATTCGTCACCCCCACGTCGGCCATACGGCCTATATATGCAGAAGCAGAATAACGTAAAATATCCGCTACCAAGTTGGATAACTCACTTTCAGGACGAAAGCGATCCATAAAACGAGCGCTTTGTCCTATGACCGGTGACATAATACTATCAACCGTTTTTTGATACGGAGCCAAAACAGCGATTGCAGCGGAATCCGGATTAGCATCCAAAGCTGCTGTCACTTCTATCCTGCTTCCCTCAACTGACGCCAGAGAATAGCCTGAATGACAGCTTGAAAACATAAAAATCCCGGCTACTATTCCTGCCGGAATGATACACATAATTCGGTTTGGTTTCATGTTTATTAGTTGTTTATTGCCCAAATGTAGTTAAAAAAGAAGTTGCAACCAACGATATCAGATGAAAAATAGTTGAATTTAATTTGGCTGTATGACAAAAATCTAGTAATTTTGCACCGCTTTCGCGCAATCGCTGTCAAAGAAGAGTTACTTGATATGTTGCGTTGGTAACGATAAACAATTTAAAATCAAAAAAAATGGATTTAATTAAAATTGCTGAAGAAGCATTTGCTACTGGCAAACAGCATCCTTCATTCAAAGCTGGTGATACTATTACAGTGGCATACCGTATCGTTGAAGGTAGCAAGGAACGTGTACAGTTGTACCGTGGTGTTGTTATCAAAATCGCTGGACATGGTGACAAAAAACGTTTCACCGTTCGTAAAATGTCTGGAACTGTAGGTGTTGAACGTATTTTCCCTATCGAATCTCCGGCTATCGACAGTATCACTGTTAATAAAGTTGGTAAAGTTCGTCGTGCTAAATTGTACTATTTACGTGCTCTTACTGGCAAGAAAGCTAGAATTCAGGAAAAAAGAGTTAATCAGTAAGATTTATCATTCCTACATAAAAAAGGAGTATTCTCTTCCCGAGAATACTCCTTTTTTAATTTACATCCCCTTTACCACGATTTTTTATATAATCATGAACAAACAGACTTGAAATAGCATTTATATTTAATATTGAATCAAACTTAAACCATTTATGAAAAGAATAATGTTCATTTTAGGAGTAAGCATCATTATGGCCTTACTTACTGTTACCACAGCCTTGGCAGGTTGGTGGCTCGGAGCGTCTCTGCCTCTAGATATATCTGATACCACTCGACAAATAGCAGCATTACTCACCGCTTCTGCTTGTACATGGATACTCTATATTGTAAGTCGCAAAGTACTGACAAAAATCAGTCTCAAACCATACTAAATATATAGTCCATTAAAACAAAAAGGTCAACCGATTCTATATCATTCTCGATTGACCTTCTTATTTAAAATCTTGTTTTCATCATTCCTTATTTTCTGTTTCCTGTATCCCGGACTCTTCCTTTCCACGTAAATAAACAGAAGGTGCCACACCGAATTGTTGCTTAAAACATTTACTAAAATAGAACGGATCATTAATACCTACTTTATAAGAAACTTCGGCTACCGTATAACGATTTTCCAACAACAGTTCCGCCGCTTTCTTCATACGAATAATCCGGATATATTCATTGGGTGAATATCCCGTCACCCCACGTACCTTACGATAAAAAACGGTTCGTCCCAATCCCATCATCGAAGCAAACTCATCAATCGTAAACTGAGCATTACCAATCTGTTGATCCATAACCATCTGTAATCTGTCAGCAAATTCTTTATCCTTATCAGAGGTACAAATAGCCGGTCGTACCATATTCGGATCATTCGAAAATTTCTCACGTAATTTCTCACGTTGCTCTATTAGTTTGAAAGCGCGTGCCAACAGTAGTTTCGGGCTAAAAGGCTTAGTAATATATGCATCCGCACCACTTTCCACGCCTTCCAAATGACTTTCGGCAGAACTCATAGCTGTCAATAAAATAATAGGTATATGACTTGTATCAAAATCATTCTTCAATTTTCGGGTTACCTCAAATCCTGTCATCCCCGGCATCAGCACATCACAGATTATCAAATCAGCATCATACGTACGTGCACGTTCCAATCCAGACGGACCATCCGCCTCGGCCACAACTTCAAAATATTGTCCCACTTCTTCTTTCAAAAACTCACGTACATCGTTATCATCTTCTATAATAAGTACTTTACGCTTATTAAGTGGTGCAGATGGAAGTTCCACGCCCCCTTCTTGCGCCGATATTTCTTCTGCAAGAACAGCTGCATGATGTACTTCCTCCTCTTCCAACAACACATTATGGGGAATCAGAAAATCTTTTTCCTCATAAACAGAAATATCAGTAGGCAAACTGACCGTAAATATAGACCCACCACCTTCATTTTCAGTATATACTATCGTACCTTTATGTACACACACCAGTTCATGTGTCAAATGCAGGCCGACTCCGACACTACTACCCGAAAAGCTACTTTGCATAAAACGCTTAAATAACTCATTACGTTTCTCTTTAGGAATGCCTACACCGGAATCGGCTACCGATATGACCAACTGTTTCTTTGCTTCATCCACCGTCACAGAAAAAGTCACTTTTCCACCGCTGGGTGTATATTTGAAAGCATTAGACAACAAATTATAAGTCACTTTGTCCAAATAACCCTTATCGATAAACATCTTATAAGAAGCTACAGATGGCAAGAACTTGAAATCCATATTCTTAGACTCAGCAGCATCATTGAAACTCAAAAAGATTTCATACAAGAAAGCCATGACATCCGTTTCCTCCAAAGAAAGGGCCAGTTTATTATTCTGCATCTTACGGAATTCCAGCAACTGATTGATAAGACGCAACATACGCTGGGTGCTTTTATCCATGACCTTCAATGAATAAGCCATTTCTTTAGGGATTTTACCACCACGCTGCATCTTTTCCAATGCTCCTTGTATCAAAGTCAAGGGAGTACGGAACTCATGAGAGATATTCGTGAAAAAAACTAATTTATACTCTGTCAGCTGTTTCTCCACCTGTATACGATTACGCAAAGTATTAAAGTCACGCATCAGTCTGAAAGTGATATATAGTGCCACCCCTATCAAAATAGCATAAATAAAGAAAGCCCAAGTAGTTTTCCAAAAAGGAGGAACAACAATAATCTTCAAAACCGTTTCTTTATCTCCCCACACACCGACCCCATTGCAAGCTTTCACCCGCAATTTATAAGTACCGGGTGCCAGGTTCTTATAAGCTGCAAAATTCAACGAAGACGGTATACTCCACTCTTTATCATAATTATCCAACCGATACGTATATTTAGTACTATTCGTTCCGGAATAATCAAATGTAGAGAAATCTATGACAAAAGAATTTTGAAAATATTTCAACTCGATTTCATCTGTATAAATCAACGAACGGTCTAACGGAGAATCCACATCGCCCGGGCGCATGGCAATACCATTAATTCGAAGATTGGTAAAAGCTGCCATAGGAGTTACAGTGGAATTATTCACAATTTTGCCGGGAGTGATAACAACCAATCCATAATTAGAACCAAACATCAGTTTGCCATCCTTACTCACACAACCACTGTTCTCACTATAGACATTCCCCAACGCATATGCCGAGAAAAAGAAATTTTCAAAGGCATGTGTATCCGGATCAAAACGAGAAATACCATATTCCGTTGCAACCCAAAGCTTACCCTCCCTGTCTTCAACAATAGATTGCACCATACTATTTACCAGTCCGTCACTTCCATCATAATGCTCAAAAGTCAAGTTTCTGTAATCACCTTCTGGCATACACATACTGAAGCCTTTTCCTGAAGTACCTACCCATATCCGGCCTTTACTATCTTGATGGATACATTTTATTTCATTACTACGTAACTTACCGTTATTATAATTATAAGTAATATAGTTATCCGGGTCATTCATTAACGAATCAGGATTAAATATGTAAACTCCGGCACTGGTGCCCACCCATATCCATCCATTATTGTCTTCCTGTATCACACGAATCTGGCGCTGGCTATAAAAATTGTTCAAAAACCGCTTGAATACATACTTATCCTTTTCCTTCACCGCCAAATTCAATCCACCGCCAAAAGTACCTATCCACATTCTATTCTTCCGGTCCCGGTAAAGAGTAAAAATATTATTATTCCCAATAGACAGAGGATCATTCGAGTGATAAGTGTACCATTTCCCGTCAATACTCAATCCGTTTCCACGGCTACCCAACCAAATACTACCATCAGCCCCTTCCTCAACAGCATAAATGTTAGAATCAAAATAACGACTGCTCTCTATCGTTTTCAAATGAGGGTCATAAATATACAATCCTCCACGACGGGTCCCCAGCCAAATCTTATCATCAGGCATACGGTTGATCATACGCACGGTATTTGAACGGTCTGATAAAGTTTCATCTTCAGGAAAAACACGCTCAGCTCCTTCATTCAAGACCGAAAGACGAGAAATACCCGTATATTCCGAACTGACCCAAATACCACCGGCTCGATCCTCCATAATATATTGCAAGAAATTTGAAGTGATATGACTGAATCCATTAATATTGGATTCGAAATGCTGCAATTCATCAGTTGCCAAATCATAAGCAAACAAACCGTTACCATAAGTGGAAATCCAAACAATATCACGAGAATCATGAACGATGTGGTAACGTTCCTCATCTATATAATTTACTTTATCAGCCGGAATCAGTTGGAAAGACTTGACAAATCTGGTCTTGGCGTTGACATACCATACCTTACCTGTATGATTATAAATCCAGAAATTCCCCCGGTTGTCAATCTGAACTTGTCCTCTTGCTATATTCAGTTCCGTATCCCGGCTCACCTGATGAGTTCTCAAATTAAAGACATAACTGCCATCTTCCGTAAAAACGATCCAATCGTTTTGCAAGCGCATGGTACTATATACTTTACTACCTTCACCTAAACGGGTAACAATACGGCTATCCTCTCCTTCTCTCTTCAACGAAATTGTTCCTGTTCCCGAAAGAAAAAAAACATCTTTACCAAAAGACATCATCTTGAAGGCATCATGATTTTCTTCCACCAATACTGCCTTGTTCCCTACCACTTGAGCTATACCGTCATGGCTACCAATCCATATTCTTCCTTGCTCATCCTCAGATATATAAGTAATATTATTAGAAGGGAGATTGTTATTTTCTTTCTTGAAAACCACAGATGTAAATTCACCATTCATATAAGTCACTTTACGACACCCGTTTCCATCCTGCCACAACCAGACATTACCTTCACGGTCAGTCATCTTGTAACTATACAGTTGCTCATATTCCCCACAACCGGTAAAATCAACAAAACAATCTTTCTTCAGATCATAACAACTAAACAACTCGGCAGAAGTCGCAATCCATAAGAAACCATTTTTATCTTCTTCCAAATCGCGAATCCGATGGTCTATCAACGAAATTTTATTTCCACCCTCAGGACGATAAGTCACAAACGAATTCCCGTCATAACGACTAAGTCCATTCAGCGTTCCCATCCAAATAAAACCTTTGCTATCCTGATATATATACCGAATTGAGTTATTGGCGACCCCATCCCCCGTAGTCATATGAGTAGAACGCACCTCGACTGATGCGGCAATACTCTGACTGAAAAGAATAAAGAATGCCCATAGAGCATAGATGTGTTTTTTCATATCATTTATCACAGTGTTTTTGTCTTGCAAAGGTATAAAAAAAGAGTGTATCAGAATGAATCGATACACTCTTTTTTATTTTAATCCATATGGAAGACCTCGGGCAGCGGAATAGTAACCGGAGAGTTATCCGGATTCACTTCCATGATATCCGCCATATAGTCCCACCATTTCTGCACGATAGGATTGGCTCCCATATCTTGCGAAGACTCCTCTCCTTTAGTTTTCTGACAAGCAAACAGAATATTTGTATCCTTGTCCCAATAAATGGAGTAATCATATACTCCTCCATCGGACAACATTTTTTTTAATTCCGGCCAAATGGCTGCATGTCTCTTCTCATACTCTTTCTCGAAGCCCGGCTTCAAGAACATTTTAAAAGCTTCACGTTTCATGGTATTTTCCTCCTTTTTATAAAGTCCTTGTTTTTACTTATTTAGTTTCTCCATCCATTACATGGAAAATTGGTTCGGAAGTCTTTTGTTCCGTACGGTAATATTGCACGGCACTATCATTCATTTTAGGATGCTGCTTGTTCAGCAAATTAATCATCTCAGCACCCGCCCAAAGTACCGGTCCATAGCCGTGGGCAGCATACACATTGACCGGACGATAATAATAAAAAGCCGGATCAAAAGCCATACCTGTACCTACACAAGTTCCATCCACCTGACCTTCCGCATTGATTTGGGTGGTAACGGCATGCCATCCCAACTGTGCCACCGGACCGTATGCCATAGCATCAATCCATCCTTTATTGATAGCATGGGCAAAGCAATATACATAAATAGCCGTGGCCGAGGTTTCCAGATAAGAATCGTTACGATCCAGCAACTGATGCCAGAAACCTTCACCACTCTGGCAGGCAGCAAGACCACGTACATGAGCACGGAACAACTCCAGAATTTTATCGCGCTGAGGATAATCCTCCGGCAACACATCCAATACCTCACACATAGTCAACAACGCCCAACCATTGGCACGTCCCCAATGGAAAGCAGGATGATCCTGCATACCTTCCACCCATCCATGACGGAAAAGGTTTTTCCCGGGTACCCACATACGGTCTGCAAATTGAAATATCTGACGTACAGCTTCGCTCAAATACATTTGCTTTTTATCACCGGCAATACATGAATACCAAGCTACCGGCGGAATACCCATAAACATATCGTCCAACCACAGCGTATTATGTTGTGGACGGGTACGGGCAAATGTTCCATCAGCAAGACGATACTCCTTATTCACAATAAAATCCATATAATTATCAATCAACGGCTTAAGTTCCGGTGAATTTTCCTTCATCTGCACCTTGACCATAGCCGCGCACACCGCCCCGGCATCATCCAATGCATGAGGAGTCAGAATTTGTTTCATCTGCGGATCTACAGTTCCATACTTTTCCAATACCTTACGGAAGTGCGGAGCAACCTCGGCCAGAAACTGAAAACGATCTGTTACATATTTATAATAAGCCTGATCCCCCGTAGCCTCAGCAGCAGCCAACATAGCTGAATAAGTCACCCCCCATTCATAACTTGCCAGACGGAAAGCACCTCGTTCCAGCTGCGCATCAGCCGTCATATTGGCATAATCCGTAATAACCTTACCTGTATTCTTATCAACGACACGAGTCGGAGTATTCTTTTCCAAATAACGAAGGACACGATCCATATCGGCCTTTATCTCCTCTGTAGTGAGCATACCGTAAGGCACTTTGTATGCAGGTTGCAACAAGTGTAACGGCGTATTCGAATCATTCAGTACTTCTTTCTTCTTTTGCGCATTCGCACCCGTTCCAGCCAGCAGCAACAGAGCGCCCATCATGCTTAATGTTTTCAGATTCATGGTATATAGTCTTTATTCATTTTTAAATTCATAACCTCTAAATATCCCCTCTTTCAAATCCGGTCCAAAATAAAAACCAGGCTGGGTAGGCTGGTTGTATGCCACATTTTGAGTAGCGATACTGATACGATACACCGGATCTTCCAAGAAAGTATGAAAACGGTATTCAGTCGGTATCCGCGACACATACAGACGAAGTGCCGAATTATCTTCCGTACGGAGCAGCACCTCCTCACGCCAATCACCTATTATATCTCCCTGCAAACAAGGATGGGACTTCGTACCATTATTTGAATCCGTTCCATCAAATATCATTAACGGACGACATACATCGTCTTCCCAATCATACTTGGTTATCCTGTTTTTATCCAGCAACTCACGAAGCAAATCTCCATCCCACCATACAGCCATATTGACTGAAAAGCTCTTGAGGTCAGGACGAATCACTTCACCTTTTATATTACGTACTCCTTTTGAATCGGATGACCACATCTCCACTCCCGGATTGCGCGGATCAACATCAGCAGCCATACACCGGCCTACATCTATACTACTTTTCACCTGAAACAGCACTTCACCCGTAGCCGCATTACGGAAAGTGGAACCATCTTTCTTATTTTCATGACAATCCCAAACCTGCAAGCCTTTTAATCCGGGAGCAAATTGTGTCAGATGCATAGCGTCTCCATGCCCCATACGGGTAGAATACAATCCTTTTCCATCATGATCAATGGCACAAGAACCATACATTATTTCATCACATCCGTCACCGTCCACATCGCCTACACGAAGATTATGGTTACCCTGCCCGGCATAGTCTCCACACCCCGGATTATTGCTGTCGAACACCCAATGTTGTTTCAAGTTCTTCCCATCCCAGTCGAATGCCGCCAGCACAGTGCGGGTATAATATCCACGGCACATCACCACACTGGGATGTACTCCATCCAGATAAGCTACACAAGCCAGGAAACGGTCACTGCGGTTGGCACGGTTGTCTCCCCAGTCGGTCAGCTTACCACGAGCCGGAACATAATCAATTGTTTTCATCGCTTCTCCTGTTAGTCCGTTGAATACGGTCAAGTATTCGTTACCAGTCAGGATACGTCCTTGGTTACGAGGTGTATTTCCGTGGGAATTTCCGTCTGTGATACCCGGTTCACGGTAATCAGCCTTGGCATCACCTATTATCTTTCCTTTTCCATCCTTTGTTCCATCAGAAGTCTTCATGACTACTTCTGCTTTACCATCTCCATCCAAATCAAACACCATAAACTGGGTATAGTGTGCTCCGGCGCGGACATTATGCCCCAAGTCAATACGCCATAGTTTTTCTCCGGTCAGGCGATAACAGTCAAAATAAACATTTCCTGTATAACCGTCATGTGCATTATCATGTGCATTGGAGGGGTCCCACTTCAAGATAATTTCATATTCACCGTCGCCGTCCACATCACCTATAGATGCGTCATTAGGACTATAGGTGTATTTTTGTCCCGAAGGAGTCACACCTTCCGCCGGTCTGTCCAGAGGAATATCGATATAACCTGACGGAGCATTAGCCGGCAAAGTATAATTTCCATTCAACTTACCTGTTTCAACCCCATTTATCACCGGTTTTACAGTATATACCGCTTTTTCATTACCTGAGTAAGTATCCCGGTAAAAAGTACCTGTAGAATGGGGGACTTCCGCTATTTTCTCTCCATTTCTATATACATTGAAAGAAGTATTGATCGGATCGGAAGACAGGTAACGCCACGACACCACTACGTCCGATGGATTTTCACGAATGGCCACAACGCCACGCCCCAACTGCTCTTTTTGCAGTTTGGAATAATTGTAGGCCGGTTGGGCAACCGTACCGGTTGCCACACACAGAGCTGCTAAAGCACTCCATAGTTTTTTTTGTGTTTTCATTGTTTATCTTGTTTCTCCTTGTAAATTATATTTTCCTCCACCACATTCTCCGCATTTACCACATTCTTCACAAACTTTGTCACTTCCCCCACAGTCACATTCCTTATTTCCACGTTTTTGATAGGAAGGCGGGCATCGCCTTTCAAATCATAAACAGCCTCGGTACGGTCGCAAGTCACACTATCCATATAAAGTCCGTTGATGAATGTAATGCTATCCTGATAGGTAGGTACCAAATCACGCCACTGGTAAAGCACATCCGTATCCACTTCGAGTACACGTTGCATCTTTCCCGCCTTCACATTTTTCATCCAGATATTTTCAATAAATCCACCACGGCGATGATTGGTTTTAGCAAAGAAAAGACGGAATACAGAATCGGGAGCCGTACAATTGTGCATGTACACATTCCGTACACCACCAGACATTTCACTACCGATTCCCAGTAACGTATGTCCTTTCAATATATCACAATGGCGTATCACAATATTCTCACAAGGAGTATTCAGACGCCATGCATCCTGGTTACGCCCTGCCTTTATAACCACAGCATCATCCCCCTGATCGAACACACAGTTCTCTATCAGGAAGTTACGGCTCATTTCCAAGTCAATTCCATCATTATTATGGCCATGAGCCTTTACATCCAGATTACGTACGATACCACCATCACACATATAAAGATGTATCGTCCAAAAAGGACTCTGGCGAATCTTGAATTCATCCAGCAGCACATTTTTACACCGGTTGAAATGAATCAGATGAGGACGAAGATGGTTTTCTCCTTTTGCCATCTGACGCTGTTCTACAGGTACATCGGTAGAAGCCATCGTATATAACTCTTTCAAAGCATCCATGTGAGGTTTAGGACGTTTGAACCAGATTTTCCAAGTATCCATGATAGGAGCCAGTGTCCCTTTTCCGGTAATAGCAATATTCTCACAATCCATAGCATACAGCAACGGAGAATAGTTATAACATTCCATACCTTCCCATGAAGTCATCACAGCAGGCAGATAATCAGAAGGATTATCTGTAAAGCGTAATATGGCATTTTCTTCCAAATGAAGATTTACATTACTTTTAAAATGAACAGGTCCTGTCAGCCATTCCCCTTCAGGAATAACCACACGGCCTCCTCCGGCCTTATTACAAGCTGCTATGGCTTTGGCGATGGCCTCCGTATTCACTGTTTCCCCACCTTTCACCGCACCATAATCCACAATGGAAAAATCTTGTTCGGGAAAAACACATTCTTTGATGGGTTCCATAGCAAAAGGAGCATCGACAACCACCGTTTTATACTTTGGAGCCGGTGCCGTACATGATACGGCAAAAGCTACGGCCGCAATACCAGCCAAGGATTTTAAAAAAGTCTTCTTCATTTTATCAGTTGTTTTTCATTGTAATTTCCGTATGCACAAATACCCTGAATATCTTCGTTCACCCTATTTTATCCGAGGTGTATAAAGGTATATCTGATCCAATACCACACCTTCATCCAATGCAGTAAAAATTAAACGATGGGAAGCTTTCCGTGCAACAGGAAGAACCATCCGGCGGACAGCCTGATTACACAAAACATTCTCCTTCCATTCTTCACTGCGTCCTTTGGTTTCATACGAAACAGCCTCCGTGGCACTTCCATCCAATGAAATGGTAAAACGCAACCGTTCTCCTTCCACCGGATGATTAGGCAGCAATCGTACTTCCACCTCTACAGAATCCGTTTCCCATGCAGTAAATTCAAAAGTCAGTTCTTTATTCTTTGACACGGCTACCGCCTTCCCTTCATAGCCTAGCCCCTCGCAAATTGCCGATACCCCTTCAGCGCAATCAGCGCCATTCCATGTATAGACAGCCTGACGTTTTTCAGGCAACCCGGACGATAGTGCCTTTCTTTCCACCCGGTTGAAAACCGGAAGTCTGCGTGGTTGGAAATCCATCATACGGTTCCATTTTGTTGTGTTATAGCGTTTTGTCAATGAAACTATACTGTCATATGCCCTGTCACTATCCGCCCAATCAGCTTTTCCACGACGCGCCAACTGGGCTGTCAGCAGTTTGTTATTCATCTGAGCAGCCGCCTGGACAGGATACTTCACCAACTGAAAATAAGTTTCTTTTTTCTGTGCAGGAAGCGCACGCCATTCCTGCTCCACCTTATCTGACAATTGTCTATATGCTGCCAGACGTTCATTGATTTCCTGTTCACTCCAAGGCAAATCACTGATCACTTTAAACTTAGGATCCTTCTCTTCCGTGCGGGTATTCCCCATAAATTCCGGCTTACGGATATAAGCCAAACGATAAGCTTCCTGCATGACGGGCTGTAACCGGTCAGCCCTATTTTTTCCAAACTCACGCTCCAGGAAATGACGCTGATGAGCAACGACTCCCTGCCGCTTCACCGCTTCCAGGTTCCATGCCATATCCAGAAAAAGTTCTACCTGATATTCAGCCGGTTTAATATCTCCGACATTCAATATCCACATTTTCTGTATACCCCGTTCGTATGCCAGGGACATTTGCTGGTATACCAAGGAAGGATGGACAGTCCCCAACCAAAGATAATCATGCGGACGCCCCCAATAGGATACATGATAATACACTCCGTTTCCTCCCTTACGGGCACGCTCTGCCGCTGTAGGGAAATGACGGATATAACCATAATTATCATCACACCACATCAGCGTCACTTCATCGGGCACTTGCAGCCCGGCATGGTACACATCCAACACTTCCTTATAAGGAATAAAGACTTGAGGTACTTGAGTCACATCCTTATTTACATATTTAGTCAACAAATCGCGCTGATCCCTTAGCACTTTAGTCAGAACGGCTTTTTGTTCTTCTATGGTCTTAGCACCATTCATCGCACCGTCGTGCACGCCACG
This sequence comes from Phocaeicola sp. GP0067, assembly GCF_031119655.1. NCBI lineage: Bacteria > Pseudomonadati > Bacteroidota > Bacteroidia > Bacteroidales > Bacteroidaceae > Phocaeicola > Phocaeicola sp. GP0067. Next base: position 22,576 of record NZ_JAVHZY010000043.1, read on the forward strand.
CATACCTAAAGTATACAGATTATCCAACCCTGCAACCTCCTTTACGCGTTGTTCCCAAAAGGACAAGACATGAGCACTGTTGTGAACATAGTCATACTCTCCCACTCCATCCCGTTTCCACTCACCATTGGTATTCCGCATCATCGGTTCACAATGAGAAGTTCCAATGAAAATACCAAACTTATCAGCCACTTCTTTGTTGCCCGGTGTAAAATAAAAAGGTACAGAACAGCCATGCATAGCCGGCCAGAAGGTATTGGCACGCAGACGAAGCAATAACTCAAAAATCCGCTCATGTGTTTTCGGACCGATTTGTCCTTTCACATCACTTGGCTCGTATGTCTGCCAGCTCCAAGGGGTAAGCCCCCAGTCCTCATCGTTGATAAAAATCCCCCGATATTCTACGGAAGGAGACTGCATATTCCGATAAGAAGCCGGTAGTTGAAAAATCTCTTTCTTTGCAGGGGTCGCATCTGCCCACCACTCCCATGGAGAAACGCCTATCAACCGTGAAAGTTCCATGACGCCGTACGCAGTACCACGCTTGTCACTGCCGGCTATAACTAATTTACCAGTGGAAGAAACAGCCAGCAGAAAAGCTTCTTTTTTATTTTTTATAGGAGATAAATCAACACCTGCCTTATCGATCAAATCACTTTGTCCGATGGTTCCGACTATAATCATTCCTTTTTTACTTTCCGGAGTAACGATTATGCGGGTAGAAAAAACAGACTCCACATCACGATTGAGCAAATTCAAAGCTGTATGTACAACTTCTTCCTCTGAATTACCACAGGCAATAGTCACCGGTTCACCTGATTTCAAGATAAAAGGGTTCTGTCCATATACTGACAAAACAGCTAAAAAGAAAGCTAGAAAAGAAATGAGTTTTTTGTATTTCATAGTTTTTATTTTCAATATTGCAAAAATAAGACGAAATGGAATTAGATTCCATAGAATAAGATACAATAATATGGAAATTCGTCCATAAAGCCTGTATTATTTATCGTATTTACGGTGCTTTTTACACTTACAATAAATTTATAAAAATATAGGGAAGAGCATATAAGAATTTTCTCTTCCCCACATTAAGTATCAATTTTCGTATCCGGGATTCTGTTTTAAATTACTATTTTCATTCAAGGCTTTTTGTGGAATCGGGAATAAAATATGATAATCTTTTGCATCCATCCCATCCTTACGGGCATATTCTATATATTTTCCATGTCTGATTAAATCATCCCGTCTATGTCCTTCACAATATAGTTCACGTCCCCGTTCATCTAAAATAAAATCACGAAACGTATCCTTATTAAAATCGACCAGTTTTATTTCTGTTGCATTTGCCCGACGACGTATTTGATTAACCCATTCTATAGCCTCCTCTGACGGACCATTCAACTCATTCATAGCTTCAGCTTTTGCCAATAAAACGTCCGCATAGCGGAACATAATAAAATCATTGGACTGCCTTTCACCTTTCTGTTCCGGGTCTTCCGAATATTTCATCGGAGCAGCACCTGTCGCTTTGGGATGATCCACTTGTCTATAATCCACTTTATTCCCATCCGTATCCGTATAATACCGAACTATCGTTTCTAAACGTTTGTCTTGTTCTTCATATTTATCATAAAAAGTCCAAGGCATTTTCAAACCTCCCCAAATCGTTTTCAAATAAGTTCCCGCATATAATGGACTCGATGGCATAACACAAGCAAACCATGTCCAAGCATACTTGGCATTTGAAGTAGTCTGCCCTATTACAAATATAGCTTCCTTATGAGTTACACCTTCATTATTTATATCAAAAACAGCTTTATAATCAGGCAATAATTCATAAGTGCCTAAGCCTATAATCTCATCAGCCACCTGATTGACTTTGTCAAACTGTTTGGCACCCATATATATCTTCATCAATAACGTCAATGCCGCTCCCTGTGTAAAATGCCCCCAATCAGCAGCCGATGGGACAACAGCCAAATCCCGATAGGACTCTTCAATTTCCTTTACCATATAAGAAAGCATCTCATCTTCTGTCGGACGAGAAGGTTTCCACTCTACAGAAACATCATTCGCCACTTTCGGATCTATGACAACAGGAACAGGACCGAATAAAGAATGCAACAATTGCATATATAATACTCTAAGTACTCTCAATTCAGCCATTCCTCTTTTCTTTTTAGCTTCGGCTATATCAGCTTTTTCCAAAGCATCAATGATTCGAGTGGCTTTAGTTACCCCTCTTTGATATTTGAAATAAACATTTTCCGGAGCTGTACAATCATTTGCCGTCCATAAGAATCGATCCTGCTGCCTCCAAGTATGTTCCCACGAAGTATTCATTTCATCAGTCGGCAACATATTCAGAATAGCTCCACAATTATCCATTCCCGACTGTATATAACTATCAGCCAATGTATTATATACACCTACAATAGATGCATCCAGTTCCGCCTCCGATTTTGGGAAACCATCCGCATCGATATTATAAAATTCTTCATGGTCCAGATCGAAACATCCGGTCATACAACTTGCGACAGCTACAGATAAAATATATTTTACAAATTTATTTTTCATGACTTTTACTATTTAGAAAGTTAAATCAATACCAAATGAGAATGTCCTTTGATTAGGATAAGAAGAATAACTATTATCCGTCTCAGGATCCGCTCCCGTATAATTGGTTATACAAAACAAGTTTTGAGCATCTACAAACAGACGCGCATTGCTAAAAATACCCCCAAAAGCTTTTTTAGGAAAAGTGTATCCCAATGTAATATTTTTCAAGCGGACAAAATCAGCAGGTTCCACCCAAAAATCAGTATCATTATAATACTTAGTATACAAACCTGACGGATACTTACCTTCAGGATTAGTACTTGACCAACGGTCTCGTGCATCAGTCGGGACATTATCACTATAACGGAAACGTTCTGCCTTCAAAAACTGCGAACGAGTATTATTGTACAGTTCACGGCCTATTTCACCATAAAAGAAGAAACTTAAATCCCAGTTTTTGTAATTTAATGTATTGCCAATACCGAAACTCAAATCTGGAGTTTCACGGCAAATTATAACTTTATCAGCATCATCAATCATTCCATCAGACTCACCGGATAACTGCTTGCGCCCATCTTTATCTAAAATATAATCACCATTAGCATCTTTCAACCAACCATTCAAATCTTTTATTTTTATGCTACCAGGTGCTGCATCAGACATGTGGAGGACATTCTCACCTATCTGAATAATTCCATCACTCACATATCCCCATTTCACATGTAAAGGATCTGTTGTCGTATTATACACTGACAAGATAGTATATGGATTTCTCTTTCTCCAACGATCTTTATAACTGGACAAATTCAAATCAGTACTCCACTGAAAATCTTTAGTACGGATATTTACGGAACTTAATTGCAATTCTACACCTGAGCTTTGTGTTTCACCCAAATTATCAGCTACTTCAGATACCGGATAATAAGATCCCACATTACGTTTATCAAGCAAATCACTAACAATTTTATTGAAATATTCAAATGAACCGGTCAAACGATTATTAAAAAATCCAAAGTCAAGCCCCACATTCCATTCCGTTGTAGTTTCCCATTTTAATTTACGATTAGCAAGTTGCTTTTCTGCCACCCCATTAACCACTGCATTTCCAAACACATAGTTATAACCAGTTCCATAATAACCATAAGTGTTACCTCCGATTTCTGCATTACCCGTCTGACCAATACTTAAACGTAATTTCAAATTAGACAATACACTTTGTCTTTTCATAAATTCTTCCTCGATAACACGCCAAGCAAAAGCTCCGGATGGGAAGAAACCAAAACGATTATCTTTACCGAAACGATCACTACCATCAGCACGAAGAGTAAATGTAAACAAATATTTATCAGAAATATCATAATTAATACGTCCGAAATAAGACAAATACTTAGTAACTGTCTTAGAACTACCGACAGTCTTTGTAAGATCACCACCAGCATTCAAATTGTTAACTCCAAAAGCATCAGTCAAAAAATCAGAATTACCGGCCTCAATATATTCTTCTATAAATTTCTGATAGGCATAACCTGCCATTACTTTCAAAGTATGTCCCTTGAACAAATCTTTTGTATAAGTCAAAGTAGCATCCAACAAATAATCATTTTTCCGTAACTCTTTCGTATAAGCCTTTGAATTAGCCTCATAACCGGTCAACATTGTTTTAGGATAATATTGATTAGTACGGGCAAAGCTTGAATTGACTCCCCAACTCATTCTGAATACCAACTCCTTTGTCAATGTTACATTCCAAAAATTATTTATCAGATAACGATTAGTTATTGTTTCATTCGTAATTTCTTTCCATGATACCGGATTGGCATGATTAGGATGATCCGGATTAATCAGATACTTACCTTCATCATCAAAGATTGAAAGATATTTAGGATATAACAATGCATCAGAAATAACTCCTGCCTGACTATCAGAAGAAGCCGATACTAATTTATCATTTGAAATTTGAGTCCCTGAAACAGACATACCTGTTGTCAACCATTTGGCGAGATCAACTTCCATACTTAATCTCCCCATAAATTTTTCGGAACCACTATTATATACAACTCCTTTTTGTCCAAAATGCCCCAAAGAAAGCAAATAACGAGAATTATCAGAGCCTCCATTAATAGACAAGCTTTCATTATTAATGATACCGGTACGGGTCACTTCATCAAACCAGTCGGTTACATTTCGCGCATTCTTTAACTGGTCATCTGTAAATGCTATTTTAGGTTTACTAGTTACCGTATTAGGATCAACATTGCCATATGGATAAATCTTATTATTATACTTCCAATCTTCAATAAAAAAATCATTAGACATTTGCATATATTCCTTTGCATCCATCATATCATAAGGATTAGCCATAGTCTGGAAAGAAGCATTTGCTTTAAAATTAATATTCACTTTACCTTGCTTTCCACGTTTCGTAGTAACCAAAATCACCCCATTGGCAGCACGAGCACCATAAATGGAAGTAGAACTAGCATCCTTCAAAACCTCAATTGATTCTATATCATTTGGATTAACCGCATTAATATCCCCTCCAGGAAAACCATCAATAACATACAATGGAATATTTTCTGCATTCGTTGAAGCAGAACCACGAATAACCATTTTATAATCGCCATCGGGAGCTGCTGAATTCTGACGAATAGACAATCCGGGAACACGTCCTATCAGTAAATTAGAAACCTCAGTAGTAGCTGTTTGTGGAACTTCTTCCATTTTTACGGAAGCAACAGCTCCTGTCAGATTAGATTTCTTGACACTACCATAGCCAATCACAACGACATCTTCCAACACTTCAGTATCCTCTTTCAATATAAAAGAGAACTGAGTCTTGTCGGCAACATGAACTGTCTGACTTTCATAACCGATATAACTAACTTCCAATATTGCATTTTCCGGAACATCCAAAGAAAAAACTCCATCCAAATCCGTTATAGTCCCCAAAGTGCTACCTTTTACACGAACATTGGCACCAATAATAGGCTCTCCTTTTGCATCGAACACCGTTCCATTAATTTTCTTATTTTCAAGCCCAACATTTATATTTGCTTTTCTATTTGAAAGTATAATACTTTTATCTAGAATTGAATAAGAAATACCTGTATCTTTGAAAATTTTATCCAATACTTTAAAAATCGTTTCCTTTGTAACGGTGACAGATACCAAACGATTTACATTTATCTGTTTATCATTATAAAAGAAAGTAAACTCAGACTGTTTTTCAATCTCCCCCAAGACCTTTTCTATGGTTTGGTTCTGAACTTCAATATCAAGCAACACATTTTGTGAATAGCTATCCGCCGCCCTCATTACTCCGACGGCAAATAAAAACATAATAATAAATAGTCGCATAAATAATGGAATTTTTTTTAAGGTTAACCAATGTGTTTTTACAACCCAAAACAATTGGGTACATAGATAATTTTGCATAAATTTGTATCGATTTAAAGTTTACAATTTCTGCTCATCGTCAAATAAGCAGGGATTTCTGAAAAGACTTTGTTTTATACGGGAGAATACGCCATTATTTTCCCGTATTTTTCTTTTGGTGGATGTTTGTTTCTCATATTAGCTTCAGATGGATTAATAAATTTCTATTTTACTCTTTTCTTGTGTACTATCTGTTGTTTCAATATAACGGAAACGAAGCCCGGAAGATATTCTAAAATGCTCCAAAATACGATCCAAACGTTGATGTATAAAAGTTCCAGTAAACGAATTTTCTTTCAATGCCGGATCTGTTATCACAAAATCCACATTGAACCGTTTGCTTAGCATACGTAACGCTTTTTCAATAGGAGTTTTATAAAGTATAATCTTACCCTCTTTCCAAGAAATATCCGACAGAACAGCCGCCCGTGAAACAAAAACCTCCCCTGATATAGAATTATAGGTAATCTTCTCACCAGGCAACAGATCCATTCGTTTTTTTCCTCTTTCTGAATCATATTGGAACTGTACTTTTCCAGATACCAAGGTGGTATTTACTTCATCCTCTTTTTCATAAGCTTCTACATTAAACTCAGTACCCAGCACTTGAATCTGAGTGTGATGAGGAGTCTGAACGGTAAAACGGCTATCCACATTTTTTCTAACAGAAAAATATCCTTCTCCTTGTAATATTACATTTCGTTCATTTTTAGCAAAACGAACGGGATATTTCAAATAAGATTCCGAATTCAGCCATACGCGGGAACTATCTGGCAAAACAATAGTTGTAATCATTCCCGGATTAGTGCGGACTTCAATAAAGCTCATCTCATCCTGTCTATCGGCATTATAATATAAATATAAAGTAGACAGCAACAAAGGTATGGCAAGAATAGCAGCGGCACGCTGTGCCCATCGCCCCCATTGTAGCTGTCGTTCCCTTCTTATCCTGCCTCTGACTTCCTTCAAGGCAGCCCGTGCATCAGTCCGTTTTAAGGTATCCATTGTTTTTGTGGCAAAAGAAAGATAATAAATCTGTTTGGCCAGCTTTTTATTTGCTTCGGAAGAGATAATCCATTTTTCAATCTCATCTTTCTCACTTAGAGTCACTTCTCCTTCAAAATAACGGAGTAAAAGCGCTTCATCTATTCGGGTATCTGAATTTATCATAATGTCCTTTTATAATAAGTCTAACCAAGATCAAAAGTTCCTAAACCAAAAACTGTTTTTTTTGAATTATTTTTCGAATAGGTACTTTCATGATTAAAATTATGTATTTTTGCAATAACATTTTCTTCTATAATCTATGGAAACCACAAATGATAATTTGATAGACAAGCAACTGTATATATCCATGCAACAGGGAAATAAGAAGGCATTTGATACTTTATTCATCAAATATTATGCTATGCTTTGTGCTTTTGCCCGCAGTTTTGTTTCATTAGAAGATGCAGAAGAAGTGGTTCAAGATACCATGTTACAGATATGGGAAAATAGAAAAACAAATCATATAGATTCTTCTGTTCATCATTATTTGTTCAAGGCAGTAAAAAACAAATGTTATACCTTAATGACCAGAAATTCTCTTCGATTCCAAATAGAAAATATACTCACTCCGGACATACAGGAACTATTCGAAGATCCTGATTTCTATATTATAGAAGAATTAACACAAAAAATAGAAAAAGCAATACTTAATCTTCCAGAATCTTATCGGGTAGCTTTTGAAATGCATCGTTTCCAAAACAAGACCTATCAGGAAATTGCAGAAGAATTAAACATATCTTCCAAAACGGTAGATTACAGAATTCAACAGGCACTAAAACAATTACGGAAAGAATTAAAAGACTACTTACCCTTACTCCTATTCTTTTTTGCCCCTTAATAGGAACCCGTACATCCTATTATATCCTTGTACCCTATCACTTCATAACTGATATGATGATAAGAAGTGTTTCTGCCGGGAATATATGCCTCTCCAAAAGTTGTGTCAATGTTCCCAACGCTTTACCCCGAAACAGGATGGTAAGTTCTTATCTTTCTGATTATGTTCTCCATACAAAACACTCCTTTTTACAAAAATACAAAATAGGTGCGATAAAATATTACCCTATCCGTCTAAAGACATCTATAACCTAAGAATACGGCAATTTTTCTAACTATATAGATTTCAAAGAAACATATTTCTTATTCCTTCAGCAAGTTTACCAAAAAAGTTGGAAGACAATATGCTCTCATGCCCTCATTAACGATGATAATCATCTCATTAACAATGCACTATATTATGAGTGTATCATCTTTATGCTCTCATAAATGCCCTCATGCCCTCACAGTGTTTACTTTCTCACACAGACGTATATTACTTACTATCAGATACATACATTAATATTTATCTATTTCCCGAAATTCAAGAGACAGCCGTTTTTCAGGCTTTTTCTCTTCCATGTCATGCCCAATGCAGCCTTTACGGATTTATACCGATAGCACAAAGCATATCTCCCGATTATACGATACAAACATAGGGATGTAGTTACGCAAGGATAGGAACAGGTTTACATCAAAATTCCTTCATGATTGCTCAACCAAACTACAGGGCCGACGCATTAAAAATTATTGTCCTGCAAAAGTTGTGACAAATAGTTTTCATCCCATCCCGCTTTTAGTCTTTTCAGATTCATACTTCCTTTTGTTGTTTTCTC
>NZ_JAVHZY010000044.1:0-27753 GCF_031119655.1 Phocaeicola sp. GP0067
TAGAATATGCTGGTAATTAAAGATTTACACTCGGATATTTCTGATTAGTTTTGGTTGTTCTATGGTTATAAATACATAGAATTTCTGTACTCCTTGCTTTTTTATAATTTCTTTGATGTCATCTATACAGATACGCTCACAACTGTCAGAAAGCTGTTCAAAATAATCATCGGGCAATATAAAAAAGGAATTTTCCCTATCCTTGTCATTATTGCTTTGTTGAGTAAGGCTGTTTATGTCCTTCTCTCTTTGAGAATAATAGACACCTAATTCAGTTACTCCTTTTTTTCCGTCTGGTGATTCTTTCTTCATTTCCATAGTTTCTGGAAAGACATTAGATATAGGATAATTATCGGGCATCACTAGTTTTTTGCCACTTTCCAATTCTACGAGTTTAATAATCTTTTCTACTTGGGCAAATAAGTTTCTGTTGTTGTTAAGTTCATTAGAATATTTGGAATGATATTTTGCATAAATAGAACTTAGCCACCAAAGCTTACGAAAAGTAGTTATATAGTTTTGAGATATATTGTCCAGAATCCATTGGCTGCTTATTCTATTAGATGAGGTGATTTTATCTAAGGTGACAGCCAGACATGTCGCTAATGGATTATCTTTTTGTTTTATTATAGCACTATAGGACAAATTTTCATCCTTTGTAATGAAACTTTTGATTTCGCCTTTGAAACATAAAGCATTAAATAACGTAAAGCAGGGATTAACTGAAGAAGTATTGGTATAAAACAATTCAACGAATGGCTCTGTAACCAAACAGAGAAGATAACCTGAGATGTGTTCCTGTAGTAAATATCCGAAAATACAATCATTGGGATATAATCTTTCCTCTCCAAAATTGATTGAATCCTCATCTTTAAACAACTTCTTTTTTAGCAAACTGGATGATTTATCGATTAGCCCTAATTCACACTCTCTTATCAGTGCTGTTATCTCATCAAGTATTTCTAATCCTGCAAGTGAGATCTTATGAGTGCTATTTGTTAATTCATTGCGACATTTCAAAAAATAGTTGATTGAATTTGCTACTGATTTTGCAGATAATTTAACATGATAGGCTAAAAGGATAGCAATTTCTAAAAACAAGGCAATGTCCATGTTTTGAGTCTCAACATTATCCTGTAAAAACGATATTATTTTTTTCAATAAAGGATATTTAGCGAAAAAAGATAAGTCACGAACAGAACATTTGGTATAATTGAGAATATTCAGCTCTCTTTGGAATTTTCTCTTCGGAGCTTCAAATTCCAAATATTTATTTTTTCTTGTCTCAGTTGATAAATTCCATGCAGGAAACTCTCCTATAATGTTAGTAAGGTTAATCATATAACTCATGCAGTTCTGTTTTTTATATGAAAAATTAGTTTATACAAAGAGAAAGAATAATTCTAAACCAATTGTATAATTAATAATCTCTAGTTAAAATTGAAGAAACGTTATGATTTTCTGCATTCTCTTATTCCCATTTTCTTTTTTTTCGTCCTTTTTCCTCTTTTTCTGGTTATTCTTTCTATATAAACCATTGGTACACAGTTCATCATATCTTCATTCCAATATGCTTTCTTGTGGAGGGTATTAACATAGAACATATCCTTGAGAGTAAAAATAATGCCATCCAGTCCCTGCTCTTTGAATTGTTCTATCTTTTTTTTCTTGTCAGTATCATGGATAGTTTTGATCGTCACCTTTTTCCAAAAGGATGTTGCCTTACCTTCCCACGGTTCGATATAAATATCCGTAATGTATCTGTGGGTGATTTTTCTCATGGTTTCTATATCTGTCCCATTTTTCAAGGTTTCATAGGACTGATTGAGAGAATCAATCATATCATCAAAGGTAATGTCCGCTTGAATCTGTTTCTCCATGTTTAATATTGCAGCTTCATACTTTCTTATATTACCTTGCTCTACCTTTATTATATCATTTTGCTTTTGGGCCAGTTCTTCATATTTCTCTTTTGTGAAGCGGCCATGGACAAAATAATTCTCGTCAAGATCGGAACGTCTCTGCATGGTCGATTCCAATACTTCACGTGAATGGGCTATCTTCTGATTGTAAACCTGTATTTCTTTCTCATAGTTTTCTTTGGCATTATTCCGTTTATTGATCATATCCTCATGTAATTCCTGTAAAGCTACATACCATGCCAATGACTCAATCATATTAATATTGATGTCTGGAGAATGGGATAATCCTTTTTCTACGGCATTATGTTTTACCCTACATGAATATGTTGCATCCATGAGATTAACTGAATATGACGCACCACAAGAACAACGGATTAAAGGTGTCAATAGGTGAGGCGTTTTTGCTTTGGGGCGAGTTCTATTTTCTTCTCTTTTCTTACGGCATTTCTCCCATGTATCATCATCTATAATCTGAGGGTAGATATTGTTACTAGTCCTTATGCCACGATAAATCGGATTCTTTAGTAAACCATACATTTCTGCTTTTACATTGGTAATAGATAGGTTTTTAAAATAACCTCTGGACTTTAATTCTTTTCCTAATTCTGCCAAGCTGTATTCGCCGGAAATATACATGTCAAAGATAAGGCGGACCAATTTGGAATCCTCTTCATCAATTTCCCAATAACCATCTTCGGAAACTTTATAACCTAGTTTTATTTTTCCACCCATATATTTACCTTTATTATAGCCTTCTTTTTTAGCTCTGGAAAAACGGGCAATCTTATTCCTCATTTCAGATTCTGCAAGTTGGGCATATAGGGTGAAGATTGTTTCGGCACCTTCATCAATAGTCCTGTCATCTTTGAGTAGTCTAATTCTAGGCTCTTTGATGATTAGTTGGATTCCCTTGGTAGTAAGATATTCAAGGATACTGAATAATATTTTTTTTCTTCTGGCTATACGTGAGATTTCCCAAGCGAATACACAGTCATATTCACCTGTTTCAAGCAGCTCTTTCATACGGTTGAGACCAAATCTTTCCTCCTCATCCAATTTTATAGCACTTTCTTTAGTAGCTATTGAAGAAATGTTCTTATCTTTATACCCATAGAAATGAGCCAAGTCATATAGCTCATTTTCCTGTTCTTCATAGGATTGGGCTTCTGTAGAAACTCTGACTAGTAATATACATTTCATAGTGAAAGAATATATTATTGGTTACGGATACAAATATAGAAAAAAAAATATTCACCACCAAATCGTATATTTATGTTACTTGCGAAATTGTATGATGGGGACTACGGAAAGGCCGGATGGCAATCAGTGAACTGTCTTTTCCTAATTTTCCTGCTACTGAATGTATTTTAGTCGTTTCCAGACTTTCACCCAATGAAAGGGGAGGGAGAATGCTTGGCATACACTTTGCCATCATGGACTTCCCACTTCCGGGTGAACCGATCATAATCAGGTTGTGTCCTCCGGACGCGGCTACTTCCAATGCGCGTTTTACACTTTCTTGTCCTTTCACATCAGCAAAATCGTATGGAAAGCTACTTTGGTGTTCATAGAATTCCTCCCGTGTATTGACGATGCTAGGCTCCAGATTGCGTTCATTATTGAAAAATTCGATGACCTCTTTGATATTTTCTACGCCATATACTTTCAGGTTGTTTACTACAGCAGCTTCCCGCGCATTTTGTTTGGGAAGTATGAAGCCTTCAAAACCTTGCTCGCGGGCACTGATAGCTATGGAGAGGGCTCCTTTGACTGGTTGAAGGCTTCCATCCAGGCTAAGTTCTCCGATAATAAGATAACGTGAAAGTTTTTCTTCCGATACGATTTGGGTAGCGGCCAATATTCCGATTGCTAGCGGAAGGTCGTATGCAGACCCCTCCTTGCGTATGTCGGCAGGGGCCATATTCACTACAATTTGACAAGTGGGGAATTTATATCCGTTTACCTGTAAGGCGGAAATAATACGTTCATGACTTTCTTTCACGGCCGAGTCCGGCAGACCGACAAGGAAGAATTTTATACCTCGTGAACTATTTACTTCAATAGTTACAATGGTAGCGTCGATACCTTGAACGGCTGCTCCATAGACTTTTACCAGCATTCTTTTATTTTTTATTTTGTCTCTTTCGAGCACGTTCTGCCTCTTTGGCGGCTTTTTCTTTCTCTTTATCTTGTTCTGTCAGCTGTCTCACTTTGTCTATCAGTTCTTTGCCCCGTATATCTTGTGTGATGACCCGCTTGTCAGGACCTATCAGTATATTGGCAGGAATCCGGGTTATGCCTTGTTGCTTGACAATGGAATTGTTCCAGCCTTTGAAATCGCAAACTTGTTTCCATTGCGTGGTATCTCTTTGAATGATTTTCTCCATCCATTCCTTTTTATCCAGATCAAGGGAGAGGCTGATAATAACAAACTTGTCTTTTTTCAATGCCTTTTGTACGGATACTAAAGAATCTTGTGTGGCAATGCTTTCTTTGTTCCAGCTTGCCCAAAAATCCAAAAGGACATATTTCCCTTTTACACTGTTCCAGTTGACGGTCTTTCCTTTTTTATCCGTGCACGAGATGTTGGAAACGTAGCGATGTTCTGTCAGTTCTTTTTTCTCACTTAATTTATTCTGGAGTTCTATAATATAAGGTGTGTCTTTTATAATACCGCTTAGTCCTTTTATCAGCTGATCTATGTGGTTGTAATCAGGAAGCGAGTCCTGTACGTAATATTTGTCTATCAGATAGATATTGCTGTACGAGCTTGGGTTGGTTTTAATCAACGAATCCACAGCAGTCATAACAGCTGCCTTGTTATTTTCTAAGGTGCTAAGGTACTGGATATGTTTTGCCAGTTGTGCGTTTTCTCCCTTTCCTTTAACCTCTATCTTTCCGGCCATTCCGTTTAGGGTAACACTTTCTCCTTTATCAGCATATATCGGTAAGATTTGTTTTTCTCCCAATAGTAATGAGAAGATAGTAAATGTGTCAGGGGTAATGGTGTAAGTGAATTTACCTTTTGAGAGGAGTATGGTATCCAGCTTGTAATCGGGTTCTTGATAAAATACTAATATAGTGTCTGAAGGAAGTCCTTTAATGCTTCCTTCCAAGGTGAATGTATTTTTCTTGCCGCAGCCGCTTGCCAGCACAACAAGAGTGAAAAGAAAGAATAGTAATTTTTTCATTTCAAGATATTTTTTGCGAAAATACGCATTTTGTGGCTAAAGGCAGGTATAAATGAAGGTTATTTTACATAAAAAGACCGGAAGCTTCATCACGAAGCCTCCGGTTTCAGTCATAATCATCTAAAAAACTAGACAAGATGATATCTAGTTATATTATTTGATAGCATCAGCGTATTTAGCGAACTCGCGATCGTTAGCAGCTTTTTCAGCCATTGAAGGATCTTTTGCGATTGCGCTCTTGATGCTGCTGCTTACCAATGAAGCATTGTTTGTGCGAGCACCAACGATAGCCATCAAGTAGTCAGTCATTGCATCCGGATTCTTGATTGCAGACAAAGTAGCTTTTGCTTTGTTATAGTCTTTAGCCAAAATCTGAGCTTGAGCGGCACTGTTAGTCTTAGCGTCACCGAATGAGTTGACAGCTCTGTCATACTGGCCTTGTTTGATATATAAGTTACCCAAAGCTTCGCCGGCAGCGTTAGCACCTGTAGCTTTGCCTAAGTAAGTTTCGGCAGCTGCAACATTGCCCTTAACCAATTCGCAAAGACCAAGGTTAGCGTTTACTTCAGGAGCGTTAGCGTTCTTAGAAGCAGCTTGTTTGAAGTAGCTTTCTGCTTTAGCAGCATCACCGGCAGCGAATGCCAATTCACCCAAGTTATTATAAGCACGGAAATCGTTCGGATAAAGTTGAGTTGTCTTGGTGAAGATAGCTTCTTTGCGAGCGTTGTCGTTAGTCAGTGTAGCAGCGTACAATAATTCTTCTACACTCAATACTTTAGGATCAGAGTTGAATGCTTCGTTGATTTCGTCATCGCTACGACCGATGATGTCATAGTTGGCAGTTAAACGGGCACGACGCAACTGAGGCAGGATTTCGTCAGCCAAAGTTTTGTATACAGAAGAGATATTCTTGATTTCAGCTTCTCTTTGTTCAGGATCATTGTACATAGAAAGAACACGTAAGATCAAATCTTTATCCTGCAAGTTTGATTTAGATACCAGTTCTTGGAAGCCTTCCCAGTCTTGTGCAGTGTATTTTGCATCCAGGTTAGTATCAATCTTGCCCTTCTTCAACTGGCGTTCCATATATTTTTCTGTGTTTGCTTCACGGTTTTCAGCCAAACCGGTGTTCAGTTCCACACCACCATCAGGTGAAGCGTATGCAGAAATTTCGATGTTGTTCAGTTTGTAGTTCTTTGTGTCGGCATTAATTTCAGCCACTTTCTTATGGAATTCTTTGATATCGTCAGAATTCAATTCGCTGTTGCGCAAGTTGGCTTGCTGGATCAAGAACATGATGTTGGCAGTCTGAGCATCTTTAATAATGCGTTGGAAAGCATCGTTAGCGTATGATGCGTTGGAGCTGGCAGCAGTAGGCAGTTCAGAAGTCGCGATAACGCCATCAGCGATTTTCACAGAAGGAATAGTGTATGATTTCTTTCCTTTTGTAATCTTGAAATCAAGATAAAGTTCAGAGTTTGCCATTTCGGGAACGTAGTCGAAAGAAGCTTTCATCGTGTAGCTGCCACCTGCCTTGTAAGCGATAGTCTGATTGTTTCCTTCTACTTTTTCTCCTTGGAATACAGCGGGCTGGCCTTTAGCTTCGCCGCCTTTCCATCTCAGAACGGGGGTAACTTCAACAGTTGCGTTCTTCTTGAAATACTTTTCGGGGAATTTACCATTAATTGTCACAGGCACTTTACCACCGATTGCTTCAAGCACTTCAGGGTTAGTTGTGAAATAGTCAGAAGACAATTCTCCCATCTTGCCGCATGATGATAAGGCAAGGACCAATAAAGCCACTAAGGGCAAATACAACTTTTTAATCATAGTTACTTATTAATTTAACGTTTGTAATGTAAAATTCGCTATAGTACGTTTTTGTGCGTCTCTTTGGGGACAAAGATAGGAAAAACTCTATTATATGCTAGCTTCTTAGCCTGCTTTTTTTTCAATTTATCTTAAAATATTTTAGAATATAGAACCTTTATTATCTTTTTCTCTGAATTTGATGTTACGGGGGTGATGTTCTATGATTTCACTGCGTAGCATATTACGGTCTATATGTGTATAAATTTCTGTTGTCCCGATACTTTCATGTCCCAGCATACACTGTATGGCACGCAAGTTGGCGCCTCCTTCCAGCAAATGTGTTGCAAAAGAATGGCGGAAAGTGTGAGGACTGATTTTTTTTTTCAGACCTATCCGGGCTGCCAGTTCTTTGATGATATGGAAAACCATGATGCGGGAGATGTTCTTCCCGAAATTGCTGATAAAGACAAAGTCTTCAAATCCCGGCTTTATTTTCATCAGGTTACGGTCGGTGAAGTAGAGCCTGATTTCCTTGATGGCGCGCGGTGAAATAGGAACCAGCCGCTGTTTGCTTCCTTTTCCTTCCACTTTGATGAAGCCTTCTTCAAAATAAAGTTCGGATAATTTCAGGTTGCAGAGTTCGGAAACGCGGAGCCCGCAACTGTAAAGCGTTTCCAGTATGGCCCTGTTGCGCTGTCCCTCTTTGGTGCTGCGGTCTATGCTTCCTATCAGCAGGTCTATCTCTTCTACAGTCATTACTTCGGGCAGTTTGAAACCTGTCTGGGGGGATTCCAGCAATTCTGTCGGGTCGGCTTTCAGGTAATCTTCCATAATGAGGAAACGGTAGAAAGAGCGGATGCCCGACAAGATACGTGCCTGCGAACGGGGGTGGATGCCGATATCATGTAATCCGGCCGAGAAATCTTCCAGATTTTCAAGCCGGACATCCAGAATGTTGATGTTTTCTAATGTAAGATAAGCCAGTAACTTGTCCAGGTCAGTAAGATAAGCATCTACCGTATTGTCAGATAACGATTTCTCCAACTTTAAATATTGTTTGTATTTCACCAATATCTTGTCTGTTTTCTCGGTTCTTTTCATTTCTTTTTTCTACCTTTGTACCCAAATTCCCTGCAAAGGTAGAAAAAGTTCAGATATAGTATAAATATGAAAATACAAATTATTAATGGACCTAATATCAATTTATTAGGCAAACGGGAACCTTCCATTTATGGCGCTGTTTCATTTGAAGACTATCTGGTGGAATTGCGCCGTACTTATCCGGACATTGAAATAGCGTATTATCAGTCGAATGTGGAAGGTGAGATGATCAACAAAATACACGAAGTGGGTTTTGATTATGACGGCATCGTGTTGAATGCAGGGGCTTATACGCATACTTCCATTGCTTTGCAGGATGCTATCCGCGCCGTGACAGCTCCCGTGGTTGAGGTGCACATCTCGAATGTACATACCCGTGAGGAGTTTCGCCATAAGTCGATGATTTCCTGTGCTTGTGCGGGAGTGATTTGTGGGTTCGGGCTTCATTCATATCGTTTGGCGATTGAGGCTTTGTTAATGAGAAAATAAAACGTTTAGGTATAATATAAGGTGATAAGATTATGATGTTGAAACAAACAAAAATCGTAGCGTCCATCTCAGATCAGCGTTGCGAGGTAGAGTTTATAAGAGATCTTTTCAAGGCCGGTATGAATGTGGTCCGTATGAATACGGCTCACGCTTCGCGTGAAGGTTTTGAAAAATTGATAACCAATGTACGTGAGGTTTCCAACCGTATTGCCATATTGATGGACACAAAAGGGCCCGAAGTGCGTACTACTGCTATTGCGGGCGGCGAGCCTATTCCTTATCAGATTGGTGACAAAGTGAAGATTGTAGGCAATCCTGCACAAGAAACGACCCGTGAATGTATTGCTGTATCTTATCCCGGTTTTGTGCATGATCTCCAGGTGGATGGCGATATTCTGATTGATGATGGTGATCTGGAGCTGCGTGTGATTGAGAAGACAGACGAGTATTTGTTGTGTGAGGTGCAGAATGAAGCTACTTTGGGTAACCGTAAGAGTGTAAATGTACCGGGTGTGCGCATCAATCTTCCTTCTTTGACAGAAAAGGACCGTAACAATATACTGTATGCTATTGAAAAGGACATTGATTTCATAGCACATTCGTTTGTTCGTAATAAGCAGGATGTGCTGGATATCCGTCAGATACTGGATGCATACGGCAGCGACATTAAGATTATCGCCAAGATCGAAAATCAGGAAGGAGTGGACAATATTGATGAAATATTGGAAGTGGCCGACGGAGTCATGGTGGCTCGTGGTGACTTGGGCATTGAGGTTCCTCAGGAACGAATTCCCGGCATTCAGCGTCTGTTGATCAAAAAATGTATTCTGGCAAAGAAACCGGTGATTGTTGCTACCCAGATGTTGCATACCATGATTAATAATCCGCGTCCTACCCGTGCTGAAGTGACCGATATTGCCAATGCTATTTACTACCGCACGGATGCATTGATGCTGAGTGGGGAAACGGCATACGGCAAGTATCCGGTGGAAGCCGTGAAGACGATGGCCAAGATTGCAGCGCAGGCCGAGAAAGATAAACTGGCCGAGAATGACATCCGTATTCCTTTGGATGAAAACTCCAATGATGTAACCGCTTTCCTGGCAAAACAGGCAGTAAAGGCTACCAGCAAACTGAATATCCGCGCCATTATTACCGACAGTTTCAGCGGGCGTACCGCACGTAATATTGCTGCTTTCCGTGGCAAATATCCTGTATTGGCCATCTGTTATAAAGAAAAAACGATGCGTCATCTGGCTTTGTCATATGGGGTGGAAGCTATCTATATGCCCGAAAAGGCTAACGGACAGGCATATTATTTCGCTGCTTTGCGTAAATTGCTGGATGATGGTGTCTTGAGTGAAAGCGACATGGTGGCTTACCTGAGCAGCGGCAAGCAAGGTACTCAGACTTCTTTCCTTGAAATCAATGTAGTGGGAGATGTGTTGAAGTATGCTATGGACTATGTGCTGCCCAACCGCAACCGTTACCTATAATAATAGAAGATAGGAATGAAAGAAACGGACGCTATTGACGAATATATCCTTCAGCACATTGATGAAGAAAGTGATTATCTGAAGGCACTTTATCGCGATACGCACGTCAAGCTTTTACGTCCCCGTATGGCTTCCGGCCACTTGCAGGGGCGTATGCTGAAAATGTTTGTGCAAATGATACGCCCCCGTCAGGTGCTGGAAATCGGGACTTACAGTGGCTACTCCGCACTTTGCCTGGCCGAAGGGTTGGAAGAGGGGGCCACGTTGCACACATTTGAGATAAACGATGAGCAGGAGGACTTTACACGTCCCTGGCTGGAAGGTTCGCCTTACGCTGGCAAGATTAAATTTTATATAGGTGATGCGCTGAAGTTGCTGCCTGGCATGAACATTACCTTTGATTTGGCGTTTGTAGACGGTGATAAGCGGAAGTATATTGAATATTACGAAATGGTACTGGAGAAATTATCACCCGGCGGATACATCATTGCCGATAACACATTGTGGGACGGACATGTATTGGAGGAACCGCATCATACAGATCTTCAGACTATTGGAATAAAGAAATTTAATGATTTGGTAGCTGCCGACAAACGGGTTGAAAAGGTGATTCTTCCCTTGCGCGACGGGCTGACAATCATAAGAAAATGTTGAATAATGTGCCGATAGGTTATGCTATGAACCGTATGGCATATTAACAAATTAGCAAACTGAATAATTATTAATTATGGAAACGACCAGACAAAATAAGATTTCTCGTTTGATCCAAAAGGAGTTGAGTGAGATTTTCCTGCTTCAGACCAAGTCCATGAATGGTGTTTTGGTGTCGGTAAGTGCTGTCCGCATCAGTCCCGATATGAGTATTGCACGTGTCTATCTCAGCGTGTTCCCTTCTGAGAGGAGCCAGGAAATAGTAAAGAATATCAATGATAATATGAAATCCATCCGTTATGAGTTAGGAACACGGGTACGCCATCAGTTGCGCATCATTCCCGAGTTGAAATTCTTTGTGGATGATTCATTGGATTATGCCGAACGTATAGACGAATTGTTGAAAAAGTAGAACCGGACGGTGAATTTTCCCTTTTATATAGCGAAGCGTTATCTTTTTTCCAAGAAGTCGCACAATGCCATTAATGTCATTTCAGCCATTTCCGTCTGCGGAGTGGCTTTGGCTACATTGGCATTGGTATGTACTTTGTCTGTTTTTAACGGCTTCCAGGATCTGGTGGCTACTTTCTTTACGGCTTTTGATCCGGAGCTGAAAATTACGGCTGTCACCGGAAAGGTCTTTGACGGACAGGAAGCGCGTATAGAAGCTTTGCGCCGGATGCCGGAGATCGCTGTTTTTTCTGAGTCCTTGGAAGAGAATGCGATGGTTCAGTATAAGGGCCGTCAGACTATGGCGGTGATCAAGGGAATTGAGGATAATTTCGAGGATCTGACCGCTATTGACAGTATTCTTTTCGGCCGGGGGCAATTCGTGTTGCATGATGAAGTGGTGGATTATGCCATTCCCGGCATAGAATTGGTTTCCATCTTGGGAACGGGTATCAAATTCCTCGATCCGCTAGAGATTTATGCTCCCAAACGGGGAGCTAAAGTCAATATGGCCAATCCAGCTTCCAGCTTTAACTCTGCCGATTTATATTCCAGCGGCCTTGTGTTTGCGGTGAACCAACAGAAGTATGACTCTTCTTACATTTTGACTTCCCTCCAATTTGCCCGTAGGTTGTTCCAGTATGACACAGAAGTGAGTTCGGTAGAATTGAAATTGAAGCCGGATGCAGATGTAGGGAGTGTAAAATCGAAGATACAGAAAATATTGGGAGATGGTTTCCGGGTGCAGGACCGGTATGAGCAGCAAGCGGATACTTTCCGCATTATGGAGATAGAGAAGCTGATATCTTATATTTTCCTTACCTTTATCCTGATGATAGCTTGCTTTAATGTAATAGGCTCCTTGTCCATGCTGATTATAGATAAGAAGGCAGATGTAGTGACATTGCGCAATTTGGGGGCCAGCGACAAGCTGATCACGCGTATATTCCTGTTCGAGGGGCGTATGATTTCACTGATAGGTGCGGTGGTTGGTGTGATACTGGGGCTGATCCTTTGCTTTATCCAGCAGGAATTCGGATTGCTTTCGCTGGGAGGTGGTAATTCCGGCGGTAATTTTGTGGTGGATGCTTATCCCGTCAGTGTCCATGTATGGGATATTGTTATAGTCTTTGCCACTGTGCTGGTGGTGGGCTTTCTTTCCGTGTGGTATCCCGTGCGCTATCTCAGCCGCAGGTTGCTGGGCAGGTAATTTATTTATTATTGTTGATACGGCTGATGTTTGTCGGTTTGTACGGTACGGCTTGGCTGCTTTCTTTGTTTTTATTCTTTTCGTCTTTTGGCCTTATGGCTTTATCTGGTTAAGTCTTTTCTTCTTTGTGGTTAACCTTGTTTTACCTTATGGTTAAGCTCTTTTTTATGGCTGTGTACTATAGTCTCTTGCGGTGGTTTGTACAGTCTGATATAGTGGACTGTATAAACTCTTGCAGTAGACTGTACAGTCCACTGCCGGAGTCTGTAGTAGTTAACTGTATGATAAGGGTTAGCTATAAGGGAAAACGACCTTAATCGTCGGAGCAATAGGGCTTGGTAGAAGCTTCTTTCCAGGGTGTTTCAGATCTTCTACTTTCAGGGTCCTCAAATCAATTCGTAGCTGCTCACCTGAATAGGCATATCCAGATTATGCAGCACCTTCTCCAGCAAAATGCCTTCCCGATTATCATATTCATAGCCGAAAGTGGCGCGGATGCCTTGAAGGATAAACTGTGTGGCGCGGTCCAAGGCGATAGGAAGACTGTCGCCTTGCATCAGTGAGCCGGTTATCACACTGGTAAATGTATCGCCTGTGCCGGGATAGTGTGCGGGCAGGTAGGGACACGTTACTTTCCAATAGCGGTTTCCCTGTCTGTCATAGGCGTAAACGGAAGTTTTGCGAGGATCTCCCTGTACGGGCACGCTGGTGATAATAACGATACCGGGGCCGTGCTCCGAAATTTCATGCAGGTAAGCTTTTAGTTCTTCGTCTGTATTCTCCGCTTTATAGGGTTTGTCCAGCAAATAGAACAGTTCGGTCATATTGGGCGTGATGACATCTGCTTTCCGGATGAGGTGACGCATTTCCAGAATCATTTGTTCGTCAAAATTGGTATATAGCTTTCCGTTGTCTCCTAATACGGGATCTATCATGACCAGGCTGTCGGACTGGCGGAAATCATCAATGAACCCGGATACGATTTGTATCTGGCGGGGAGATCCCAAGTAGCCCGTATAAATAGCATCGAATTGTACGCCAAGTTGTTTCCATTCACTGATAATCTTGGGCATCTCGTCCGTGAGGTCCAAAAAAGAGAAGTGCGGGTATTGGGTGTGGCTGGACAATACGGCTGTGGGCAGAGGGCAGACTTGAAAGCCCATGGATGAGAGGATAGGGATAACGACGGTGAGGGATACCCGCCCTGCACCGGACAGATCGTGTACCGCAGCTATCTTCTTTACTTTATTTGTATACATATCTTCATGAATTAAGCGTTATGGATGGTATATATAACAGGTAAACCGGAAGAAAGTTATTCCAATGCTATGCTTTTTACCTTTATGTCTTGCCGGCCCAAGAAGATGGAAGCGGATTCCTCAAACTTGTTTTCGCTTTCTGTGGTGAGGAAGCGGCAGTTTCCTCCTTTATCGCAGCGTGCGTCCATTTCCGGATGGCGGTTTAAATAGTCTCGCAGGCTCCGGGCCACATATTCCCCTTGTGAAATGATGCGGATAGGTTCAGGCGTAAATTGCCTTATTTTATCCAGTAGCAGCGGATAATGGGTACATCCCAATATGATGGTGTCAATCATCGGATCTTTATCCAGCAGCCGGTTGATATGTTGTTTGACGAAATAGTCGGCTCCTTCCGATTGATATTCATTATTCTCTACCAAGGAAACCCACATGGGACAGGCTTCTCCTGTTACCACAATGTCGGGAGATAACTTATGTATTTCCAAAAGATAGGATTCGGATTTGATGGTACCGGCTGTGGCCAGTATACCTACGTGCCGGCTTCGGGTGATTTCTCCTATACTTTCTGCTGTAGGCCGGATGACACCGAGTACTCTGCGGGTAGCGTCTATTACCGGAAGATTGATCTGCTGGATGGTGCGTAAGGCTTTTGCCGATGCTGTGTTGCATGCCAATATCACCAAAGGACATCCCAGTTCAAACAGTTTGCTTACGGCTTGCAGGGTAAATTCGTAAACAACTTCAAAAGAGCGCGGCCCGTACGGACAGCGTGCGCTGTCTCCCAAATAGATATAATCATACTCAGGCATCAGTCCGCGTATTTTGTCCAGAATGGTCAGACCGCCGTAGCCGGAGTCGAATACACCGATGGGACCGGTTGAAGGGAGGATAGATGGGATCATGGCAGTATAGCTATATAATACAGGCACGGATTACACGGATGTTCACGGTTCTGAAACCTGTGAAATCTGTGTAATCCGTGCCTGTAAAGGTCCTTAACTTAATTATTTGATTCCTACTTTAGCTTTGACAGCAGCAGTTACATCTGTAGACTGCGCTTCATTTACGTAGGGAATTTCTGTTCTGTTCAAATCGAAGATATAAGTATATCCACCTTCTTGGCCTACTGCTTTGATGGCGTCTTCAATTTTCTTGTAGATAGGTTCCATCATATCAGCGTATGATTTCTGCAACTGTTGTTGTGCATCTTGTTGGAACTGCATTCCTTTTTCCTGTAACTCCTGCAATTCTTTCTGGCGTCTTTCCTGAATGTTCTTGGGAAGGTTGGCTTGTTCCTGTTGATATTCAGTATATTTTTTGGTCAGTTCATCAGTTGCACGTTTCATTTCATCCTCGTATTGTTTCTGCATGGCTTGGATGTCGGTCTGGGCCTTTGTGAATTCCGGCATGACAGTAAGTACATCTGCGGATTTAATATGCCCGAATTTCTGAGCAAATACACTCATCGGAGCGATAAGTAAAAGTAGTAAAGCAATTTTTTTCAACATAGTTCTATTTTTTATTAGTTATTGCAAATTTGGATTATCGGTTGCAAATGTAGGAAATTAATTTGAATATCCTAATCTTGAGAGCACTTCATTGCTGATATCAATGCTTGGAGATGCGAAAATAATGCTTTGGGCGGAGCCTCTGTCCACTACTGCCGCATATCCTTTTTGCTCTGAAATCTGTTTTACCGCTTCATAGATTTTATCTTGAATTGGTGCGATCAATGCCTCTTGTTTTTTGGCCATTTCTCCTTCGGGACCGAAATATTTCTTTCTCAGTTCGGCTGCTTCCTTTTCTTTTGCTACAATCGCTTCTTCTCTTTGCGTTTTCTGTGCGGCCGACAGGGAAGCCGAGGCTTTCTGATATTCTTTATAAAGTGCTTCCGCTTCTTTTGCTTTTGCTTCCACCTCACTTTGATATTGTTGTGAAGCTTGATTCAGTTGGGTATTCGCCTGTTCGTATGCAGGAATATTCTTCAGGATATATTCCATATCAATCAAGGCGAACTTTTGAGCGCTGGCTGTGAATACACAAGCCACAAACAATAGAGATAATAGGATAGCCTTTTTCATAATCACATTGTTTTTAGTTATTAAAACTCTTGTCCCAGGATAAAGTGGAACTGGCTTCCACTATACTGGCTGGATCCGTTAATCTTGTCGAAACCGTATGCCCAGTCAATACCCATCATACCAATCATCGGCAGGAAGATACGGACACCGACACCTGCCGAGCGTTTCAACTGGAACGGATTGAATTTGCTTACATCTGTCCATGCGTTACCTCCTTCAATGAAGCCTAATGCATAGATACTGGTCGAATTTTCCAGCATCAACGGGTATCTTAATTCTGCACCTAAACGTACGTAAGCATAGCCTTCACTACCATAAGGAGTCAATGAACCGTTTTCGTAACCACGCAGTGCAATGGTTTCGGAAGCGTAGCTGGTGCTATAGCCTGTCATACCGTCACCACCCATATAGAATGTTTCAAAAGGTGATTTCTTGTACTTGTTATAGTGACCCAGCAAACCGAACTCTGCACGTGTCATGATAACCGGACATTTCTGACCTCCTGTAAGAGCGGTATAGGTCTTTGATTTGAATTTCCATTTGTGGTATTCAATCCAGTTGAACATACTTGCCGCTTCATCATAATCATCTTTACCGTATACCGAGTAGTCCTTGTTACTGAACAATGAGTACGGAGGAGTCAGCTGTACGGAAGCCGAGAATTCAGAACCGCGACGCGGGAAAATCGGGTTATCCGTAGAGTTACGTGCCAAAGTCAGATTCAAACTCAGGTTGTTGCAATTACCGGTTGACATGTATTCTCCGTTGTTCAACTTGATATACAAGTAGCTCCAGTCTTTCAAAATAAAGCGCTGGTAAGAAAGTTCGGCTGACAAGGTAAAATAGTCATCCGGCCATCTCAAACGCTTACCCCAACCGATAGATGCTCCATACATCTGGATAGATTTATCGGGGTCATAAAAAGACTCGTAGTTGTTATTATATCCGCCATAATAATTTCCATAACCGCTGTAATAATTGTAGTAATTATTCATATAAGCTGAGTTATAGTAGTTACTGCTGATATCTGTCTGTATGGAGTAGAAAGCCGAAACAGAGAATGAATTCGGACGTTTTCCGCCAAACCATGGGTCAAAGAACGATACACTATATGACTGGTAATAACTACCGTTGGTCTGTCCGCTGATGGTTAATGTCTGTCCATCACCTTGTGGCAGGAATCCGCGGTAGTTGTCACTCTTATGGAACAAGTTGGCCATAGAGAAGTTCGTGAACTTCAAACTTAATTTACCGATAACACCGGTCTGTCCCCAACCTGCCGAGAATTCTACCTGGTCGTTTGCTTTGGACTCCAGGTTCCAGTTGATGTCTACCGTACCGTTGGTCGGGTCCGGTTGTACATCCGGCTGGATATTTTCAGGGTTGAAGTGTCCCATTTGGGCTATCTCACGATAAGAACGTTCCAATGCTTCTTTGCTGAACAGGTCTCCCGGCTTGGTTCTTAACTCACGGCGTACTACGTTTTCATACAAACGGTCGTTACCGTTGATACGCACTTTGCTGATAGAGGCCTGAGGACCTTCCTGAATACGCATTTCCAAATCAATGGAGTCGCCGTCTATGTTTACTTCTACGGGGTCAAGGTTATAGAAAACGTATCCTTTATTATAGTAGTAGTTACCGATAGCATCTTCATCACCGGTCAGACGCTCGGTCATTAATTTCTGGTTATAAACATCTCCCTTTTTCATACGGAGCTGTTCGTTCAGCCAGTCCGAAGCATAAATGGTGTTACCTACCCAGGTCACGTTGCGCAGATAGTATTTGTCACCTTCTTCTATTTTCATGTACACGTCGACGGTACGGTCATCGTACGGAGAAACACTGTCCACAACAATTTGTGCGTCGCGGTAACCTAATTCGTTGTATTTGTCGATGATATGCTGTTTGTCTTCTTCGTATTTCTCTTCAATGAATTTTTTGGTACGGAAAAGGTTGACAAGTTTGTTTTTCTCATTCGTCTTCTTCATGACGCGTTTTAACTTCTTGTCACTTAACACGGTGTTGCCGTCAATGGTGATCTTGTGGACTTTTACCTTTTCTTTCTTGTCAATCATCACATCAACATCCACTTGGTCCTTATTGTCAGCCAAATCACGCTCTACGATGGTCACTTCGGCGTTTTTAAAACCTTTTTCATCGAAATGTTTCTTGATTAATATTTTAGCACGGTCTATCAAGTTGGGAGTAATCTGGCTTCCTTTTACCAAACCTAGTTTGGCTTCCAAATCTTCACGCTCGCTTTTCTTTACGCCGTGGTAACGAATGTCGGCAATACGTGGACGTTGGGCCAGGATGATTTTTAAATAGATCTTGTCTCCAACAATTTTTTCAGCTAGGATTTGTACATCCGAGAACAGTCCGTGTCGCCAATAACGTTTTACAGCTGTGGTGATGTCATCTCCCGGAACAACAATGGTCTGTCCTACCGATAGTCCTGAAAGTCCGATCAATACATAATCTTCATAGTTTTTTACGCCTTCTACTTTGATTCCGCCGATTTCATACTTCTTGGGCGTTCCGGAATAAAGTATGACTGGATTGTCGTTTTCTTCTACGTTTGCTTCTTGGGCGTAACTGCCTGTTGAAAAGCAAAATAGGCATGTAAGCGTTAATAGTATAAGTGAAATACGATATAGCATTTTATCTAACTTTATATTTGTTCACTGGTTTTGCCGAAACGGCGTTCTCTTTTCTGATAATCATAAATGGCTTTGCAAAATTCTTCTTCGCGGAAGTCCGGCCAGAACGTTTCACAAAAATATAGTTCGGAATAAGCACATTGCCAAAGCAGATAGTTGCTAAGGCGGATTTCTCCTCCGGTACGTATAAGCAAATCCGGGTCGGGCATATAGTTTGTACTTAAATGTGCACTTATCAAATTGTCATCGATGTCCTCAATGGCTAGTTTGTCGTTTTGAATCTTGGCCGCTATTTGTCTTACCGCTTCTGTTATTTCCCATTTGGAAGAGTAGCTTAAAGCAAGTGTCAGACACATACCAGTATTGATTGAGGTGCGTTCAATGCATTGGTTCAATCGTTCCAGAACTTCTACCGGTAACTTTGCCGTATCACCGATAATGCGAAAACTGATGTTGTTTTTCATGAAAGTTTCTTCTTCAATGGAGTCCATCAGAAGACTCATCAGAGCAGCGACTTCATCTACCGGACGATTCCAGTTTTCGGTAGAGAAAGTATATAGTGTCAAGTATTTGACTCCCAGTCTAGCCGCTTCTTCTGCTATGATGTGTACAGTTTCTGCACCGGCTTGATGTCCGAAGCTGCGCGCCTGTCCACGTTGTTTAGCCCATCTTCCATTTCCATCCATTATAATGGCTACATGGGCAGGTATACGGCTTTTGTCTATTTGCTCTCTATATGGCATGTCGCAATCTATTTTATATGACTCTCTTTGACTTTATTCCTTGGAATCGAATCCCAACTTATTGATTCGTCCTCTCCATACTTCTCCGCTTCGGCTCCATATAATCCACAAGAAGTTATTCTTGTCTACAACATAAGAATAGTTGCCGTCTGCCTGGTTGTATAGATCAGTGAATTCTGTAGGGAAGAATACATATCTTGAAACAGGTTTCCATGTAACGCCTTGATCCGTTGATCCGTAGAATCGGCTGAAAGCGGGAATGTCCTTACCGAAACTTTTACCCGGACCGCCGAAAGCGTATAATTGGTCGTTGTAATGAATCATGGCTATATTAGCCAGCTTGGGACAATAAAAACTATCGTATGCGGCTGTAGGATAATCTGCCCAACTGTCTTCTGTAGTCAGTCTGGTCCATACAGTAGAGGTCGTGTCGGTCGCAATGGGATTTTCTCCCATTAGTACCATACGGTCTATGAATTTATTGGTTACCAACGGGTAAGCTGTGTATGATAACTGATTTTTCGGGAAATTGGCCGGAACCTCGCCATTAGTATCCCAAACCAGAGCATCCGTACTTTCCATAAAATGATTGTTGGTGTCTATGGCGTACAATTTGCAGTTATGTTCTGAATGAACACCGGCAATCAGCTTCTCGAATTTGGTGTTAGTGCCCATCTTGCTCCAGCTTTTTCCGTCAGAGGAGCAGTACAGGTCATTGTCGGCAAGTATGTATAATTGGTTTCCCCATGCCATGGCAGAAGAATAGTCCGCATTTTGCATATTTTCAGGTAAAGCCTGTAAGGGCGTCCAGGTTTTTCCGTCATTGATGTGGGTGCTTGTAACAGCGGCGCCATTGTCTTGCTGTGCGAAAACATAAATATAATCCCCTAATGTGACTGCTTTCTGTGCTTGGATAGTGTTGTCGAAACTACTTCCTCTATGGCTCCACTGCAATGAGTCGGGAACTTGTTTATGTACATTAATCTCGGCTTTATAAATAGGTCCATAGACTCCGCTCATCGCCATAACTTTAAATTGGACAGGCTTTTCGAAATTCAAGGAGTCGGTATCATTCCACAACGAATCTTTGTCCTCAGCGACAATAAAAATGCCAATACCGTCTGATTTTATGCTGACTACGACTTTGCTGATGTCTGTACCGACTGGCAGGGAGTCTACGTTGTAGATATGTCTTGTGCCTTGGTCGATGGCAAAAGGGTATTTGGTACCATCAACGGTGAATGTCAGCGTTGTGTCTTTGCCATTAACCTTTTCGGTATATTGAGTTTCAATTTTATCTTTTATAGCAAAAGAGGTAATGCTTGATTCTGAACTATATTCTGTTTCTACTTCGTTGTCGTCCAAGCAAGATGTAATCATAAAAGCCGCAGCAAGCAGACTTGTGATGACAGTCAAAAACTTTATTTTCATTTGCAAATGAGTCTATTGTTACAAGTCGCAAAAGTAGGAAGATTTTTTTCTATATAGAAGTTTTGGGACAAGTTTTATATTAATTTATAGATAAACCAGCCCTTTTTCTCGGTCAATCAGCCACATTTTATCTTTGAATTTGTGAATGGACGGCATGCATTATTTCTCTTCCAAAGTATATTTTATTCAGTTTAAAGTGTTTTTTTTGAATAGAAGGTGCCTGTATTCCATTGTTTAAGCGTAGTGGAGCCTTTTCTATGAAGGCTTCATCCCATAAGCCGGAGTCTATGAAAGACTGTAATAAAATACTTCCGCCTTCTACTAGGAGTGATTGTATTTTTTTCTGATATAATACTTCCATTATTTGCGGCAGGATATCTTTGTTGAAATCCAACGATATGTATTCTGTTAATGCGTTTGGCTGACAGGGGGATTCCCGGGTAAACACGAATGTCTTTATTTTGCCGTTGAAAAGTTCCAAATCTCGGGGTAATGTCAATTCTTTATCTATTACCAGACGCACGGGATGCTTGCCGTACCAATTCCGGGTGGATAGGGAGGGATTGTCAAGTAATGCCGTGTGTCGTCCTACTAATATAGCGTCATGTTCAGCGCGTTTTTTGTGTACCAGCATGCTGGTCAGCGGATTGGAAAGTATGATCGGCTTTCCTCCTGTGCGGTTTATATCGATAAAGCCATCAGCGGATTCTGCCCACTTTAAGGTTATGTATGGGCGTTTGAGCGTGTTGAATGTTATGAAGCGTCTTATCAGGTGCCGGCATTCCTCTTCTAAGACGCCTACGGTTACTTCAATGCCGGCTTTGCGCAGTTTCTCGATGCCTTTGCCGGCTACTTGGGAATACGGGTCTATGCAGCCTATTACGACTTTGGGGATTCTCTTCTCTATAATCAGGTCGGCGCAGGGAGGGGTCTTTCCATAATGGGAGCATGGTTCCAGACTTACGTATATGGTTGATTCCTTCAAAAGATTTTCGTCTTTAACGGAACGTATGGCGTTTACTTCGGCATGTGCCTCTCCGCAACGGATGTGGTAGCCTTCTCCAATAATGGTGTCGTGATATACAATGACAGCACCTACCATCGGATTAGGGGCTGTGTTACAAAGTCCGTTGTATGCCAGTTGCAGGCAACGGGAAATATATTTTTCATCTTTTGTCATAACGATCTTGTTTAAATTCTTACTTTTGCATATAAAATGACACTATGAATCCTGTTGTATCTTACATAAAACAAACCTTGCAGGGATATTACCCTGATTCAGAACTTGTGCCTATGGCTAAATTGCTGCTTACACAAGTCTTCGGCATGTCTGTTGTTGAATTGTATGCAGGCAAAGATACTACTTTTTCGGTGAATGAGCGGAAACAGCTGGATGATATTCTGGTTCGTCTGCAAAAACTGGAACCTATTCAATACATAATAGGTACGGAAGAATTTTATGGCCTTACTTTTGAAGTGAATAAACATGTATTGATTCCACGTCCGGAAACAGGGGAGTTGGTAGACTGGATTATACGGGAGCATAAGTATGGTCGGGTTAGAATATTGGATATTGGTACGGGGAGCGGCTGCATCGCTGTCTCTTTGGCTAAGAATTTGGAAGAGGCGGAGGTCGTTTCATGGGATGTTTCAGAAAAGGCGTTGCAAGTTGCGGAACGTAATTGCAGGCGGAACGGCGTTCGTGTAATTCTTGAGCAAAGGGATGTGCTGCTTGCTTCTCCTGCAGGTGAGCGGTTTGATGTCATTGTCAGCAATCCACCTTATATTACAGAAAAGGAGAGGGCGGATATGAGTGCTAATGTCTTGGAATGGGAGCCGGAATTGGCTTTGTTTGTGCCGGATGATAGTCCGTTGCTGTTTTATCGGAAAATAGCAGAATTGGGTAGGGATATGCTAGTGTCTGGTGGAAGGCTTTATTTTGAAATTAATCAGGAATACGGTCGGGAAACGGTGGATATGTTGGCTGGTTTGGAATACAAAAATATAAAATTGAGAAAAGATCTCTTTCAAAATGATAGAATGATAAAAGCGGAGAAATAAGATGAAGGGAGAATTAAGTGAGAATGATTTGAGGTATAAGGCAGAAGCTTATTGCTCTTTAATGGAGCGTTGTGTAGCAGATGTAGAGGCTAAATTATCACAATGGGGAGCCACTCCGGAAATGATGGAGAAAATCGTTCGGCATTTGCAGGATGAGAGATACATTGACCAGAAGCGTTTTTGCTCGGCTTTTGTTCGCGATAAATATCGCTTTAACCAATGGGGCAGAGTGAAAATCTGCCAGGCTTTGCGCATGAAGAAAATCCCTGCGGATGTTATAGCCAAAGGATTGGAGGAGGTAGATGAGCGGGAATATATGGAGATACTATCTGGTTTGATCGAGCAGAAAAGAAGAAGTGTGAAAGCATGTACGGAATACGAACGGAATGGGAAATTGATTCGTTTTGCAGTTGGTAGAGGATTTGAAATGGAGGCTGTTTGCCGTTGTGTGAAACAAACCGGAGAAGATGATGTCTATCTGGACTGATCTTTGGAATTTATTTTTCCCTCATAGTTGTCTGCTTTGTGGGCGGCAGCTTATATCAGGGGAGAGAGTGCTTTGCTTGAAATGCTTGTCGGGGCTTCCGCGTACTCAATTTCATTTACGGAAAGATAATATTGTAGAATGTAATTTCTGGGGAAAAATACCGGTGGAGCATGCCACCTCTTTTCTTTATTATGCAAAGGGAGGAAATGTCCGACAGTTGTTGTACGAACTGAAATATCATGGTAATCAAGAAGTGGGTGAAGTGATGGGGCGGATGATGGCATCTGAACTTATGTGTTCTCATTTTTTTGATGGGATAGATTTGATTGTTCCTGTTCCGTTGCATCAACGTAAAAAACGTTTAAGGGGGTATAACCAAAGCGAATGCCTGGCAAGAGGAGTTTCGGTGGTGACAGGTATTCCTATGGATACTAAAGTTGTGATAAGAAGCAGGTATACTGACACACAGACGCATAAAGGACAATATGCAAGATGGGAAAACGTGCGAAATTTGTTTGCCTGTATTTTCCCTGATAGCTTGGAAGGAAAGCATCTTTTGTTGGTGGATGATGTGCTGACAACAGGGGCTACGGTTGTTTCTTGCGCTGATGCCTTTCGTGGCATACCCGGATTACGTATCAGTGTGCTTACTTTGGCATTGGCAGGGGAATCCTGATAACAACAACTATTTTTTAGAAAAATACCTTGTCCGATTTTTCATTATCTCGATGTATTTCTATATTTTTGCACAATATTTATCAGATATAGTTGAGTTATGAAGACTTTAGAAAAATTATTCGCAGAGAAATTACTGAAGATTAAGGCTATCAAGTTGCAGCCGGCTAATCCTTTTACTTGGGCGTCCGGTTGGAAGTCGCCTTTTTATTGTGATAACCGCAAAACTCTTTCGTATCCTTCTCTTCGTAATTTTGTGAAACTTGAGATTAGCCGTATTGTCCTGGAGAAGTTCGGTCAGGTAGATGCTATTGCCGGTGTGGCGACAGGGGCTATCCCTCAAGGAGCTTTGGTGGCTGAAGAGTTGAATCTGCCGTTTGTGTATGTTCGTTCTACTCCAAAAGACCATGGCTTGGAAAACCTGATTGAAGGTGAACTTCGTCCTGGTATGAAAGTCGTAGTTATTGAGGACTTGATTTCAACTGGCGGCAGCAGTTTGAAAGCTGTTGAAGCTATCCGTCGTGACGGATGTGAAGTGATTGGTATGGTCGCTGCATTTACTTATGGTTTCCCAGTGGCAATTGAAGCGTTTAAGGAAGCAAAAGTGAACTTGGTTACTCTGACTAATTATGAAGCTGTATTGGATTCAGCCTTGAAGACCGGATATATTAATGAAGAGGATGTTCCGGTTTTGGATAATTGGAGAAAGGATCCGGCTCATTGGGAGGCAGGCAAATAAGTTATAGTTTTAAAACAAATATAATATGAAGAGAACCGTTCGGGAATTTTTATGGATTTCCGGATTGTTCTTTTCGTGTTTTTAGAGAGCAGGTATTATGGCACAATTTGAGAGTGGTGTGAAATATGTTCCTTATAGTCAGGAACAGGTGTTTAATAAGTTGTCGGATTTAAGTAACTTGGAATCTGTACGTGATAAATTGGCCGACAAGGTACAAGGTATGGAGTTCGACAGTGACTCTTTAAGTTTTACGGTACAAGGCATAAGCATTACTTTGCGTATTATAGAACGTGAACCTTATAAATGTGTTAAATTCGAAAGTGAAAAATCTCCGGTCCCTATGAATTTGTGGATTCAGATTTTGCCTGTAGAGGCTGGGCAGGCAAAACTGAAAGTAACTATTCGTGCAGAAGTGAATATGTTTATGAAGGCGATGGTTGCTAAACCTTTACAGGATGGTGTGGATAAACTGGCTGAGATGTTATCGATGATTCCTTATTAAAAATAAAGACAAATATGGCACAGAAACTTTGGGAAAAAAATGTCCGGGTAAATGAGGAGATAGATCGTTTTACTGTAGGACGTGACCGTGAAATGGATCTTTATCTGGCTAAACACGATGTATTGGGCTCAATGGCACATATCACCATGTTGGAAAGTATCGGTTTGCTTACAGCCGGAGAATTGGAAATGCTATTAGCGGAATTAAAGAATATCTATGCTTCTGCCGAAAAGGGAGAGTTTGTAATAGAGGATGGTATAGAGGATGTACACTCGCAAGTAGAATTGATGTTGACGCGTAAGTTGGGAGATGTCGGAAAGAAAATTCATAGTGGACGTTCACGCAATGACCAGGTGTTGGTGGATTTGAAGCTGTTTACTCGTGCGGAATTAAAAGAAGTGGCCGAAGAGGTGGAGCAACTTTTTCATGTGCTGATTTCTCAAAGCAATACATATAAGGATGTGTTAATGCCGGGTTACACTCATTTGCAGATAGCGATGCCTTCTTCATTTGGCTTGTGGTTTGGCGCGTATGCTGAGAGTCTGGTGGACGATATGATGTTTCTGCAGGCTGCATTCAAAATGTGCAACCGCAATCCGTTGGGCTCTGCTGCCGGGTATGGTTCTTCTTTTCCGCTCGATCGTGAGATGACCACCCGCTTGTTGGGATTTGATTCGATGGATTATAATGTGGTGTATGCGCAGATGGGGCGTGGTAAGATGGAACGTAATGTGGCTTTTGCTTTGGCTTCTATTGCCGGGACAGTTTCTAAAATGGCTTTTGACGCTTGTATGTTCAGTAGCCAAAACTTTGGCTTTGTAAAACTTCCGGATGAATGTACTACTGGCTCCAGTATAATGCCTCATAAAAAGAACCCTGATGTCTTTGAATTGACACGGGCAAAATGCAACAAGCTGCAGGCTCTTCCTCAGCAGATTATGATGATAATGAATAATTTGCCTTCGGGGTATTTTCGTGATTTGCAGATTATAAAAGAAGTTTTCTTGCCTGCGTTCCGGGAGTTGAAGGAATGTCTGCAAATGGCTGCCTATATTATGGACAAAATTAAAATCAACGAACATATTCTGGATGATGACCGTTACCTTTATATCTTTAGTGTGGAAGAGGTCAACCGTTTGGCGTCTGAAGGTATGCCGTTCCGTGATGCTTATAAAAAGGTTGGCCTGGACATAGAAGCCGGCAAGTTCACCCATGACAAGAAGGTGCATCATACTCATGAGGGTAGTATCGGTAATTTGTGTAATGACAGGATCGAAAGCTTGATGCGGCAAGTAGTGGACGGATTTAATTTCTCAGTCATGGAACAGGCTGAACGAAGCCTTTTAGGTAGATAGAAATAATTGTAAAACGTAATAGCATGAAATATCAACCTTCGGCAGACCGTTATAGCAAAATGCAGTACAAATACTGCGGAAATAGCGGCTTGCTTTTACCTCGTATCTCTTTAGGTTTGTGGCATAACTTTGGTAGTGTGGACGATTTTGGTGTAGCAACCGATATGATTAAATATGCTTTTGATAGCGGGGTTACACATTTTGACTTAGCTAATAATTATGGTCCTGTTCCGGGAAGTGCTGAGATTAATTTCGGTAAAATTCTGAAGGAGCATTTCCAAGGTTACCGTGATGAATTGATTATTTCCTCAAAAGCAGGACACGAAATGTGGAATGGACCTTATGGGGGAAACAGTTCGCGTAAGAATTTAATGGCCAGTATCGACCAAAGCCTGTGCCGTACCGGTTTGGATTACTTTGATATATTTTATAGTCACCGTTATGATGGCGTGACCCCGGTTGAGGAAACGATGCAAGCGTTGATTGATATAGTGAAGCAAGGAAAAGCATTGTATGTGGGTATTTCAAAGTATCCGCCTATGCAGGCAAAGGTGGCTTATGAAATATTGAGAAGTGCCGGTGTGCCGTGTTTGATCAGCCAATATCGTTATAGTATGTTTGATCGTGCTGTGGAGGAGGAGGTATTGCCGTTGGCCGCTGAACAAGGCTCCGGCTTTATTGCATTTTCGCCTTTGGCACAAGGATTGCTGACCAATAAATATTTGCATGGTATTCCGGAACACTCTCGTGCGGCTCGTGCTACTGGGTTTTTGAAAGTAGACCAAGTGACAGAAGATAAAGTGGAAAAAGCACTTCGGCTGAATGAGGTGGCTGTACGCCGTGGGCAGACTTTGGCTGAGATGGCATTGGCATGGGTCTTGAAAGACGAACGGATGACCTCTGTTATTGTGGGGGCAAGTTCTGTAAAACAGCTGGCAGATAATCTT
Organism: Phocaeicola sp. GP0067; assembly: GCF_031119655.1. Lineage (NCBI taxonomy): Bacteria > Pseudomonadati > Bacteroidota > Bacteroidia > Bacteroidales > Bacteroidaceae > Phocaeicola > Phocaeicola sp. GP0067. The sequence continues at coordinate 27,266 of NZ_JAVHZY010000044.1, forward strand.
CATGCGTTGGATAATTTGGCCTTTACTGATGCAGAATTGACCGAAATAGAGGGAATTTTACGATTGTGAATAAAAAAATGGGTGTAAAGTTTGGTTGGTATTATAAAATGGCTTATCTTTGCACCCGTTAAAACAAAACGCGGAAATAGCTCAGTTGGTAGAGCATAACCTTGCCAAGGTTAGGGTCGCGAGTTCGAGTCTCGTTTTCCGCTCTCTCTCGTCGAGGATGCTCGAATGGTGGAATCGGTAGACACGAGGGACTTAAAATCCCTTGGCCATTGCGGCTGTGCGGGTTCAAGTCCCGCTTCGAGTACAAGATGTAATTGCAATCATTGGAAAACTGATGATTGCGATTTTTGTTTTGTATAATTCACCATAAGATAACAGAAGCAGAAGCACGGGTCAGCGGATTTTCGGGTCAGCGGATTTTCCGGGTTGGCAAGCTTTCTTTTAAGCGTATAGCCTAGCCAGTCTGAACATGAAGAACT
>NZ_JAVHZY010000045.1:0-25446 GCF_031119655.1 Phocaeicola sp. GP0067
ACAAAAAAGCCAACTAATTCGCAATACTTTGTGTATGAATTAGTTGGCTGATTTTGTAATATTTAATGAATGTCCCTTATTATTAGCAAATAGTCGAATGGTGTTGTTTCATTCCAATTAAATTTATTCTTTTACTTTAAATAACATCAAGAATGATAAAAGGACATACCGACATAGACATCTGGAATACCGGCTTTTTCATTAACGCAGATTATTTTTCCGATGATTTCATTATTTATAATAATACGGGAAAAGATCTTACCCGCAAGACTCTTGCCCATCCTTTCTTTCACAACAATTCATATAAAACGACCTATACTTCATTTATACTGTGCCTTTCCGGAACTTCTGAAATAGAAATAGACTCCATCAACTATTCTACTAAAGAGAATACATTACTAATGATGGTGCCTAATCAAATAATTAAATATAATGAAATAAGCGAGGATTACAAAGCACATCTCATCATGATATCTAATAAATATTTTGATACCCGAGATAATTTTTATAAAATGATGTCTCTTTTAATTCCTCTAAAAAATCATCCATGTGTCAATTTGAATATCGCGGAAACAGATTTATTGAAAACATATCATGTATTGCTTTACAAAAAAATCAGTGAAGAAAATAATCTGTTTCGTGATTTTACCATACAATATCTGATACAAGCTACTTTCTACGAAGTATGCCAGCTCCTACTAAAGCATCTGGAAATAAAAAAGAAAAAACTGCCGCATAAAGAAGACATATTCAAACAGTTTTTAAAACTGGTAGAAACCCATCATTATAAAGAAAGAGACATTTCTTTTTATGCTGAGAAGCTTTGTCTAACCCCTAAGTATTTATCTTCCATAATCCGGGATGTTAGCGGAGAACTGGCAGGAAACTGGATTGACAATTATGTAATTATTGAAGCAAAAGCCCTACTGATTTCTTCCAACCTTACCATTCAGGAGATTTGCTATAAACTGAATTTTTCTACTCCGTCCTCATTCACCCGTTTCTTTAAACGAATAACCGGCATGTCACCAAGAAAATTCAGAACACTAAAAGTTTTTCCCAACTTAATAGAATAAAAACATATAATATCTTGCCACCTGCCCTTATCTTCATGAATGAAGACAAGTACTTTTCCCACCTCGCCCGGTCTCTATTTGAACTTCAAATATCCTATGCGAGTATATTTTATTCCTTTGTTCTCATAATGAGAAAGAACTTTAGCCGATTTTAAATACAAACTTTCATGGACATTGATTTTTTTTGTATAACAGCTCAACATATCCGGTGACATACTGGAAGCCGCCGCCTTTATAATAAAAGTATAACGGTTGCCATCAGCATCAGCGGCAAGCACACTCTGGTCCACATAATATCCGGTTGTTTTGTATATGTCCAGTTGTAACCTTATCCCTAAGACTTCTAAACGCAAGTCGGATAGTTTTTCTCCCGGCTGACCGATAAAACGACTGCCAGCCGGCAAATGATGTTTTCTGATAACCGTTTCATAATGCACAGTAGCAAAAGCCTTCGCTAACATTGCCAGCTTCTTATCCCTAGGATTTCGGGCCTCAAATTTGTGTGCCAGCCAAAGTACATAGTTAGGATCAATGTAATAAACCTCCGCTAATCTTTTTCCACGATATTTTCCAAATGCGACTATATCCTCGGATATTCCATAATAAGGTTCAAAAAAAGTATTGTCTTTTACTTTCAGCAGGACGTTACAGTTCTGCAAATACTGAAAAGCACGTTCTGCCGCATCATTAAAAGTGACAGCCAGCGATTGAATAAACAAAGGGGAATAAATATTGTCCGGAAATATACGCCATAATGCATAATATGATCGGTAAGGGGTAGAAACACTGATTGCATAATATCCCGCATCTTCTCTACGGCCTTTATTGAAGTTATCTATTTTTTGGAAAACTCTCTCGGCCATAACATTAGTTATCTGATACAGAGTTACATCTCTATCCATAATTACCTCCTATCTTCATAAGGTAAAGATTTTCTTTTTGTAAATATAGTATTTTCTTACGAAACAGCAAGGGTTTTCACTATTTTTACATAAATTATTTTCCACAACACCAAGTAGAGAAAGCACCTTTTATAAAAGGTATATCAATAAAAAAAGTCTGTTTGCAAGGAAAAGCAAACAGACTTTTTTATTGATAAATCTTTCAATTATTCAAATATATTATCCAAACCTCCGGTTTCTTCTACCGAAGTTTCATCTATTAAGGTATCTTTGCAAGGGTCAAAGTCATCAGGAATATTGAATTTCTCATCCTGAGAATATCCCAAGCTCTTGTCTTTATAGACTTTCTGCATATAAAGTCCCCAAATAGGAAGCGCCATAGCAGCCCCCTGCCCGTCTACCATCGTATCAAAATGAATATCACGTTCTTCACCGCCTACCCATACACCGGACACCAATGAGGGAGTGAATCCCATAAACCAACCGTCAGAGTTACGGTTGGTTGTACCTGTCTTCCCCCCCATATCAGCAGTAATGCCATACAGACGGCGTACACGTCCACCGGTACCCTCATTAACGACCGCACGCAACATAACCAGCATTTTGTAAGCACTGGTCTCACTAATCACCTCATCCATTTGCGGAGTGAAATTCGCTAATACATTACCTTCATTATCCTCAATACGGGTTACAAATACTGGTGCTGTACGGATACCTCGGTTTGCGAATGCTGAATAAGCGCTGACCATCTCCCCTACAGAAATTTCACAAGGTCCCAGACAGAGTGATACTACGGGGTCTATCTGTTTGTTCTGCACACCGAATGAATGAATCAGACGAACCAACTGATAAGGATTAAGTTTCCCCATCAAATAAGCCGTTACCCAATTATCCGAATTAGCCAATCCCCATTTGATAGTTACCATTTCTCCATAACGCTTTTTGCTGGCATTACGTGGTGACCATGGACGCCCGTTCTCATCTATCAATGTCTGCTCTACGTGACGCACCTGATCACAGGGAGAGAAACCGTTCTCCATAGCCAAAGTATACACATAAGGTTTAATAGTAGAACCTACTTGGCGACGCCCCACCATCGCCATATCATATTGGAAATAATTATAGTTAGGACCACCCACATACGCCTTCACATGACCTGTCAAGGGATCCATAGACATAAATCCCGCCCTAAGGAAGAATTTATAATATTTCAAAGAATCCATCGGAGTCATAATGGTATCCTTCTCTCCCTCGTAAGAAAATACAGACATTTCGTATTTAGTATTAAACGCTTTCTTTATTTCCGCTTCCGAGCATCCGGCTTCTTTCATAATACGATAACGATCAGTCTGTTTCATAGCCCTGGTCATGATGGTATTCACCTCCTCCTCTGTCAACTGATTAGTAAACGGAGCTGTTTTCTTTTTCCGTTTTTCCTTGAAGAAACGAGGTTGCAAGTATTGCGCCACATGTTCATAAACAGCCTCTTCCGCATATTTCTGCATACGTGAATCAATAGTGGTATAGATCTTAAGACCGTCTGTATAAATATTGTAGTTGGTACCGTCTTTCTTCTTGTTTTTAGCACACCAGCCGAAAAGCGGATTCGTTTTCCATGCCAATGAATCTTCATAATATTTCTGCATCTGCCATCCGCGATAATCACTTTTCTTCGGCTCCTTGGCTGTCATTACTCCACGCAGATATTCACGGAAGTAAGTTGCCAAACCTTCTTTATGATCCACACGACGATATTTTAAGACGAGAGGCAACGCCTTTAATGAATCAGTTTCCGCATCAGTCAGGTATCCCGCCTTCCGCATCTGGCCAAGCACCACATTACGCCGTCCACGTGAACGTTCATTAAAACGTTTCGGATTATAAAGAGACGGATTCTTACACATACCAACCAAAGTAGCCGCTTCCTCAATGCTCAAATCTTTCGGTTCTTTCGAGAAGTAAGTATTGGCAGCTGTTTTGATACCCACTGCATTATTCAAGAAATCGAACTTATTAAGATACATAGTCAGAATCTCTTCCTTTGTATAATAGCGTTCCAACTGAACAGCTATTACCCATTCAATGGGCTTCTGCAACAGACGTTCCATCACATTATCTGCCGTAGGTGAATAGAATTGTTTTGCCAACTGCTGGGTTATGGTACTACCCCCACCGGCATTCTTCTGCATCATCACTCCCCGTTTCACCAAAGCACGGACAAACGCACGGGCATCAATGCCGGAATGTTCTGCAAAACGTTCATCTTCGGTAGCAATCAGCGCACGAATCAGATTCGATGAAAGCTGGTCATAACCTACAAAAACACGATTCTCCTTACTAAGTGACCAAGTACCCAGCATCTTGCCGTCATCGGATATAATCTCGGTTGCAAACTTTAAATTCGGATTTTCCAATTCCTCAATAGGCGGTACATATCCAATCCATCCTTTCGCTATTGCGGTGAATATAAGCGCTATAACTAACAGTACGCCGACTACAAGAGCCCAAAGCACGTATATAAATTTCTTCCTCATGACATTTTCTAGTAATTAACGGTACAAAAGTAAGGAAAAACTTTGAGATAGAATGTGTTTCTAACAAAGTTCAACGAAATATCTTTTAATTCTTCGCTCATTTATTTTTTTTTCATACCTTTACACTCCGTATAAATTGTAATTATAAATACAAGCCAATATGGAAAATAGAAGTTTAGTTACTATTGCCGAACACTCGAAAGAGAAAATCCTCTACCTTTTGGAGATGGCAAAAGAGTTTGAAAAGAAGCCTAACCGTAAAATCTTGGACGGCAAAGTTGTTGCCACCCTTTTCTTTGAGCCCTCCACCCGTACACGACTCAGTTTTGAAACCGCTGCAAACAGACTGGGAGCCCGCGTTATCGGATTTACCGATCCCAAAGTAACCAGTTCTTCAAAAGGAGAAACATTGAAAGATACCATCATGATGGTAAGCAATTACGCCGACATCATCGTAATGCGCCATTTTCTGGAAGGTGCCGCAAGATATGCCAGCGAAGTCGCCCCGGTGCCCATTGTCAATGCCGGAGACGGAGCCAACCAACATCCGTCACAAACCATGCTAGACCTCTACTCCATATACAAAACACAGGGAACGCTTGAAAATTTAAACATCTATCTAGTAGGCGACTTGAAATACGGACGAACTGTTCATTCTTTGCTGATGGCTATGCGTCATTTCAACCCCACTTTCCATTTCATCGCTCCGGAAGAGTTGAAAATGCCTGAAGAATATAAAATCTACTGCAAGGAGCACCATATTAAATACAAAGAGTACACAGACTTTAACGAAGAAACCATTGCTGACGCCGACATTCTTTACATGACCCGTGTACAACGCGAACGTTTCACCGACCTGATGGAATATGAACGTGTGAAAGATGTATATATATTAAGGAATAAGATGCTGGAGCATACCCGCCCCAATCTGCGTATCCTGCACCCTCTGCCCCGCGTCAACGAAATAGCTTACGATGTGGATGAGAATCCGAAAGCTTACTATTTCCAACAGGCACAAAACGGACTTTATGCGCGCCAGGCCATCCTTTGTGATGTATTGGGCATAACCTTGAATGATGTTATAGAAGATGCAAAAAAGTAAAAACAAAAATGAAGATGAGCGATAATAAACAAGCATTGCAGGTAGCCGCTTTGAAAAACGGCACTGTTATAGACCATATACCTTCCGATAAATTGTTTACTGTAGTCGCCCTATTGGGCTTGCAGGATTCTGACTCTAACATAACCATCGGAAACAACTTCGAGAGCAAAAAATTAGGCAAAAAAGGAATTATAAAAGTGGCCGACCGCTTTTTTACTGATGAGGAAATAAGCCGCCTTTCTGTAGTAGCCCCGAATGTAAAACTGAACATTATCCGTGACTATGAGGTGGTAGAGAAGAAACAAGTCCTGATGCCTGAGGAATTACGTGGCATCGTAAAATGCGCCAATCCCAAATGTATCACCAACAATGAGCCAATGACCACCCTGTTTCATGTAATTGACAAAGAACATGGAATCTTGAAATGTCATTACTGCGAAAAGGAACAAAGTAAAGAAGGTATCAAACTACTGTAATGAATATGAAACAAGACTGGAAACCGGGAACTATGATTTACCCTCTTCCGGCCCTACTGGTAAGTTGCGGAAGTACGGAAGAAGAATATAACATTATCACAGTGGCATGGGCAGGTACTATTTGTACCAACCCCGCCATGTGTTATATATCCGTGCGTCCGGAACGCCATTCCTATCCCATTCTGAAACGGAATATGGAATTCGTCATCAACCTTACTACCAAAAGCATGGCGTTCGCTACCGACTGGTGCGGAGTGCGTTCGGGCAAAGATTATAATAAATTTGAAGAAATGAAGCTGACCCCGGGAAAAGCAAAAATAGTCAGTGCTCCCATCATCGAAGAATCCCCACTCTGTATAGAATGCAGAGTAAAGGAAATCATCTCACTAGGATCTCATGATATGTTCATAGCCGATGTGGTAAATGTAAAAGCCGACGATAAATACCTGAATGCGGAAACAGGAAAATTCGAATTATCCGAAGCCAACCCGTTAGTCTATGTTCATGGCGGATATTTTGAACTAGGACCGAAAATCGGGAAGTTTGGCTGGTCTGTAGAAAAGAACAGATCACAGACCAAGGAAAAATCCTAAAAATATCTCATGAAGAAACTCCTTTTATTAATCGCTTTATTACTTCCTGCCCTGTTCGTTACAGCACAAGGAATAAAGAATGGTCTGAAAGAGGAACCTAAGATCAATGTGGGAATAAAAGGAGGCTTCAACTCTTCCATGTATTTTACCAGTCGGTTAGAACTAGATGGAGAACGAATGGAAGATGTGCAAAATAATTATAAAGTAGGCTATTTTGCCGCCATGTTTTTTCGGGTGCACATGAAAAGGCATTTCATCCAACCCGAAATTATGTATAATATTTATAAAGGTGAAATAGCTTTCAATAAAAATCAAAATAAAGAAAACACCCTTCCCGAGCTTGCTAAACTGAACAGCACGATTCACTCTTTGGAGCTACCTATATTATATGGTTATAGTTTTGTAAAAAGCAGGCCTTACGGCATGGCACTTTTTATCGGTCCCAAACTGGAATATGTATGGAAACATAAGACTTCCGAAGAGTTTGAAGGATTTGGATATTCTGGTATAAAAGAAGAATTACACCCCATTAATATAAGTTCTGTTATCGGATTAGGAGTAAATATTGCTAATATATTCTTTGATTTCCGGTATGAAATCGGACTCACCAATATCTCCAAATCAATCATTTATGAAAAAGACACAAATGGAATAATATCCCAAGAAAAAGGTATCTTCATTAACCGGCACCGCAATGTACTAAGTTTCTCGCTAGGAGTTATTTTCTAAAGTAGGAAGCTTTCTCTAAGTAGATATCATAATGCCACATTTATATCCTTTTCTTTCCTCAAAACGCCCTTATCTTCAACTCTTTCAGCAGCTTCAGACCTTACTACACGACAAAAAGAAAGTCATATATCTTTTTTCCGTAACCTCACCAAATATTTTCCTCTAAATAATTTCCTTATATTCTAAAATTACTTAACTTTGTGAACTCAGAATCGAATATCGCACATAAACTTATTATAAAAAGAAATGAAAAGAGACGATTTGATTTTCGACATTATCGAAAAAGAGCATCAACGCCAGCTCAAAGGTATCGAGCTGATCGCATCCGAAAACTTTGTTAGTGACCAAGTAATGCAAGCCATGGGTTCTTGCCTTACCAACAAGTATGCTGAAGGGTATCCCGGCAAGCGCTACTATGGCGGTTGCGAAGTGGTAGACCAGAGCGAACAAATCGCTATCGACAGACTGAAACAAATATTTGGAGCAGAATGGGCTAATGTACAACCTCACTCCGGAGCACAGGCTAATGCTGCTGTATTTCTGGCCGTTTTGAATCCGGGTGATAAATTTATGGGATTAAATTTGGCCCATGGTGGTCACTTGTCACATGGTTCATTGGTAAACACATCCGGAATTATTTATACTCCGTGTGAATACAACCTGAACAAAGAAACAGGTCGTGTAGATTACGATCAGATGGAAGAAATCGCATTACGTGAAAAACCCAAAATGATTATCGGTGGCGGTTCTGCATATTCTCGCGAGTGGGACTACAAACGTATGCGTGAAATCGCAGATAAAGTGGGAGCCATCCTGATGATTGATATGGCCCACCCTGCCGGACTGATTGCTGCCGGACTGTTGGACAACCCGGTTAAATATGCTCATATCGTCACTTCAACAACCCATAAAACCCTTCGTGGCCCTCGTGGCGGTGTCATCATGATGGGTAAAGACTTCCCTAACCCATGGGGCAAGAAAACTCCAAAAGGTGAAATCAAGATGATGTCACAACTTTTGGATTCTGCTGTATTCCCTGGTATACAAGGTGGCCCGTTGGAACATGTCATCGCAGCCAAAGCTGTTGCATTCGGTGAATGTTTACAGCCGGAATACAAAGAATATCAAACACAAGTAAAAAAGAATGCAGCCGTATTGGCACAGGCTTTGATTGACCGTGGCTTTACGATCGTTTCCGGTGGTACAGACAACCACTCCATGCTGGTAGACCTGCGTACCAAATACCCTGATCTGACAGGCAAAGTAGCAGAAAAAGCATTGGTTGCTGCTGATATCACTGTAAACAAGAACATGGTCCCATTTGACAGCCGTTCTGCTTTCCAAACTTCAGGTATCCGTTTGGGAACTCCCGCTATCACAACTCGCGGAGCAAAAGAAGACTTGATGTTGGAAATCGCCGAAATGATTGAGACAGTTCTTTCAAACGTAGACAATGAAGAAGTAATTGCACAAGTTCGTGCACGCGTAAACGAAACAATGAAGAAATATCCTATTTTCGCTTACTAATCAACGACTTCTATCAATATACTCATAAAAGACTTTGGAGTTTTTGAAAAAGCTTTATCCTTCTTCAAGAACTTCAAAGTTTTTTATGAAACATCCAGACCATTTAAAAAGAGTAATAGAAAAGTATTTTTATCAGCATTCCCCACAGAAATCAGTATAAATTTCTACCTTTGCAGACAATTTATCCGTTAATGACGAATGAAAGGAACTAAGAATCTGACTCAAGGCCCTATCCTAAAGCAATTGTTTACTTTGGCAATGCCCATTATGGCTACTTCATTCATACAAATGGCATATAGTCTGACCGACATGGCTTGGGTAGGAAGAATAGGAAGTGAGGCAATAGCCGCCGTAGGTTCGGTAGGAATTCTTACATGGATGTCCACATCTATCTCTCTTCTGAACAAAGTAGGTTCGGAAGTCAGCGTAGGACAAGCCATCGGGGCACAAAACGAGCAAGCTGCCCGTGCGTTCGCATCACATAATCTTACCTTGTCCTTACTTATATCATTGAGCTGGGGAGCATTGTTATTTATCTTTGCCACCCCTATTATCAGTATCTATGAACTAGAACCTCATATAGCCAAGATGGCTGTGGAATATCTACGGATTATAGCAACCGCCTTTCCATTCGTCTTTTTATCAGCTGCCTTTACAGGGATATTCAATGCCGCCGGACGAAGCAAAATACCTTTTTCCATTAACGGTATCGGACTGATTACAAATATAATACTGGATCCTATCTTTATCTTTGGTTTAAGCTGGGGAACTACGGGAGCAGCAATTGCCACTTGGCTGGCCGAAGCTACGGTATGCATACTGTTTATCTATCAATTGAAACAAAAGAAAATATTATGGGATGATTTTCGGTTATTTACTAAACTGAAAAAACAATATACACGCCACATTTTGAAAATAGGATTACCAGTAGCGGCACTCAATACATTATTCGCTTTCGTCAATATGTTTCTCGGAAGAACCGCCACAGAACAAGGTGGTCATTTAGGGCTGATGGCACTCACCACCGGAGGACAAATCGAAGCTATCACCTGGAACACCTCCCAAGGCTTTTCTACAGCTCTCAGTGCCTTTGTAGCTCAGAATTATGCAGCGCGGCAAATCTCCCGTGTGCTGAAAGCCTATCGCACCACTTTATGGATGACATTTATATTCGGATCTTTCTGCACATTCCTTTTTATATGTTATGGAAACGAAATATTTTCTATCTTTGTTCCTGAAAAAGCAGCTTACGAAACCGGTGGTGTCTTTCTACGTATTGACGGATACTCGCAACTATTTATGATGCTGGAAATTACCATACAGGGCGTATTTTATGGAATGGGGCGCACCATGCCTCCTGCCGTAATCAGCGTCACCTGTAACTATCTGCGCATCCCGATGGCACTGTTGTTTGTATCATGGGGCTGGGGTTTGCCGGGTATTTGGTGGAGCATAAGCATCACTAGCACTATGAAAGGAATTATTTGTCTGATCTGGTTTATGCTTATCAAGAAGAAAGCTTTAAATTATCAGGCCGTTTAATGAACAATTTTTGCATTAAGTCATTAATATATTAAAATGAACATGATTATGAAAAAGACTAAAATTATGGCTTTATTACTGAGTGCTACATTAGTATTCAGTGGATGTGGTAACATGAATAATACCGCTAAAGGCGGTCTGATCGGCGGTGGCGGCGGTGCAGCTTTGGGAGCAATTATCGGCGGAATAGCCGGACATGGTAAAGGTGCGGCTATTGGTGCGGCAGTAGGTGCGGCAGTAGGTACAGGTGCCGGTGTATTAATTGGGAAAAAAATGGATAAAGCAGCAGAAGAAGCTGCTCAAATCCAAGGAGCGCAGGTAGAACAAGTAACAGATAACAATGGCCTTCAGGCTGTAAAAGTTACTTTTGATTCCGGTATTCTCTTCAATACAGGAAATGCAGCCTTGAGTGCACAAGCGAAATCAGCCTTGAGTAAGTTTGCAAACAACGTATTGAACCAGAACAGAGATATGGATGTATCCATTTATGGATATACAGACAACCAGGGCTGGAGAAACAGTACAGCTGAACAAAGTATCCAAAAAAACCTCAATCTGTCACAAGAACGCGCTCAAAGTGTGGCTAGTTATCTGTTGGGTTGCGGTGTAAGTAATTCCCAGATCAAGTCCGTAGAAGGCTTAGGTCAAGCAGATCCGATAGGTAATAATGACACAGCCGAGGGACGCCAGCAGAACCGTCGTGTAGAAGTATATATGTATGCCAGCCAACAGATGATTCAGCAAGCGGAAGCAGGAACACTGAAATGATATCAATGACGTTATTGTAGAGCGTATCCAATACGCCCGAACCAACGGTCACAACATTGGAATAACATATAAAATAAACCAATTTCGGACAGGTTATTTCTGCCCGAAATTGGTTTTAATACACAAGCATGAAAAAAAAGATTTTAAAATTCATCCGCAATCTGCTGCTTTTTTTCTTTGGTTCTTCCATTCTCGCAGTTATCGTTTTACGATTTATTCCGGTTTACTTTACCCCGTTGATGTTTATCCGTACTACCCAGCAAATCATTCATGGAGAAGATATAAAGTGGAAACACTCTTGGCTACCTAAAGAAAACATATCCCCTCATCTGTCTATGGCTGTTATTGCCTCTGAAGACAATCGCTTTGCCGAGCATAATGGTTTTGACTTCAAAGAAATAGAGAAAGCCTTAAAAGAAAACAAGAACCGAAAACGCCCTCGAGGTGCCAGTACTATCAGCCAACAGACAGCCAAAAACATTTTCTTGTGGCCTGCTTCTTCTTGGATCAGGAAAGGACTTGAAGTGTATTTCACCACCTTGATAGAACTATTTTGGAACAAGGAACGGATTATGGAAGTCTATCTGAACTCTATAGAAATGGGAAATGGTATCTATGGTGCCGAAGCAGTAGCTCGTGAACACTTTCACAAGAATGCCAGCAAACTGACACCGGAAGAATGCGCACTAATTGCAGCCAGCCTTCCCAATCCTCGCAAATTCAATTCAAGCAGACCTGGCAACTACATGCTTAAAAGACAAAAGAAGATACTTTATCTTATGAAATGCGTCCCTACATTTCCGCCCAAACAAGATACGTCCTCTACGGTTTCAAAGAAGAAAAAGAAATAACCCGCACCCCCGTGTGGGCTTTCTTATTTTTAGAGTATTCAAAGAGAGTCTGAGAATCTAGAATAACTTTCTTCATGACCGATGAAGCATGAAGCAAATGCAATTTACCATCCACCCAACAGGCAAATCCTGTATGCACCACATCCAGCCCTTTTATATTGGTAGTAATCGCTATGATATCCCCATTCTTTATGTCCAACTCCTCAGAAGAAACGTTCAGACTTGTTTTAGGAATATAAGAAACAGGAACATTTTTCCATTTTCTCTCTATTTCAATCATCTGGGATATCATGGAAGGATTATTTTTCAACCGATGATAATTGTCAGAGTGTGTGGACATAAAATCCAAATTCAAGATTTGTGATACAGCAAGCCCTAATTCCCCTGTACGTTCATGTACAATTCCTTTCTGTTCGTTATCCTTAATCCAATCACTGAAGTAATGTAAACGCGAGACATAACCGGCTTGTTTTCCATTCCGATAGCGGATACACAGCAACGCTTTTTTGTAACTTTCAAAGTCACTTTTCCCATACTTGTCAGCGAGACTCAATGCAAGTACTGTTTCAACTAATGTGGTACAATCCACCTTATCCAAATGAACAACTAATCTCTCTTCATCTGTCCCATCCAATGTATTCGCTACGTATGGAACCCCTAATAGATTTTGGGCAAAAAACAATATCCTACAACTATCGGCCGGCAACCGGGCAGCTTTTTGAAGCAGACTCTCGACTTTTATACTGTCATTTTCTGATGCTGAAACGATACAAGGCATTATTCCTAAAATCATTCCCAGCAACCACGGATACAGCTTTCTCATATATTTTTTCTTATCTACCTGTTTTTTCTGCATGGCAACAAAGATAACACATAACTGAATGAATGCAAATTTTAAAAGAATGAAAAGATAAAAACATCCGCCATGACAAATTCAACACTTGCCATAGCGGATAAAAAAGCTATATAGCACCTTTAAATCATGCAGTAAACTCTGTTCTTTCCAAATAAGCTATAACATCACCTTTATTAACTACAGCTCCTTGTTGGGCGCAAACTTCTACAATACGTCCTGTAAAATTAGCAAAAATCTTTTCATACTCTCCCCACGGAGTGGAAATATAACAGAACACTTCATCATGCTGGTATTTCCGTCCGACAAACGGTGCCATAGAAGGACCTTCCACGGAAACTTCCCATAAAATCTGCCCCTTATCCGGTGCAATAATAGGATCTGCCTTAGCACGCTTATATTTTCGGATCGTTTCCTCATCGAAGCCACTTTTTACCATAGCCGCATCCTGAGCACGTTGTAAATCATCCATAAAACGTTTCTTGGCTACACCCGATTTATAATCACGGTATTGCCGGTCATGCATAGCCAGTTCAAACAACTCTTCCTCATCCTCACCATATTCCCATCCATTATCATCCATCTCCTTACGGTACTTGTCCAGCTCATCAGGATAGTTCACCTGAGGATCTTCATCAGTGAATTCGTAGCCTTTACTTTTCGCCAGTTCGATTATTTCAGGAGCCAACGCACCCGGCAATTTTCCACTTTTTCCCAAAATCATATCCCATGTATGGTTATCAATCATCGTCCATCTCTCCTCTCCCTTCACCAATTGCATAACATTCATCAAAGCCACATTCTTCACATATTGGCTAAACGGTGTTACTAAAGGTGGATATCCCAATTTCGGCCATACGTATTCCACTTCTTCAAACAGCATCACTACCAAATCATCCAAACTCATAGGTTCCTTTCCCTGTCCTTTCAGAATCAGATTGATGCCCGAATGCACCCCTTTCAGATCGGCCATCATTGAACCCATCATGCCACCGGGAAGTCCACATCCCAGCAGCAAGGAAGACATATGTTTGTTGGTAGGATCAATAAAATATCCCAAAAAATCATCAATAAATTCCTGCGTCATGCTACGCGCTTTCATATAAGCCTTCATATTGATTTCAGGTACCTGAAAACCTGCATTTTTCAACATAGCCTGTACAGAAATTACGTCAGGATGCACTTTTCCCCATGACAACGGCTCCATAGCGACATCAATGATATCCGCACCATTCTCACAAACTTCCAAAATAGATGCCATAGATAACCCAGGACCGGAATGTCCATGATATTGTACAATGACTTCAGGATGTTTATCTTTGATATTTCTCACCAACTGCCCCAACATTTCAGGACGGCCGATACCTGCCATATCTTTCAAACAGATTTCGGGTGCCCCCGCTTCTATTAACTGGTCGGCAATATAAGAATAATAATCCACCGTATGTACAGGAGAATAAGTGATGCAAAGAGTGGCTTGAGGAATCATCCCCGCTTCTTTAGCATATTTTATGGAAGGAATAATATTACGAACTTCATTCAAACCACAAAAAATACGAGTAATATCCACTCCTTGCGCATGTTTTACCCTATACATCAACCGACGTACATCAGCTGGAACAGGATACATTCGCAATGCATTTAAACCACGGTCCAACATATGCGTCTGAATACCCGCCTCACGTAAAGGCTTGGTAAATGTACGCACTGCCTTGTTAGGATTCTCACCATATAGCAAGTTCACTTGTTCAAAAGCACCTCCATTAGTTTCGACTCGGGCAAAACACCCCATTTCAACGATTAGAGGAGCAATTTTGGCTAACTGATCAGCTCTGGGCTGGTACTTCCCTGATGACTGCCACATATCGCGGTAGACCAAACTGAATTTGATTTCTTTTTTCATAATTATTACTTGATTTAAAGGTGTCTTGTCCTTTTGCAAATATAACAAATGAATAAAAATAAAGTTAATATTCGAAGCTGTTTTTTAGCTTCCAAAAACATGTTTAATATCATATTGTAAACCAACAAAAACAAAAAAGGCAGAGCAAAAGAATTTCACTCTACCTTTTTGATAATTTTCCCCCTTGGATTATACAAAATCACGGAGCTGTCCCTGCAAGCGTTGTCTGGTAAAAAAAATTCTGCTTTTTACAGTACCCAACGGCAATCCCAGCTTTTCGGCAATCTCACGATATTTAAATCCCGACACATGCATAGCGAATGGAATACGGTATTCTTTAGGAAGCAAACCGACTATACGATGTATTTCTTTCATGTCATAAGCTCCCTCGGTACTATCAAAGCCGGAATCCTGAGGCATACTTAAATGGTAGAGATTGTCTGTATGGTCCACAAATGTCTGGTCACGCACTATTTTCCTATAATTGTTTATAAAGATGTTACGCATAATGGTATACATCCATCCCTTAAAGTTTGTATCGGGGATATACTTGTCTTCATTATCCAGCGCTTTCAATGAAGTTTCTTGTAGCAGGTCATTAGCCTCCTCACGGTCGGCTGTGAGTTTGTATGCAAACCGAAGTAATTCTTCTTGCACACCCAGCAGGTTCTTTTTAAAACTAACGCTATTCATAAGTCTTTCAGTTTAGGTTCATATTCTTTTTCCATGCTCTCGGTAATGCAAGGATAGCGCATTTTAAATAGGTGTCAAAGAAAAAACTATCAAAATAGGGGGTAAAAACCGTCATTTATCAGTTTTTACCCCCTGTTTTGATAGTTTTCAGGTGCTATTTAGCGTTGTTCCCCCTTTAAAATTGGTAAACAGATACTATATTTAACAGCTAAAATACGCGCCAAAAACACAGTACTACCTCCTATTATCTGGCAAATAAAGGCTTCCAGACCAAACAGATCACATATCCAATAGGCCAATCCCCCCACCACACAGGCCATTGCATAAATTTCTTTACGAAAAATAAGCGGAATTTCATTAATAAAAACATCGCGGAGCACACCACCTGCGGCCCCAGTGATACTACCCATGATTATAGCTACCCAAAAAGGATATCCGAGAGCAATACTTTTGCCTACTCCCACTACTGTAAATAGTGCCAGACCGATGCTGTCGAACAGGAAAAAAGTGTTATGCATATGAATCAGATACTTGCCGAAAGCAATTACCCAAAACAATGCAAGTCCTGTACATATTAAATATATAGGGTCGGTCATCCAACCCGGAGTCACATCTAGAAGCACATCACGGATAGTACCTCCTCCGATAGCCGTTGCCAAACCCACTACATATGCACCAAACCAGTCAAACTGTTTGGCAGACGCCAATCTGATACCACTGATGGCAAAGGCAAACGTGCCTATAAAATCTAAAACTTGAACAAATGTTAGCATAATGGTTGTTATTTGTCTGCAAAGTAACGAATAAATTCGATAAGAAAATGTATTTTTGTGTTCAGAAAATAGCTTAAAATAAGATGAAAGTAACAATTATCGCAGGTGCACGTCCCAATTTCATGAAAATTGCCCCATTAATGCGTGCTATCAAGGCTGCAAAGGCAGCAGGAAAAAATATCACTGCCCGTCTGGTCTACACAGGTTCGGACGAAGATAAAAGTTTGGAACCTTCTCTGTTTACAGACCTGGATATGCCGCGTCCCGATGTATATCTGCATGTAGATAATACAGATTTTTTCCAGCGAATGGCAGGTATATTGGTAGCTTTCGCCCGCGAACTGGAACAGCATCCTGCACAGGTAGTACTTGTAGTGGATGACCTGACTCCTACTATGGCGTGCTCTATCGTAGCTAAAAAGAAAGGGATAAAAGTCGCTCATCTAGTGGCCGGAACCCGCTCTTTCGATATGGATATGCCAAAGGAAGTGAACAGCATGATAACAGATGGCTTGTCCGATTATCTGTTCACGGCCGGAATGGTAGCCAACCGCAATCTGAATCAAACAGGAACCGAACAGGCACATGTACATTTTGTAGGAAACATCCTGATTGATACGCTGCGTTATAACCGTACCCGTTTACAGCGCCCGGTAGCGTTCTCCATTATGGGACTGAAAGAAAAAGAATACCTCTTGCTAACATTGAACAAACATTCATTGCTAAACAAGGACACAACACTGAAAGCCATCTTCCGCACTATACTGGAAAAAACAGACAAGCCGATCGTGGCGCCGCTCCATACATATGTAAAAAACAAGCTGTCTGCTTTAGGAATTACTTCCGAAAGGTTATATATATTACCACCGCAACCTTATTTGTCATTCGGATATTTAGTGAACCATGCCTGGGGTATCATTACAGATTCGGGCAATGTAGCGGAAGAAGCTACTTTTTTAGGAATCCCCTGCATGACATTAAGCACGTATGCAGAACATCCCGAAACAGTGACAATCGGCACAAACCGGCTGGTGGGGGAAAGCTCTGAAATCCTGGCAGACGTCCTTGACATTCTGAATAAAGGAGAATGGCAGAAGGGACATTTGCCGGAACGTTGGGATGGACACGCTGCAGAAAGAATTGTACAAACATTGCTGGGTGAACATAAATAAAATGGAGAACCAATAAAAACACGGATGCCGCAGAATATCAAATTCTACGGCATCCGTGTTTTTATTGGTTCTCCATCGATATCGCTTACACTCTCCTTTCTTACCAAGTATAATTCAAACCAAAACTAAGCAATTCCTGCAACTGGAAATAACTCTTGTTATCTTCTGTCAGTGTCACACCGTCATCATAACGCGCATGAACAAACAACTTAGTAGACAAATAACGGTTCAACACAAAATTAAATGTATTTTCCCAACTGGCAATTACGGTGTCATAAGTTGTAAAGTACTCCAATTTAGACTCCCACACAATACTGGGGATAATTGTCCAAGTCAGATTACCTGTAAATTTCGAACCGAAGAGATTCGCTGTTTTATGCCCCGGATCCACATTAAAAGCACCCGGATCAGTTATCTTATCATTGCTGATATACATAAAAGTATACGCCAGTGGAGATCCCAACAAAGACAATGAATAATTCTTCTTATTCTGCTTAAAGTCCATACCGAGGGTTATATCCAATTGGGCGGGAGACAGAAAATTAGAAATCATATCATTCGTATTCGTCTTATAATTTCCAAAGAACTGAGTCTTGAACTCGCCCGCCAAAGTATAATACCAGTTTTTGAAGGCTTTTACACCCAGTTTACTGCTTAAACGAAGCAAGTCGGCATTCGTCTTATACTTATGCACTGTATCTGACGGTGCTGTAACAAAACCCAATTTTATTTCCAGCTTATTTTCAAACTCTATACGCTGGCGGTCATCAAAATTAGCTTCCAGCACTAAGCCGGACAACAGCGCATTAGTACTTTCACCACCTTTATACCAGTTATCTGAAATATAATGTTGTGTGAACTGAACATACCCATTCCCCTTATGCGTCCAAAAGTTAGGGCGTACCACCAACAATTCATTATCCGTAGTCAAGCTTTCCACCGGTGTTTCCGGTTGAAGGAAACTTTTGATTCTCTCTTTCCTTGGTCTTTTTACTATCTGATTATTTTCCAGTGGTTTCAAATCAGCCAAATAAAGTTCGTTATTCACCAATCTGCCCGGATATTGCAAATAATAATTCCTTAATATATTATTCGACCAACGGTCGGCAGCGGCCAAGGTTTCCAAATCGGGCAGTTGATATATAGCTGCAGATGCAGAGTCACGCTTTCCCATATATAGCGAATCGACAGCTGTCATTATTTTCGTATCCGGACTCCATTTTATTTCAAAAATTTCTTTTATAGGAGCTTCATAATAAGTGGGCGGAACAAACAACTTATAAAAAGCCGGATTAGGACGTACCCGCCGGGGCGCCGGAATATTCAAATCATCCCACAGCCTGAAATAAGCAAAATAAGATGCGCTTAATGCAGACAATGAATCAGAATAGGCTTTCACAGCCGGATTTTCTTTCGTCTTGGCTATTTTCTGTGCCGGCACTTCTTCCATACAGAATACAGCAAGTATTATAGCCAAACATATACTTTTTCTCATACTAATTTTAGTTTTGTGCAAAAGTACACTTAATTTTCCTTTTCCCCAAAAACTGTTTCCTTTATATAATAACGAATGATAAATTCAGTTTCATCAAATGATTTTTTAAAGCATATCCGACAATATTGAAAAAGATTTTGTAATTTTGCAACTTTGATAAATATTGCGATTTTGATAATTAAGAAAATAACATTTAAAAATATTAAGTCGTGGGAGAAACTAAGTATATCTTCGTAACTGGTGGTGTTGCCTCCTCATTAGGTAAAGGTATTATTTCATCATCAATAGGTAAATTACTGCAAGCCAGAGGCTATAATGTAACAATTCAGAAGTTCGATCCGTATATCAATATTGATCCGGGAACTTTGAATCCTTATGAACATGGTGAATGTTATGTAACGGTAGACGGACACGAAGCCGACCTCGATTTGGGACATTACGAACGTTTTTTGGGCATCCAGACAACTAAAGCCAATAACATTACAACAGGACGTATTTACAAAAGTGTTATTGACAAAGAACGCCGTGGTGACTATTTGGGAAAGACTATTCAGGTTATCCCCCATATCACCGATGAGATCAAACGCAATGTAAAATTATTGGGAAGCAAATATAAATTTGATTTTGTCATTACCGAAATCGGTGGTACCGTAGGTGATATTGAATCACTTCCTTATTTGGAAAGTATCCGCCAATTGAAATGGGAAATGGGACGTAATGCGTTGTGCGTACACCTTACTTATGTTCCTTATCTGGCTGCAGCAGGCGAATTGAAGACCAAACCTACCCAGCACTCTGTAAAAGAGCTGCAATCTGTTGGTATTCAACCAGATGTATTGGTATTGCGTACCGAGCACGAATTGAGCACAAACTTGAAAAAGAAAGTTGCTCTGTTCTGTAACGTAGATGAAAATGCTGTGGTGCAGTCTATCGATATGCCCACCATTTATGAAGTACCTTTGCGTATGCAAGAGCAGGGACTGGATGTAACCATTCTCCAAAAGATGGGATTGCCCGTGGGTGAAACTCCAACCCTCGGTCCATGGAGAGATTTTCTAGATCGCCGTCATAAGGCAACTGAGAAAGTAAAAATTGGATTGGTTGGTAAATACGATTTGCAAGACGCTTATAAATCTATCCTTGAAGCCTTGTCACAAGCCGCCACTTACAATGACCGCAAAGCGGATATCCACTTCATAAACAGCGAGAAACTGACAGATGCTAATGTAGAAGAGCAGATTAAGGATATGGATGGTATCATCATCTGCCCGGGATTCGGACAACGTGGCATAGAAGGTAAGTTCGTTGCTATCAAATATGCACGTACACACAATGTACCGACTTTTGGTATCTGTCTAGGTATGCAGTGCATGGCTATTGAGTTTGCCCGTAACGTGCTAGGTTATACAGATGCCAACAGCCGCGAAATGGATGAAAAAACGCCACACAACGTGATAGACATTATGGAAGAACAGAAAGCTATCACCAATATGGGCGGCACTATGCGCCTGGGAGCCTATGAATGTATCCTTGACCAACACTCAAAGACTTTTGAAGCCTATAAAAGCGAACACATACAGGAACGCCACCGTCACCGCTACGAATTCAATAATGACTATAAGCAGGAGTACGAAAAGGCGGGTATGAAATGCGTGGGTATCAATCCGGAATCCGATTTAGTGGAAATAATTGAAATCCCGACATTAAAATGGTTCATCGGAGTACAGTTCCATCCCGAGTACAGCAGTACAGTATTGAAACCACATCCTTTATTCCTGTCATTTATCAAAGCGGCAATAGACAAATAAGAAACGAGAATTATAATATAATAAGGTAAACAAGTAAAAATGGACAAAAACACTTTAGTGGGATTCGCCCTGATTGGTGCAGTTGTGATAGGCTTCAGCATCTACAACCGTCCTAGCCAGGAAGAAATGGCACGTGCCAAACATTATCAGGATTCCATTCAGGCGATAGCCCAAAAAGAGGCCGAACGACTGGCACAGGCTGCCACGGCACAGAGTCAGAATGCAACATTGCATTTAGACTCTACCTCTATGTTCTATGGCGCAAACCAAGGTACGGAACAGCTAACGACACTGGAAAATAATGTAGTAAAACTGACTTTCACCAATAAAGGTGGACGGGTGTGCGCAGCCATATTAAAAGATTATAACGGACAGGACGGCAAGCCTTTGATGCTGTTTGATGAAAAAGATTCGGGCATGAATTTCGCTTTCGAAGGAAAGAATGAAAATATTTTGACCGAGGATATGTATTTCCAACCTACCAACGTAACAGACAGCACTGTAACTATGCGTTTGGCAGCAAACAATGGAGGCTATATAGATTTCGATTACAAACTTTTACCGGATGCTTACATGGTGAATTTCACTATTCGCGCAAACGGCATGCAGAATTTCTTCCCTCCTGCCCTGAACACAGTCAATATAAACTGGCGTCAACGGGCACGCCAGCTTGAAAAAGGTTTCAGCTTCGAACAGCGCTATACTTCGCTCACCTACAAACCGGTAGAAAAAAGTTCAGACTATCTGAACGAAATGAAAGAAGCAAAAGAAGATGTTACCGACCGTTTGGATTGGATTGCTTTCAAGAATCAGTTCTTCTCAAGCGTACTTATTGCCGATCAAGATTTTGATAAAGCTTCCCTAACCTCTACCCCCCAACAGGAAGGAAGCGGATATATGAAGAACTATACCGCGGACATGACAACTTTCTTTGATCCTACCGGAAAGCAGCCTACCGATATGCAGTTCTACTTCGGTCCGAACCATTTCAAGACTTTGCTGAACAGCAATGATCTAAGCCTTTCCCAAAAAGATTTGGAACTGGAAGACCTGGTTTATTTGGGCTGGCCCATTATCCGCTGGGTAAACCGCTGGTTCACTATTAATTTGTTTGATTGGCTCTCAGGGTGGGGACTGAGCATGGGTGTCGTATTGCTGCTGATGACGATTATCGTCAAAGTGTTAGTTTATCCGGCTACCTACAAATCATATATGTCCTCTGCCAAGATGCGCGTCCTGAAACCCTACATCAACGAGATCAACGCAAAATATCCCAAGAAAGAAGATGCTTTGAAAAAGCAGCAGGAAACGATGGCACTTTACAGCAAATACGGAGTAAGCCCTATGGGAGGTTGCTTGCCTATGCTGATCCAAATGCCGGTATTCATGGCTTTATTCTTCTTCGTGCCTAACGCTATTGAGTTGCGCCAACAAAGTTTCTTATGGGCCCCGGACTTGTCCACTTATGATGATATTATCAACTGGGGAACCAACATTCCTCTGCTGGGCAATCATTTAAGCCTCTTCTGTTTGCTGTTCAGTATCACCAATATTCTGAACACCATGTACACCATGAAGCAGCAGGATATGGGACAACAGCAAATGCCGGGTATGAAACTAATGATGTATATCATGCCAGTCATGTTTATTTTCATCTTCAACGGTTATTCATCCGGCTTGAACTACTATTACTTCATTTCCGGACTGATTGGTATCCTCACCATGGTGATTCTGCGCAAAACAACTGATGAAAAGAAACTCCTTGCCATGTTGGAAGCCCGAAAAGAAAAGAAGAGCCAAAAGAATGGCGGCAAACCGGGTGGCGGACTGATGGCTAAACTGGAAGCTTTACAAAAGGAGCAGGAACGACTGCAACAAGAAAGAATGAATAAAGGGAAAAAATAACGGGTTTACACTTCCTTAAAAAAACAGCGAAGACCGGCATATATAAAAAAACAGCGGTCTTTGCTGTTTTTTTATATATGCCGGTTACCTCTATATTTGCTCTTCTTTGCAAAGACACCCTTCCACAGACACACAAAGAAACAAAACAAATATGCAGGAACATTTCACATCACCGGCTTTTATACGTATTTTTGCAGTCAGTTAATCATCAAAAACAATTTTTAGATATGAATAAATCAAGCGCAACCATCATGGCAGCAGCACTTATGCTAGCTTCTTCCTGTACCGAAGTGAAACAGGAAGGACAGGGCTACGAGCCCATTATAGGCAAGCAAGAAATCACCATCAAAGACGGTCGTCTTACCCCCGAAGCCCTGTGGGCAATGGGACGCATAGGCAGTCTGAGTATTTCCCCCGATGGCAAACAGATAGCCTACACCGTAGCCTATTATAGTGTTCCCGAAAACAAAAGCCATCATGTAATTTACGTAATGGATGCCGATGGAAAGAACAACACCCTGCTTACTCAAACAGCATGGAATGAAAGCGAGCCTCAATGGATAAAAGGCGGAACAAAAATCGCATTCTTATGCAATGAAAGTGGTGGCAGTCAAATTTGGGAGATGAATCCTGACGGTACGGAACGCCGTATCATTTCCGATTTCAAAGGAAACATAGAAGGATTCTCTTTTTCACCGGATGGCAAAAAGATTCTTTTCATCTCACAAATAAAATACGGCCAACGCACTGTGGACCTCTACCCTGACCTACCCAAAGCCAGCGGTATCATTGTAAACGACCTGATGTATAAACATTGGGATGAATGGGTAGAAAGTATTCCACATCCTTTTATCGCTGATTTTGATGGTAACATGATGGGAGCAGCCACCGATATCATGGAAGGTGAGCCGTTTGAAGCTCCAATGAAACCTTTCGGAGGTATCGAGCAGCTGGCTTGGAGCAACGACTCTAAACAAATAGCTTACACCAGCCGGAAAAAGCAAGGATTGGCATACGCAGTATCTACCGACTCGGATATATACCTTTATAATATAGAAAAAGGCACAACACTGAACCTGTGCAAACCGAATGGAAAAGATTCGAATGGAACAGATGAAATGAAAGGATATGACACCAATCCTAAATTCAGCCCCAACGGCAAATACATTGCATGGCAAAGCATGGAGCGCGATGGTTACGAAAGTGACCGGAACCGCCTGTGCATCTACAATTTAGATGACGGTCAAAAGACATTTGTTACCGAAAGTTTTGAATCAGGCGTAGATGACTATTGCTGGAACAATGATTCGCAAAGTCTGTACTTTGTCGGTGTATGGCATGGAACCAGCATGGTATACAGTGCCAATCTGAATGGTGATATAAAAAAACTGACTGATGGCATGTATGACTACGGATCAGTAGCCATGGCAGGCGATAAAATAATTACCAAACGTCACTCTATCAGTGCCGCCGATGAAATCTACACCCTCACTCCTGCCGACGGGCAAGTGGCGCAACTCTCACACGAGAATGATCACATCTTTAAACAGCTGAATTTGGGCAAAGTGGAGGAAAGATGGACCAAAACTACCGATGGCAAGCAAATGCTTTCATGGGTGATCTATCCCGTCAATTTTGACGCAAACAAGAAGTATCCTACTTTATTATTCTGTGAAGGTGGCCCGCAAAGTCCCGTTAGCCAATTCTGGAGCTACCGCTGGAACTTCCAGATTATGGCAGCCAACGATTATATTATCATCGCTCCGAATCGTCGCGGTCTACCTGGATTCGGCATGGAATGGTTGGAACAAATTAGCGGTGACTATGGAGGTCAATGCATGAAAGACTATTTGTCAGCCATAGATGATATTTCAAAAGAACCATATGTAGATACTAATCGTTTGGGATGCGTAGGTGCCAGCTTCGGCGGATTCTCCGTCTATTGGCTGGCGGGACACCATGACAAACGTTTTAAAGCATTTATCGCACACGATGGTATATTCAATATGGAGCAGCAATATCTGGAAACAGAAGAAATGTGGTTCGCCAACTGGGATATGGGTGGTGCATATTGGGACAAAAACAATGTAACGGCACAACGTACCTTTGCCAACTCTCCCCATCGTTTCGTTGATAAATGGGACACTCCCATTCTCTGCATTCACGGTGAAAAGGATTATAGAATTCTTGCTTCACAAGGTATGTCGGCGTTCAATGCAGCTGTATTGCGCGGTGTTCCGGCCGAACTTTTATTATATCCGGATGAGAATCATTGGGTATTGAAACCGCAAAATGGGGTGTTATGGCAACGCACTTTCTTTAGTTGGTTAGATAAATGGCTCAAATAACGCCTAAATTACCGCAATATTATCCGTTATTAGAACTATATAGTATAATTTTCAATTTTTGTGTTACCTTTGTAATGTCAAACAAAAAATGAACATTAAGTGATATTTGTTAAGCTACCTTTTATTAGGTGAGTAAACAATAGCTTGTGAAAGTAGTTGTTTACAGTGTTAGTATATAAATAACTTTTTATTCCCCGTGCTTTGTGAGCGCACAAAGCTGGATGATTACAAAATAATAAAGTGATTATTTTTTCGTGATACCGGCTTGTGATAAGTCGGTATCATTTTTTATTCCAGCAAACCAACATCATACTCATTATTATGGCTCAGCGGAAATTTCTGGTTGTTAAGTTTTAAAATTAGCTACCTTTGCTTACCTTTGTTTTATGAAACCCG
>NZ_JAVHZY010000046.1:0-18881 GCF_031119655.1 Phocaeicola sp. GP0067
CGCAGCTTAAAAAAATGAGTCGATTTTTATAGTCAATGAAAAAAAAGAAGGCGCATCGTGTATTACGACACACCTTCCACAGATAAATTTTCTGAGCAAAAACTATTAGAAATTACTTTTCTTTTCTACAAAAATTATTTCTTTTGTTACAGGGTGAACAAACTCTAGACTTTCAGCATGTAAATAAAGTCTGTCTGCTTTTTGTCCGTAGAGTTCATCTCCTCGTATAGGACAATGTAATCCTTCCGGATGGGCGGCATGTACTCTTAATTGGTGTGTCCGTCCTGTCAATGGATAAAAGGCAATAAGTGTGTTTCCTTCTTGTTCGTTTAAAACCTGATATTGTGTGATAGCGGTTTTTCCATGTTCATGGTCTACTACTTGTCTGGGTCTGTCAAGAGGATCCATACGGAGGGGGAGTATTATGGTTCCTTCTTTAGAAGAAATCTTGCCATCCAATAAGGCAATATATCGTTTCTTTATCATTCTATTCTTGAATTGTGCTTGCAGGTGCTGATGTACTTCTTTGTTTTTGGCTATTAATAACACACCGGAAGTAGCCATATCCAATCGGTGGACTATCAGAGGACCTGTGGTATCTGGATAAAGTATTTTTATATGTTGATAGACAGAGTCTATTTCTCCTTTTCCTGGAACCGAGAGCATTCCTGCTGGTTTGTTGATTACGACTAGGTAATTATCTTCATATACTATCTCTAATGGCATTTCATGATAATGTTTTTTTAACAAGGGATTTTCTTCCACTTCCAGTCCCTGTAACATATGTCCCAGGATAGGTCCGCATTTTCCTTTACATGCAGGATAGTAGTATCCATGATGTCTTATTTCTGCTTTTGGAGAATCTCCCCACCAGAATTCTGCCATAGCAATAGGTTTTAATTGATGCTTATAGGCATATTGGAGTAATTTGGGAGCTGCACATTCACCGGCTCCGGCAGGAGGAAATTTTTGTATAGTTTGTGCAAAAATACGACATAAATCTTTTGTTTCTCCATGGGCGTTTAGTATCTGAAACTGCTCAAACAGCTTTCTTTGTAAAGTGGCAGAACGTTTTTTCCTTTCTATCTTCATCGTTTCTATTTTTGTGATGAAAGTATCGGCTTCTGCTTGTAGTGAAGCGATTTTTTCTTTCCATATTTTTTCCATGCGTTTTAATTCAGCTTTTTGAAACTGGCTTTCACGTATCATTGCAGCTAACTCCTTTGCGTCGGGAATTCCTGTCTTGCGCCGGATTTCTCTGTTTTTTTTAGCGGATTTGAAAAACTCTTTAGCTTCAGTCAATTCCTGCTGGGATTGTATTGTTTCTTTTTCAATTTGTCGGAGTAGATCTATGTAACGAGGGTCGTTCTGTGTCTTTTTAATGCATACATTGATGGCGGATATACGTTTTTCCTCTATTTTGAAGAATCCCTGTGGTTGTAACAAATCATAAATTGGCGGAACGAAGAAAGGATGACAGTTTTTACCAGCTAATGTTCCTGAAAATGCGGCCAAATAACCTATTTTATTCTCGGGTGTTTGTACAATTAGGACACCAAACATTTTTCCTTGTTGCAATTCTTTTTGCCATTGGGATTGACTTGTCAGATAGGCTTGTACTTCTTTAGTCGCTATTATGCAAAGTGGATGAGGGGTATAGTGAAAAGGATAAGTGAACTTATCGGGTAACTTTATAGTGGCAATGGAATTCTTAAAAAAATGTATCATAGTTCGTTTAATATAGTTGCTAATGATTTGTTTTTCTTGTGAGGTCACTATGCGGACAACTCGGAATGGATGATAAAGTTTTTGTTTAATTCCTGTAATACTTCAGTTGACTGCTTTTCAGTCTGTAACGGGAATATAGAGATACATTTAAAGTTAGGATAATATCGCGTTGAGATTTGCGAAGTTCTATTATTTTTATAAGCGTTTCTTTCTCTCTTTTTACCATATAATTCCCTTCTATTTTGTTCGTGTCTACATTGTTTCCTATTTTGAAATCGCTAGTTGTTTTTATGACGGTTGTTTGTTCTTTGTAATCAGATGCCGCAATATGATTTTTTTTCTGTCTAATTTTATTTCCATAGCTACACTTTTATTTTGCGATTTTATATTCTTGGGCAAAGATAGGCATTTTCTTTCCAATAATCTTTTTATGTTGTGTAAATTCACTACAGATGCTATTCAACTGTTTTTTTTTCGTATTTTTGCCGCAAATTTATAAGAAAAATTGGATGTTAATTTGTTGTTTTGGATAAAAAGAGAAAATAGATATGAGAAAATTGTTGTGTCCGCAATGCAAAATTGCAGGGTTATACGTTAAAAATGAGAAGAAAGAAAGGTTGTTAGTTTATGTATCGGATGAAGGGGAAGTGGTACCGAGAAATTTGGAAGAGAATATGGAAGGGTTTGATTTAACTATTGTTTATTGTTTGGGGTGTTCATGGAGTGGCTCTCCAAAAAAACTGGTGAAGAGGTAGGTATGAAAGGAAAACTTAAAATCTCATTTATTGGTGATTTTAGACGTGTTCGATAAATTGTTGTTGAATGATAAATTGAACCCTAATTTGCCCATTGATGATTTGCACTTGAATGGGGCTGGATATCGGATATTAGTTTATACTTTGAGAGTGTTTTATGTTAGTAGGGATGAATGAAAATAATTGTTGAATTTAAATATAGGAATAGCGATGAATATTTTATTGGTGAGTAATAGTGACATATGTCGTAGTCGTATGGCACAGAAGATATTATCTTCTTTTGGATATGGGACAAAGATATTTACCTCTGGAGTTCTGCCGGGAAGAGTGGTACCATCTTCAGTGGTAGGGGTGATGGAACAGAATGGATATGATTGCTCTCGTAAGAAAGCTAGTGATGTGGATATATATTGCCATCAACCATGGGACTATGTGATTACTCTTTGTGAAGAAGCAAAGGAAGTGGAGGGTGATTTTAATAAGGAAGTGAAAAACTGGAAGCATTTTTCTTTTGATGACCCGTTTCAGCATATTTATGAGGATGAAACAGAATTGGAACATCGTATTTCCGAACTTTATGAAACGATGTATCGTGAATTATATGAGTTTTATCGGGACGAACTGAGTGAGCAATTATTGCCACGTTGCACTTGTGGGGCTAATACCTATTGTCGATGTGAGTGAACCAGTAATGTCCCATAAGTGTTTGGACATGTTGACGCATCCATTGCGCTTGAAGGTGATTCCTTCTTTTTCCAATAATTCTTTTTGTTTCTGCCAGCTGGGAACTAGTCTTCCTTGGCTGTTTACTACCCGGTGGCAAGGAAGGTCTTCTTCTTTTGGTGCATGAGATAAAGCCTGTCCTACCATTCGTGAATATTGGGGATTACCTATAAGTTGTGCTATTTTTCCGTAAGTAAAAACATTGCCGTAGGGGATTTCTTTTGTAATGCTATATACTTCTTTATAAAACTGTGCTCTGTCCATTCTGTTTATTGATGAATGAAATGCTTGATAGTTGTTATGGGATGAAAAAAAAACATTCGTGGACCAGCATACCGCATTACTTCTTGTATTCGTTTCTTCATTTCTGGTTTATAACAATGTATGGGACAGTTGCGGCAAGTCTTTTTTTGTTCACCGAATGTACAATGCTTTAACCTGTTATGTGCATATTGCAATAACTGCCGACAGGTTGGGCAAAGCTCTTTATTGCCTTCCTTGTACCGACAATAAATTCGGATCATTTGTTCTGCGGTACGCTGTTCTTTTTCAATAATTCTCATCTGTAATGAAGTTTTTGTGTGAATAAAGTGCAAATATAGGACTATTTTTTCTTATTTTTGTATTCAATTAGTGTATAACCTTTAAAACAAAGAGATAATGGATAAAGTTGTTGTTAATTCGTACGAGGATTTTGAGAAGCTGCTAGGACGGCAGATTGGAATTTCCGACTATGTGGAAGTGTCGCAAGACCGAATTAATCTTTTTGCAGATGCTACCTTGGATCATCAGTGGATTCATGTAGATACAGAACGTGCTAAAGTGGAAAGTCCTTATCATAGTACTATTGTACATGGTTACCTGACCCTTTCGTTGCTTCCACATATGTGGAACCAGATTATAGAAGTGAATAATCTGAAAATGATGATCAACTATGGTATGGACAAGATGAAATTTGGACAGGCTGTCCTAGCAGGTCAGAGTATCCGTATGGTAGCAAGTCTTCATTCTTTACAGAACTTGCGTGGCGTAGCCAAGGCTGAAATTAAATTTACAATTGAGATAAAAGACCAACCGAAGAAGGCACTTGAAGGCATCGCTATCTTCTTGTATTATTTCAATTGATTTTATGAGAAATAATCTCCGAAGAAGAATAAGGTGTATTTTTATCGTTCTTGGATAAATGTTTTACCCAAGAACGATTGCTTTGTTTTGATTTTTTTAGACATGTATATATCCTTTGGGGGAAGTTAGGGATTAACAAAATTAATGATGAAATAGAATAGGCATTTGAGATTGTGTAAAAATGAAAAACTTATTTTAGGTTGTTTTTCTCTAAGTAATAACACAAATGATCATATATTTTGTCATCATAGCTAACTTCGGCTTGATGGAGAATGCCTTCGTATGTAAACCCCATTTTCTCCAAAACACGTTGTGAACGTTTGTTTTGAGGATAACAATTTGCACTGATCAAGGTTAATCCTAGTTTGTTGAAGCCATAGTCCAAGACAGCACAGACGGCTTCAGACATATATCCTTTTCCCCATTGGGCTTCATCTAACCAATAACCTATCATTCCGGCATTTGAATTCTCTCTCTTTGGGTCTGGTAGAATTCCTATAGCTCCTATCAGAAGCCGGTCTTCCTTTCTAGTGATGGCCCATGTGTCTTTTTGTGGTATAAATATTGTTTGAAGAATTTTCAGAGATTCTTCCAGTGTGTCATGAGGTTTCCAACCAGCATTATTTCCTAGGTTGGGATTCTGGCAACAGTTAAAAACAGCTTCCGTATCATTCTCTGTAAAAGGACGTAAAATAAGTCGCTCAGTTTCTATTACATGATTTCCCTCAGGAGGGCATTCCTGCTCTTTTTTGTAAACACACTCTATCCGGTTTCCGTCTGGATCTAGTATCACACTTTCAAAATAGCCATCTCCTGAAATGCGAGGTTCACCTACGATATGGTATCCTTTAGTACGTAGCTGTTCCGTTAGTGATAAGACAGCTTCTTGGCTTTCAAAAGAAAAAGCTAGATGGGTCAATCCCGGTCTGTTTTCTTCTATCGGGATATTTTGCACGTCAATCCTACTCATCAACTCTAATGTAGCACCACTTTCAAATGAAATGAAGTAAGATTCAAAACCTTTTTGGGAATTAATGTATTTTTCATTACTTGTTCCGTTAAAGTAACGAGTATAAAATTCCCTTAGCTTTTCCAGATGAAATGTCCAAATGGCGATATGATGTATTTTCATGAGTGATTATTTATTCATTATAGATATTTTCTTTAGTTCGTTTTATTCTAAATAAATCATCTTTTTGGTCATTCCACCATCGATGATGATATTTTGTCCATTGATGAAGTCGTTCTCTTCTTGACATAAAAATAAACACATACGTGCTATGTCTTCTGGTTTGCCTACTCGTCTTGATGGATGTTGGGCATGATCTTCTGGGCGTAGCTGTTCGTAATCATTGGTCTGAATCCATCCCGGCGAAATACAGTTTACGGTGATATGAAAGTCGGCAAGGGATAAAGCAAGTGCATGGGTCAGTGAATAGATTCCTCCTTTGGAAGCCGCATAGCTTTCGCTTCCCGGTTCGCTCATTAAATAACGGGTGGAACAGATATTGATAATTCTGCCATACGGGTGATTTTCTGCTTGGGATTTGCGATGCAAAGCTAATGTGCGTGAGGTGATAAATACAGGTCGCAGATTGATGGACAAAATTTTATCAAAATCTTCCACGCTGGTTTCCGTGATGGGAGAAAATTCGCTTATTCCGGCATTGTTAATAATGATGTCCATATCCCCCCACTTTTCAAAAAGCTCGTGCATACAGTTCTCAAGGGATTCTTTATTACTTACATCGGCATGATAAAAAATTGCTCCGGTCTCTTTGGCTGTCTGTATTCCTAAATCCTCATTTTTGTCACAAAAGGCGACTTGGTATTGTGAGTTGCAGAAAGCTTTCACAATGTTTCTCCCTATGCCATCGGCACCTCCTGTGATGAATGCTTTTCTAGGAAGTTTGATTGTATTGTCTGTCAGGTCCTTTGGTTGAGGCTTGACGGAAATCGTTTTCTTCTTTCCTTGTTTACGTTTTTTTTCCCATGCAGCCTTTCGGGCTTCATATTGTTCGTATTGCCTTTCTATATAATTGTCTGCCATAAGTTTTGAAATATATTTATCGGAATGTTATTCTATTGTTTACCATAAAATTAACAGCTCCATATATTATTATTCCAATAAATTGTGCTGTAAATTCTTTGATTCCTATTGCTTCTATCATCAGTATCACAAAAAGAAGTTGTATGCCATAGGCAATACCAAAAGCGGTACAAAAGAGCATTATTTGTTGCCAAAGACTGTTTTGGGGATTGCTGGAAGGAAAAATCCAATATTTGCTCCATATAAAATTATGGGTTTGAGCGATGAGATATGCCATAATATTTGCTACTATATATTTTCCTTTGAATGAGAAGTAACTTATCACAATCCATATCACTAACATGGTAATAAGGTAATTTAAGGTTCCTATTGTAGCAAAACGAACTAAACGTACTGATGCTTTCATCCTCTTTTTATTGGTTTGTTTTATATGGTGAATTTGGGTACAAAAATACTAAAAATATGTGATTTTAATGCTTGTATAATAAAAAAGAAGCCTACTCATCTTAGTTTCTGTTTTAATGTTGTTCAGCATTTTTTGAAGGAAAATTTAAACTGGCTTTTTTCAGTTTTGTCCTGAATTTGAAGTTCAATTGTAATAGAGGTGGACTTTTTTAGGGGAAAGATGGGAAGAAACGCTGAAAAGCATGGTGGAAATCCGCAGAAAGTGTTGATGCAAATATGTTGATTTTATGACAATCGGACAATATATAAGGCACACTTTTATATCATGCAAAATAATAGCATGTTATAGATGTACCTTATAAACTGTCTGATTGTAAATATTCAAAATCTGTGATTAATGAATTTCGATGATTCTGTTCACTTTGGCTTTTTCTTCAGGAGTGCGTTTAGGCAAATCAATGGTCAGAACACCATTGCTGGCATTGGCGCTGATTTTTTCCTTAACCACATCTTCAGGAAGAATCAAAGCTTGTTCGAACTTAGAGTAAGAAAATTCACGACGTAAATATCTTCTGTTGTGATGGTCGTCCTCTTTTGTTTCATTCTTTTTCTCCATTGAGATCACTAGTTCGTTGTTTTCGCTGATGTGGATATTGAAATCTTCTTTAGTCATACCCGGAGCAGCAACCTCTACTTTATAATCTTTGTCACTTTCAATGACATTAATTGCAGGGGCAGTAGCGTTGGCTCTTGTCAACCATTCATTATCAAAGAAATCGTTGAAAATACTTGGTAACCAATTCTGATTGTTATACTTTCTAGTCGGCGTCATAATTATAATCTCCTATATTTTAAATTGTTACTAGACTGCTTTTTGATTTTTTTTATCTTGTCGTTTTTGGCAATACACTGATGTTCTTGCAAAGTATATGCCTGATGGCAAAATGTCAGCCGGAAATGAAATGAATTTAAATCTGTGAAGATAATTTTAATGAATATCGAGATGTGTTTAAACCTTTGTAAAATTTGTTTGCAGTTGAGAAGCAAGGTAAAGTGATAAAGAAAGCCATTTTGTCAGCAAATGGTGGCTGTTGTTTATGTTTGTATATTATCTTTGCGTCGTTTTATAAAGATAACCATTAAAGAAGAAAAGGAAATATTATGTTGGCATATACTTATATTAAACAGGGAAAATTTGAATTGATAGAGAAACCGAAGCCTGAGTTGAGAGACTCGCGTGATGCTATTGTGCGCGTCACTCTTGGGAGTATTTGTACCAGTGACTTGCATATTAAACATGGTGGTGTGCCACGTGCTGTTCCCGGAATAACAGTGGGGCATGAAATGGTGGGTATTGTGGAGCAGACAGGACGTGATGTTAAATTAGTCAAACCAGGCGATCGAGTTACCGTCAATGTGGAAACCTTTTGTGGAGAATGTTTTTTTTGCCGGCATGGATATGTGAATAATTGTGCTGATCCTAATGGGGGATGGGCCTTGGGATGTCGGATTGATGGGGGGCAGACGGAGTATGTTCGCGTACCTTATGCTGATCAAGGCTTGAATCTCATTCCCGATTCCGTGAGTGATGAGCAAGCTTTGTTTGTAGGAGATATCCTTGCTACAGGATTTTGGGCTGCTCGCATTTCGGAGATTACCGAAGAAGACACGGTGCTTATCATTGGTGCGGGACCTACGGGAATCTGTACTTTGCTTTGTGTGATGCTGAGAAAGCCGCAGCGCATTGTTGTTTGTGAACAATCCTCTGAAAGAATTCGGTTTGTTAGGGAACATTATCCGCAGGTAGAAGTTGTCACTCCAGAAGAATGTAAGGAATTTGTATTGCAAAGTAGTCCACACGGTGGTGCGGATGTAGTTTTTGAAGTGGCAGGAGGGGAGGATACATTTCGCTTGGCATGGGAATGTGCGCGCCCTAATGCTGTCGTTATTTTGGTGGCTCTTTATGACCGTCCTCAGATTCTTCCTTTGCCGGATATGTATGGAAAGAATCTAACCTTCAAAACTGGTGGCGTAGATGGTTGCGATTGTGCTGAGATACTTCGCTTGATAGAGATGGGAAAAATAGATACCACTCCACTAATTACACATCGTTTCCCGCTAGATCAGATAGAAACGGCTTACCGGATTTTTGAGAACCGACAAGATGGAGTGATAAAAGTAGCTGTGACAATGGAGGCTGGAATGTAGATTAAAAGCAATGAAATAGCATAATATAAGAGTGTATGCCTATTATTGAAATATCATCATTGACACATCCCGGAGTGGATGTTTTCTGCATGTTGACGGAAACTCAGTTACGTCAGCGTATGGAACCTGGGAAAGGGGTGTTTATAGCCGAAAGCCCCAATGTCATTAGTAGGGCTTTGGATGCAGCATATGAACCTCTTGCTCTTATGTGTGAGCGTAAGCATATCTCTGGCAGTGCTGCTCACATTATCAAGCGTTGTGGTGATGTGCCCGTTTATACGGGTGATAGAGAGTTGTTGGCTACGTTGACTGGCTATGTTCTGACACGTGGTGTATTATGTGCTATGCGTCGTCCGGTGTTGCCCTCTATGGAAGAGATCTGCCGGGATACCCGGCGGATTGTAGTCATTGACGGTGTGGTGGACACTACCAATATCGGGGCGATATTCCGTTCGGCAGCTGCTCTTGGGATAGATGCTGTTTTGTTGACACGCAATTCTTGCGATCCGTTGAATTGCCGTGCGGTAAGGGTGTCTATGGGTTCGGTGTTCTTGGTTCCATGGACATGGTTGAATGGTACGATTGGCGATTTGAACAAGTTTGGTTTCCGTACTGCTGCCATGGCGTTGACTGATGATTCTATCTCTATAGATCATCCCATATTGGCGGCTGAACCTCGGTTGGCTATTGTGATGGGAACAGAAGGGGATGGGCTTCCTTACAAGACAATTGCTGAAGCTGATTATGTAGTCCGTATCCCTATGGCACATGGAGTGGATTCGCTCAATGTGGCTGCAGCAGCTGCTGTTGCCTTTTGGCAACTCCGGATTACAGACCATTGAAAAGATTTAATATATGATTAAGTTTATTTTATTGAATATACAAATCGGAATACTCTGTAGACAATGGAAAATCCGTAAGTCAGGCATATCTGCCCAATATTTTAGAAACAATAAAGTAAACAAAAGTTATATGGGGAATAATGGGATGCCTATTGTGGAAAATATATTTTGCCAGCGTTTTCTTATCTATAAAGAAGGGTAGTAACTTTGTTCCTCCGATAATATTGTATAAGTTGGTGGATGAAGAAATCGGTAGAATATTGAAGATTAGTATCATGTTTTGTGTAGGTAATTGTTTGATTAACTTATGTCTAAATCGTATTGCAATTTTTTTGCATCGGCAAGTCGTCGGCATACAGAGGATTCGCTAATGGGCTTATAAGATCCGTCTAGATGAAAAGAAAGACTCTTATCAGACGAAAAGATATTGACTGCTTATTCGATCGTACAGAAGATTATCAAGCACGCATAGGTAAGATACATGAGAAAAGGGAATATGACACAGTTTATCAGATTGTAAGCAAGTTTCATTCGATGCGACGTGCAGTATGGAATCGTTGTGAAAAGTATGGTATAAAAAAGTGTATAAAGGACGAAATACCTTCTACGATAACCCACTTGTTGTATTCACTTTGCCTAACTTATAGCTGAAGTAGACATGACTACTATATCATAGATTAAATCATGGATAAGTTCAGTATGACTCATGCTGCTGTACTTTCTTTCGTCCAAAGATATGATATTTCTCATATTACATAAAAAAAGCGTAAGGTCTATTATTCACGCGCACATATTGATACATTCAAAGGTGAAAGAGAAAATGCAGATCCACTCTATTACACCTACAAGGATATACATGAGAAATACAATACAGACAGATTGTTTGCCCAAATTATCGGGAGGATTAGTGCACTTACAATCCTACAATACATTAACTACAAAAATGACAAACTTATTGGTAGAATTAAATATGCACTAACTTGATTCCGCTAACGGGCTATATGATATATTGAACTATGACAAAAAACAACGATAGCCACCAAGTTGCCCAAAAAATGGAGCCGAAGATGCTGATTGTGGGTGAGCAGATCAAATAGGCTAGGTTACGTAGGAATCTCACTGTCGCCTAGGTTGCTGAATGTGTTACCTGTTCGTCAGTTGGAAAAGTCACGCTAATTTGTTGACCCTTGTGATCAAATTAGCGTGGCTTTTCTACTATTGCACGATCACAAAACTTATTTACTCTATAACTTTGAAATTTCATAAAGTAAATTTATCTTTGTCTTAATTTATAAGAAAGAGACATGATGAAATCACAGGATTTTGATATACAGGAAATTATAGAACAAATTGTTCAGTTTACTAAAGATAGAGAGTGGGATCAGTTCCATAACGGAAAAGATTTGGCTTTAGCTTTATCCATTGAAGCTTCAGAATTAAATGAAGCGTTTTTATGGAAACAACCAGAAGAGGTTTATGTGGATAAAATTAAAGAAGAATTGGCTGATATCATGATTTACGCATTTCTTATTGCTGATAAATACAAGTTAGATATCAAAGATATCATTTTGTCAAAATTAGCTGGAAACGCAAAAAAATATCCTATTGACAAATCCAAAGGTAATGCTAAGAAATACACTGAGCTATGATTGTATATCACGCTAGTAAAAAGGGATTCATCAATGACGTTTTCAATGGAACCATTGCAGATGACATAGATCACGCTTTTTTACTCCATTTAGGACGACATACCTCTCCTAATGAAAAATTGTCATGGAAGAATTCCATGATGCATATGTACAAAGTAATCAATACATCAGATATTCCGGATACGTCAACAATTGCCATCGAGTATCAAATACCTCTTACATCTAAGCGCATTGATTTTATTATTTCTGGAGTAGATGATAACCAGCGTTCTAACATTGTTATTATTGAGCTAAAACAATGGGAACAGGCAAAACTATCTCAAAAATCAGGAATTATACAGACACGCTTCCAACACGGTGAAAGTGAAACTGCACATCCATCCTATCAAGCTTGGTCGTATGCCTATATGCTTCAAAACTATAATGAAACCGTATGTGAACAAGACATACGACTTATGCCTTGCGCATTCTTACATAACTATCAGGAAGACCATATCATCTCTAATGAATGTTATGCCGAATATATAGCTAAAGCACCACTCTTTCTAAAATCAGATGCAGGAAAGCTACAAGATTTTATTAAGAAATACATCAAATATGGTTCAAAAGAGGATATTGTATGGCTCATAGATAAAGGTAAGCTACGACCCTCCAAGCAACTGGCCGATGCCCTAAATTCAATGCTACGTGGGAATAGAGAGTTTGTATTGTTGGATGACCAAAAGGTCGTATACGAAACCGCATTAAACTTGGCTAGAGAAGCTGCAAGAGGTCCCAAACAAGTTCTTATCGTAGAAGGAGGACCTGGTACGGGAAAAAGCGTTGTAGCCGTAAATCTATTAGTTGAACTGACCAAAGAAGGTGTCGTAGCCCAATATGTATCCAAAAATGCAGCTCCACGCGATGTCTATACAGCCAAACTATCAGGAAGTTTTAAAAAAAACTATATCAAAAATTTATTTGTAGGCAGTGGCAGTTTCATTGATACTCCACAAAATACTTTTGGAGCCCTAATCGTGGATGAAGCCCACAGACTAAATATGAAAAGCGGTCTATACAGTAATTTGGGCGAAAACCAAATTGTTGAGATTATACAAGCAGCTCGTTTTTCTATATTTTTTGTCGATGATCACCAAAGAGTACATATCAAAGATATAGGCTCTAAGGTTGCTATACAGAAATTTGCAGAATCGTGTGGAGCTATTGTACATATAACCAAATTAAATTCTCAATTCCGGTGCAATGGTTCAAACGGTTATTTAAATTGGCTCGATAACACTTTGCAGATCAAAGAAACAGCCAACATTCGGTTGATTGCTAAAGATTACGATTTTCAGATTTTTTCCGATCCGAACCAATTGTTTGAAGCCATCAAAGAAAAAAATAAAATTAACAATAAAGCACGTGTGGTAGCTGGATATTGTTGGGATTGGAACAGCAAGAAAATCCCTAGTGACTATGACATAATCCTACCGGAATTCCATTTCAAAAAACGCTGGAATCTGAATACAGACAAAAATTTATGGATTATAGGCGATAAATCGATTGAAGAAATAGGCTGCATACATACATGTCAAGGATTGGAACTGGATTATGTAGGTGTCATTATCGGTCCGGATATGCGTTATGAAAATGGACAGATCATTACTGATGTCACTCAACGTTCTAGTAACGATCAATCTGTCAAAGGATTTAAGTCACTCATTGCATACAATAGAAGCAAAGCTCTTCAAGATGCTGATGAGATTATAAAAAACACATACCGTACTTTACTCACAAGAGGAATGAAAGGCTGTTATGTGTATTGCTGCGATAAATCATTAGCGAAATATCTCGCGGCTCAATTGGAACCTCAACACGAATCTATTCCTAAACTAAGAATAGAGCCAGAAATCAACGATGAAGTAAAGTACATAGATTTCCTACCTCTATACTCCATACGAGCTGCATGTGGCTATTTTGGAGAAGGAGAATTGGTTGATGAAAGTGGCTGGATGAAAGTAGAAAGCATGGGAAAACTTAACCGGAATATGTTTATCGTACAAGCTGTGGGACATTCTATGGAACCACTCATTCATGATGGAGACTATTGTGTATTTAGAGCAAATCCAGCAGGTAGCCGACAAGGAAAAATTATACTTGCTGAACACCACAACTATTATGATCCTGATTATGCTGGAAGTTATTCTATTAAAATATATACTAGTAAGAAATCTTTCGATGAAGAAGGAAATTGGGCTCATGAGGAAATTCTTCTCTTGCCCAAAAATTCTATTTATTCTCCTATAGTTATTGAAGAAGAGAATGCAGACGAATTTCGAATAGTAGGTGAATTCATAGGTGTTTTACAGACTGAAACAAAATAAAATATTAGGTACTGATATACATATCTACATTGGAAAATCTTAGAAAGGCTGGAGTCGGAAAATTTCCGAACCAGTCTTTTATATTTATTTAATATTTTGTCATTCTAGCATTGTAAAACGAGAGCTGAAAACAATTTGTATCGGCTCTTGTTATTTGTCATGTAATTGAAATTTCGTGCAGAAAGATTTCGATTGTATTAGCATAACAAATATATAACGTATCTTTTATATCATATTCGTATCATTTAACTTAAATCCTATTTACTCTGCTT
This sequence comes from Phocaeicola sp. GP0067, assembly GCF_031119655.1. NCBI lineage: Bacteria > Pseudomonadati > Bacteroidota > Bacteroidia > Bacteroidales > Bacteroidaceae > Phocaeicola > Phocaeicola sp. GP0067. Next base: position 14,124 of record NZ_JAVHZY010000046.1, read on the forward strand.
TTTATCGCTATACGCACAGGAGGTTATCAGAGTTCTATTAAGACTATCTCCGTGAACTCATTGTTGAATCTTCAAGCATATATTTTTCTTGTTGCAATGCAATTTTTGGAAAAAATCATCTGCCAAACAATATATTTTTGTGATTTTAGTCTCTGAGAAGGTAGCAGTAATAGAAAAGAATATTATCGGTAAAATTTTATTTATGAAGTTGTGTATAAACTTGATAACTGGAAATTGGAGGGTATATACAACGGCCAAATGATATTTTCCAATTTAGTAAAAACTGAAAATGGCTTTAAGTTTAACATGACAACCATTCCCCACGAGCTGATTTATAATTTAGATGGAAACGGAATGAGAACCATCATAGCCAAAGATTATACAGGTACGAGTGTGTTTTGTTATGAACTAGCTATGCGAAAAAGTACAAATCAATTGACAGGTTATATGCATTGTATTTCTACAACAGTTTAAAAACATATGATGGAGGCTGTAGTATGTGGAATACTTGATGTTATTTTTGATGGCAAGGAGCTTAGATGGCAAGAGAATCAGTTACTGTACAGGGACAATCCTCTAGGAGAAGATAAATACCAACCCATAGCTTTCGATTCTAAAGCTCGCCTTTATCTTGATGAAGGCAAGGTGGTATTTGAATATCTGCCAATACATTGGGACGTGAATCCGAATATTTTCTGCAAAAAATTATCCAAGGATGATTATCAGCCTTATATATCAAAAGAAAGATAATATAGGGATAGTTTCAAAATAGTAAAATATAATCATTTGATTATTAGTATGATAAATATTTTGTATCTAAAATATGAAAGTAAAAATTTCTCCGAACCTGTGGAAAAAGTCAAAATCGGGGGAAATGAAGTAAAAGACTCATGGCGAAGATGCGAAATTTATCCGAAATTCAGCAAGAAATTGTATTTACTGAGTTTGATTTTTATCAGCAATATGTTTTTTTAAATAAACATATTTAGGCAGGATTAAAAGTCTCTTTCTTCTACGCGAGATGGCAGTTAAGTTCGGTTTGATTGAGGATAAACTGATTAGTTTGCGGATCAAGCGCGGCAGATAACCCTTCTTTACTCTGGTGTAGATACTAATTGGAAAGTGTGCCAATATTCCAATTGAAAAGTGCGCCACCATAGGATAAGTATAATGACCTTTGTATCATCCAAATGCAAAGGTAAAATGAAGACTATGGTAGAAAGACAATCAATAATACACATGTATAGGGTATGCGGTTATAGCAAACGAGGTATATCTCGTGAACTTCATGTCAGCTGTCATACAAATTGACAATATTCTTTCAGAATATGAATCAGCCGTCCGTACTGATGATCCGGAAGAGGCTTTAAGTGATTTGCTTACCGTCCAGCCCAAGTATGACATTTCCAAACGCTGTCCTCGTTGCCTCACACAAGAGATTAAGGACGAGATAGGGTTTTGCCTGAAGAAGAATGCCATTAAGATAGCTACGGGACTTCGCAAACAGCGCATGTTGAAGAAGGATATCCATCAGTTTCTGTTATCTCGGGGATATACCATCAGTTATGCTACGGTATTCAGTTACATAAAAAATATAGAATCACGCAAAGAGAAAAAAGAGCGAAGCCTTTATTCTGTTGTTTTATGAGCCTGGATGCATTGTTGAATTTGACTGGGGCGAAGTCCTTCTTTTTATTGACGGTGTCAAGATCAAGTTTTATCTGGCCGTATTCACTTTCGGGCATAGTAATGGCAGATACGCCTATCTTTTCAGGCATTAGAATACGCTTGCCTTCATGGGATCTCACCGCGACTTCTTCAGGGATGTACATGGTGTCCCTGCCATGATGGTCTATGACAATATGCGTGTAGCCGTCAAGAACTTTGTCGGTGGTGACAAGAAGCCTACAGAAGCCCTGATGAAGATGTCCGGTTTCTATTGTTTTGAGTATCGTTTCTGTAATATACGGGCCGGATGGGAGAAAGGACATGTGGAACGGAGCGTGGAATATGTCAGAAGGAAAACTTTCTACCTGACGGATCATTTCAGTGACATACGTTCTGCGCAGGAGCATTTAAACTGGGCATGTATGCTTGTCAACAACGAGCAGGGCAGTTTCTCAACAGCGGAGAAATCATCACGTCTGGAGGCTGATCTGTCATCGCTGAAACCTTTTCCCAGTAACCTGGGCTGTTTTGAGGTCAATGAATACATTTTACCTTTGCTACTTTAGGCATCCCCATAAGTTTCGGTGCATTGGCATAATAAGTGCGTATGCCTTTCTTACAGGCTTCGTAACCTATTGCTGTGGCAAGGAAACTCTTTCCGGTTCTGGATGATCCTGTGATGAAGAGGTTTTTTCCCTAGTGGATGAATTCCAACGATGCAAGCCGTTTCATTTGGTTACGGTCAAGGCTACGTGGGATTAGTCTATCTGTTCAAGACATGTCTTGTAGCGGAACTCCGCTCCGCGTATAAGGCGTTGGATGGCTGCATTCGCGGTAGTCCCATTCCTTGGCAAGTAGCATATGCAGGAAAGAGTCGATTGTCATTGTCTCGGCTATTGTGGGGGGCAGACTTTCAGTAAAGCAGTGGCCATGCCGTGGAGCTTCATGCGACTCATTAATCCAATCGTCAATGCATTACGGTCTTTTTCGACTGCTATCAAGGCAGTAAGATTATTTTTTTTCATTATTGTTCTTATTTAAATGTTCTGATTTTGCGAAGTAGGCTGCTTTGCGGATGTTTCTGTGGGTGGATGTTACAGGGACTTCATCCTCCATGTCGTCTTTTGACAGGAAGTATGCATCATCCCCATGTTCAAGGATTTGCCTTATTTCCTGATATTCGTATTGGAGCAGTTGTGTGGGGCATGCGCTTGCCGTCCCAACCGTTCTAGGCCGAAAGTCTTCTCTAGTGCCATAATCCCTTTGCATGAACGGAATGCCGCAGGAGGATACTTTTTGAGTTCCGCAACCTTGCGCAGATACAGTAACAGGACATTATCTGTCTGAGCGGCCCATTCATAAATCTGTTCTAGGTCCTTTTCATAGCTCCCATGGCGTCCGGGCAGTCTGTGGACGTCCTTAGTTGTATAGGCATAAAGCGTATCATCACGCTGATGTGTGGTCACTAGGCGCAGACCATGGTATATCTTCAGCGTGTCAGCATCATAGACAATTTCGACACGTTTGCCTATATACTCTTTCGGCATGCTGTAATGGTGAAGCTTGAAAGTTACATAGCAGTTCCGCATTACCGTTGCAGAGCGCCGCTCCTTCATCTGGTGGCGTATGGCGGGAAGTGGGCGGAGGTACTCGGCTTCAATCTGTTCAAACTGTTCGCGTCTGGACAGGGAACGTCCGTTCATCCTGCGCCCGTTAAAGGCTGAGAGCGATTCGAAAATGGCCACATTCAAAGATTCCAGAGAGTTGAACACAAGCTCTTCGACATCTGCATATACTGCCGGTAAAGCAGTTACACGGCATTTTCAACCAACGCCTTGTCCTTGGGATGGCGTACCCGTGCGGGGTATACGGTACATCCATAATGCTCGGAAAATGCTGCAAACTCCTCGTTGATTACCAGACCGTTGTGGTTGCTGCGGGCTACTGCTGCTTTGAGGTTGTCAGGTACGATTGCCATCGGAATATCGCCGTAAAAATGAAGTGCGTTTTCACATGCCTTGATCAGATCTTGTTTTGACTGGGACCAGACCGCCTCACAATAGGTATAGTGGCTACAGGGGAGTATGGACACAAACATTTCAACGCTACGGCATTCACCGTTTTCATTGTCAATGATCTCAAGCTTGTCACTGGCAAAGTCAATGTATATTTGGTCACCGGCATAATGCTCAATATGCCCCACGACATGAGTCACCATCCGGTAACGCATGAGATAATTACCGAAACTGGCATGTTTGTATCCATTAGGGCGTGTTTTGTGATACTCTTTGTACAGGGATTTGACCGTTACCCCTCGGCGGCTAAGACGGGCGGAGTACTTGGATAGAAGTGCCTCCTGCTCAAGTTGGCGTTGTGATGGAATCTGACTACGGCTAACCCCTTCGGAGAACATTTCTTGGATGCGGGAAGAAGGCATTGATGCCAATTCCTTTATCGGAATGCCACACTCTTGGAACAGACGCACATATCTGCGCACTGTGTTGCGGGATAGCTCAAAGCTCCTGCTTATTTGCTTTATCTTCATCCCCAATGCATAGCATTGGAGAATATTTGCTATCTTTGTTGTCATAGTAGAAATGATTTTACCCCAACGGTCAAGACGGGAATCAAATCTACGAAAAACACCCCTGTCAGACAATGTTTGGCAGGGGTGTTTTTATATTGTTTTTAAAGGAAATGTCTATTTTGACGAAAGGGAGCAAAATCGCTTGGTTTTCAAGGGCAGATTGCGATGGATTTTCCAAATGCTAATCGTTGGTAATTACCACTTATCTATGATGCAACATCGAAACATGTTTAATTATCAGCGTTTTAGCATTTTAATCGGTACAAATAAATATTTGACAAAGAATTCATTTTCTATGTACAAGTGTAAACCTTTGTTTTTCAGCTTTTTGTTGATTTTATTTGTACAGCCTTTCTTCATTCTTTTAAGCATATAGCATAGCCAGTCTGAACATGAAGAATTTCACGTCAGCCACCCCTCTTAACCGGCTTCGAAAAGCTTTGATTTTAGCATTGAACGACTCCGCTGAAGCATTTGTCAATCGTTCTTCAAAATAATTTATG
>NZ_JAVHZY010000047.1:0-18222 GCF_031119655.1 Phocaeicola sp. GP0067
TAACTCCATAAGCTATGAATTTGGAAACAAAGATAACAATTTATAAATTTACCCCTCAGCTTTTTACATTGACCCAAGAAAAGGTGTACTTTAATAGTTTTCTTCCCCATATCTTTATGATTTCTTAACGCTTATCCTATCTTTATCTACCTTATTATTGCCGATGTTTTCGGGAAAAGTGAGATTCTTACCTTATATTTGTAGTAAGAACGTTTAAAGGCGCACGATTATGGAAAATCATATGGAAAACAATTTCAGAGAAATACAGAAGATATTAGATAGTTGTATAGTTCATGACTATAAAACTAAAGTAGATGCACTATTTTTAAAACGTGAATATTTGACGCAAGTTCAGCTAAAGGATTATTTGCGGCAAGAAATTTTCCGTGTGACTGAAAATATTGTAGCCATCCAACAAAAATACCGTGTCGTGCGTAACATTGTATTGGATATGGATATTCCCGATTTTTTGTGGGAAAGCGGTTATTGGAAAGGCTTTGTTTTTCAATCCGCTGTTTGAGTTGTTCCGGGTATTTGATGCGCCATTCAATAAGGCGTATTTCTGTGTTTAAAAGTCCTATCGCTTCATCAATTAGATGCAAATAGGGCATTTTTTTCTTGCTCAAACCGTACACGGTATGACTTAAGACGATATAAACCAAAAGAAAAATAGCGGAGTAATACACTATAATCTTGCTCGTTAATACTGAAATTGGCTACATGGATAGCTAATTCTTCAACAGCTTTTGTTAGTTCAGATGCAGAAACTTTGCGCTGTGAGTATTCCGATAGTAATCGAAAAAAACTCTGTTGTAATAATGCTTTCATCTATTAATATTTTTAATTTCATAATTAGTTAGTTCGTCTTTTATAGAATTTTACTTATATCATTGGGTGTCTTAAAATAATAGTCTGCACGTATAGGATTAGATACATTATTGCTCCATAAAACCAATCCGGAATCAACACCGGCATTGTTGGCACATTGAATATCATAAATACTATCACCAATATAGAGAGCGTTTTCGGGGCTTACATGGGCTTTAGCCAAATATGCTACTAAGGGTGCTGCTTGGGGCTTATGTTCATCAGTATCATCGGCACATACAATTGTGGAAAAATAGTCCGCTAACCCTAATGGCTCAAAATCAGAATAATATTCTTGATATGTTTTGGAGGTTACAATGCCTAAAATATAGCCTCTTGATAAAAGGGATTGCAAGCATTCTTTGATACCTTGAAAAGGTTGAATAGTGTGCTGGAGCAATTTCATATTCCTATCCCATCGTTTCAATGCATCTTCTATGTCAGGTATTTTGAGTAATTCCAACGCATTTCTTCCGGTAATGCCTAAAGCAAATTTCAGACTTTCATATTGAGGTGTGCGTCCTGTTATTTCTGTAATTGTTTTTATTAAAGAGTTGATGACTGCATATTCCGTATCTATCAATGTACCGTCTATGTCGAATACGATATGTTTATATTTCATGTGTTTGATTTATTAGTCAAATAATACTTGCCAGTTTCTATCGTAGTAAGCTGAAAAGCACATTTTTATTTGTTCTTCGTTATTTTTCTCTTTTGCAAGAATAGGTAATTCTTTCAATCCGAAATAAGCACTCTCATCCGTTTCAATATTGGGTCGGAAATATCCGCTTTCAATCTCACAAAGAACAAAAACTTTACAAACATTGTAGGCATAGAGGGGAATATTATGCAAATTTCTATCTTGTATAGCTATTATCCGGATAGCTTTTACATTTAATCCTGCTTCTTCTTTTACTTCTTTTTCTGTATTAGTCTTGATACTCTGATTTATATCGACCCAACCACCGGGTAAAGACCAAGTTCCATTTTTCTCTTTCACAAGCAGTATTTTATCATCTTTGAATATAGCAGCTCGTGTATCTAATTTAGGAGTTTGAAATCCTGTTTCATTGCAAAACAGATTCTTTACTTTTTCTATGGGTATTTCACTTTGCAGACTAAGCATTTCTGCTGCAATTTCTCTAATGCGTTCAAAGCGTTCTATATCAAATACATCTTTGGAGTATGTCAATCCCCCTTGGGCAATGAATTGTAGTTCTTTTGCCCATTCAAGCCATTGTGGTTGTACTGTTTTATTCATATAGTGAATGTTAGTATCGTTATATTGATTTACAAAGGTATGGAAAATGAAATTCTTTATTTTTGTCCTATGTTAAAAAATCATCGGCTTGACCGGATTCTGCTAAGAGAAGGTTGTGTTATTCCTAAAAAAGAGGCAATATGTCCTAAAGTCACTCGGTGGAAAATGCTGGGATATTCTTTTATCAACTTTTCATAACGTTCTTGGGCAGACAAGTTCAGCCGGGAAATATGAATGTCCTGTAAAAGTAGAAAATTTTCTTGCTGTAACACTCTCATCCAATTGGCAATGTCAATACGGGATTTATATAAATCATTCAACTTGTCTATAGAAATGGAGTAGGTTAAAGTTTCTTCTAAGGTTTCTACATATTCAAATCCTGCTTTGTGTCGATATAAATCCCATGAACCACAAGTCGCATCGCCTTCCATAGAAAACCATGTTGTTATTTCTTTTCCATTATGCAGGATATATGAACGTGTTATTCCTTTTTCTATGAAATAGACTTGATTGTCAAAACGACCAGCTTGTATGATGATAGTTTTAGCCGGAAAAGTCTGTTGTTTAAAACAGTACTTTAGCAGATGCAATGAATCATCCGAAACAGGATAGAGTTCTTGTATCTTTCTTATTATATTATCCATTATCAATGTCTTTGCTCTTTCTACAAAAATAATAAAACAGAAAGGGATAATATTGTTGCATTCATAGTTTAAAAAGGAATTTGACTATTTTTAGCAAGGTGGGATGAAAAGAGAACCACGATGTGGATATGTGATATAGGCAAAAGAAATAGGTGGTGCTAAACTATGTTTAGTTTATCCCTTTGTCTATATAGCCAAAACGAACTAAACCAATTTCTAGCAATCTTTTTCAGTCTTGATTTATCCTTAATAGTTTGAGGAAGAAATGAACTCTTTTATTTCTTCCTCGGTTGGAAGTTCTATCATGTACTTCTGTACGAAGATATTCGGATCTAATCCGGCAGTGGCATACTTTACTAATGTATCTCCCTTTTCCGTACAAAGTAGAATACCGATAGGTGGATTATCGTCCGGCTGCATTACTTCCGCTTTAAAGTAGTTAAGGTACATATTTAGTTGCGAGGCGTATTCATGGCGAAATTTGTCTATCTTCAATTCCACAATGATATGGCACTTCAAAATGCGGTGATAGAATACGAGGTCGGCAAAGAAATAATCTTCATCAATCAAGATACGTTTTTGCCGGGCTTCAAAGCAGAAACCATGTCCCATTTCCAACAGGAAGTGTTGCAGGTTATCAAGAATGGATTGTTCCAAATCGTTTTCCGTCACTAATGCACGTTCATTCAATCCTAAGAACTCTAAAGTAACAGGAGTGTTGATAACATCTTTGGGTTGCAATAAGGTTACTTGTTGCTGGACTAAAGCGGAGAGGGCTTCTTTGTTTTTGGATAGTCCGCTACGTTCGTAATATAAAGATGCGATTTGCCGCTCTAACTCTTTTACAGACCAGCATCCACGAATAGTTTCCATTTCATAGAAAGCACGTTTTATCGGGTTCTCAATTCCTGATATAGTATTTAAATGGGTGGAAGATAATCTGTTGAATAATCTATCAGCTGGAATCATCCATGTTTCGGTTTGTGGGTATTTTGTTGATAGCTTCCAAACGCCATTTTCAGATCCGGCGGTCACCAACCGCCGAATTGGTTCAGTGAATTCGGCGGTCAATGACTGCCGAATTTGGATTTGTGATGCAATATATTGTGTGACAGACTCTTTTAGCTGTGGATAAACAAGATATAACCGTCTAAACTCTCGGAATCTTCGTTCATTCAGACCTTTTGTTTTTAGCCGTTGTTCCAGCTTTTTCAACAATTGTTCACCGTAGGCGGCACGGTCTTCTCCGTTCTGTTCGAACTCCACGATATAGCAACCCATAAGCCAGTTACGGGAAGTAAGGGCAAGGTTTACAGCATGTGCGGCTTGTGCCTGCAACGTGTTCTGTATCGTGCTGATATGTTTTACTAATGCTTCAAAGTTCATAGTTACAAAGATAAGTCTTTTATGATTAAAACTTTAATTCGGGTAAGCTGTTTATAGCTTCCTCTTTCAATTTATCCACCGCACGGGTGTATTTCTCCGTATGCTTCAATCCACTATGCCCTAAAAGGCTGGCTACGGTTTTGATATTTGCCCCATTGTTCAAAATGTTCACGGCAAACGAATGCCGAGCACAATGCCAGCTTATATGTTTGTCTATCCCCGCTCTCTTTACCCAACGCTTTACTGATTTACAGCAGCTTTCGTATGTAGACAAATCGAATATCAAACAGTTCTTATCTGTCGGAACTTCACCAATGATAGACAATAGGCCGTCATTCAAAGGAATAACCACACCACTACTGGCAGAATGTCCCTTGGCCTTGCTTTGCTCGAACTTCAATAATCGGTTAGCATAATCCACATTTTTAAAAGTAAGATCTTTTACATTGCAGAAGCGCAGACCGCAATATAGGCAAAAGATAAACGCTTGTCTGACTGTAGGGTTTTCGTTGTCATAATGACAAGCCATCAGCTTTTGTACTTCTTTGGGCGAAAGCACATCTTTCCGAAGCATCTGACTATCCACTTTGCAGGTAATATCTTTGCAAGGGTCTTTCGATTCTTCCAAAGGAGAATTTCGCTTATGTGGTGTTACGGCTGATGTTGGCGGACATTCTTACATGAACTATCTGAAAGTTCCTGTTAAGGTGGATGAACTTTGTGCGATTCTGCAAAAGAAGCAAAAGAAAATGGGAACATTTCGGGAACAATACGAATTGAGCTTTAATGCTCACCTTAATTTAGTAACTATTCATCCGTGGGTGGACGGCGACGGAAGAACGGCTCGATTACTGATGAACTACATCCAGTTTTGTTATCACCTTTTTCCTACTAAGATATTCAAAGAGGATAGGGAAGAATATATCCTTTCTCTACGCCAATGTCAGGACGAAGAAACCAACCGGCCGTTTTTGTCGTTTATGGCAGGGCAGTTGAAGAAATCGCTTTCTTTGGAGATTGAAAGGTTTAAAGCTTCGCAAAAGAAAGTGTTCAGTTTTATGTTTTAGAAGTGTGAAAACCTGTATCTCTGTGATAAATGCTGAAAATCAGTAGATTACAAAATAGATACTCAGTTTTATATCCAATAATGTAAAGCTGGGTGTTTTTGTATTATTTAAGGTTTACTACTTTGGTTGTGATTATATCAATAGCCATGTTAAGTTGATTGTCTTTTCCTCTCAAAAAATCAATGAAATCCGATTTCACTTCTATGTCTGGTAATATTCCAGTGTCATTGAGTTGTGAGCCTTCGTTTGTAATATAAGCCTTTGCGCTTATCATAGCTTTATATCCATAAGGTAAATCGATGAACATAGGTTCCCCTATACAGCCAATAGTTGGTTCTCCAACAATAACGGCACGATTGTTTTCTTTCATTAGTTGCACAAAGTCTTCAGCTGCAGAGCCAACATATTGTCCAGACAAAATAGCCATAGGTTGGGTTAGCTTTAAAGAGTCAGGAACTCCGTTTTTGTAAGGTGGATAATAAATTTCTTCCATTGCTAGTCCCTTAAAGTATTCTTCAAACGTTTTGTCTGTTGAGCCATACCCTTTATACGAAGCTATATGTTTTCTGGTTACCCATTTCCCTTTATTTCGAAAATCTTTTCCGGGCATTGAACAATACGCCAGTAAATACCAAGCTTGGTCAGTTCCTCCCCGGTTTCCTCTGACATCAACAATAAGCCCTTTGCATTTCAATAGCTTTGGTAGATTTCGATAAAAGATTTGTTGGATTTCTCCAACTTTATTTCCAGCACAAGTTGATAAGTGTATATATACAATGTTGTTTTTCAGGTATTTGATTGTTATCGGAACACTGTAGGCTGTGTCAGCCATTATGAATTCCTTTTTGTTCTGTAAATAATTGCGTGTAAGTTCAATATCCTTTCTTTTACCTTTCGGCGTTTTTATTGAAAGATGAACTTTGGAATTAATTTTACCGTATAACATTTCAGTTACAGCTTTGTCGAATTTCCAATGCGCAGTGGATGCACCTATATATTGGTAAACCGAATCTTTTAGAAAATCCATTACTGGTATTCCATTTACTGCGGTTATTTCGCTTTTTATAGGTATTGATTTCAGCAATTTTTTATCTATGTTTTTTACGTAAATGTGTTCCCCGATGTTTGATGTTATGATAGGGGGCATATCATAAGGCAGCTTTTGAGGGGGGATGATACGTGTATGGGCTTCGTTCATATTTGCCATAAAAGAAGAAAGGATGCGGTAATATTCATATTCATCTTTTACATTTTCTATTTTAGGCAAATAATTTAAGTACAGGCTGTCTAATCTGTGCTTTTGAAAATAAGATGGAAAAGCAAAATTATATTCAAGTTCTTTCCAAATCATAGATAACGAATATATGCGTTCTTTTTTACTTGGAAGGTTGCTTTGAGGAAAGATATTCAGTGGAAATGTAATACATAATGCAAGTAATGTGGTTATAAGCTGTTGCTTCATAGATTCAAATGATTTATTAGATGAGATAATACATCACAAAAATAATAAAAGTAGAACTTATTAGCAATCAGAATTGTATTTTTATCTTACTGTAATTGGGGATGTATCCAAGGAATTCTTAAAAAACGTGAGCCACCTATGTCACGTTTAAGTGAAGGTCGTAGGAAACCTTTGAAGCATATGTAGCAATAGTCGTCCACGCTATATGCGTCAGAACCACTATGATGTCTCTTGTATCAGTCTGAAAATTTCCTACGTTTTCACTTATAAAATAAACATAACGTTTCTTCTTTTCTTTTATGTCTTGGAAAGAGTTGTCTCTATCCGAATACAAAATTCGGCTATTTAATTGATTTTTGTATATATAGAACGGAATTATAACTTGAATCCTCTGCTTCTTTCTTAGCTCTTCCGCAGACTGTCGCAAACCTTGCCTTAATTTCTCTCACTGCTCCTTAAACCATTCGCCTATTGGTTGCCTGTTTACTGTAAGCACTAATTTATTATCATCAACCGGACTTTTTCCCACTTTGAAAATGTCATTCTTGATTTCAAATTTTCGTCTATGTTCTTCGGGATAAAGTTTTCCGCTGCATCTGATAGCTTTCTTTTTTCAAAAGACTATTTACCATATCTTTGGTAAATTCGATGGCATAACACGGCTTTTCTGTTCTTAGTGCCTCTTTGTTTGTGTAACGGGAACCAACTGAATGCCTTTTCAAGGAAGGTGTTCAGCCGTAATATTTTCTTGTTTTTGGAAGCAAGTTTCTGGTGATGTATTAGTTTGAACAATGTCAGGACGAAGAAACCAACCAGCCGTTTTTGTCGTTTATGGCAGGGCAGTTGAAGAAATCGCTTTCTTTGGAGATTGAAAGGTTTAAAGTTTCGCAAAAGAAAGTGTTCAGTTTTATGTTTTAAGTATCATATAAATGGAGACACCAGTGTTGATAATAGCAGCTGTTCTGTTTGTATTGGGAATGCTCGTAAGGAAATATCCCAACCTCATAGCGGGCTATAACACAATGACTGCTGAGCAAAAAAAGAATGTGGATGTCAAAGGACTGTCTAACTTCATGTGTCGCTCGCTTTGCGTGATTGCTGTGCTTATGATTGTGTCATATTTCGTAATGGTTGCAAGGTCAGTAAACGAAAAAGCGGTGTCAGTTGTGTCGACAACGCTCATACCAATCATCGGTTCAATATATATGGTGGTAAAGGCGCAGCGATACGATAGAAACGGTAAATGAATAAAACGGGAATCGGGTCGATATGGGAAATCTGATATTCGTCTTTTGAGGTAAAAGGAACGACGGCATACCTGTCCTTCCGCCTGCAAGGGTGTAAATCAAGCATTGGGTTTATACCTTTTTTTACGTTCCAAAAATCAACTACAGGTTTAGTCTTTACTATGGGTAAACCTATTCACTCCCTTCTTTATATGTATTATATCTCCTCTTTTTTAGCTCCTGTAATCAAAACTACTCTACAGGGTAGTGGAGAAGTCTTCGGAAGTGTGGAACTTTGCTGCAGAAATCAAAAAAACATCGTACAATGAAAAATGTATTTTATATTGTAACAGTAATTTTCTTGACTGTCATAGGTTTGACAGTTAATGCAAAGCCACGTTGTCAAGGTTTCAACAATTACGACAACAAAGTAACCATCGTTTTCACGGACAATCAAGCCAAAGACAAATACACGGTTTCTGATGTAAAACTCATTCCGTCATCATGGAGTGAAAAAGAATATCCGGCAACATCCGTAGAAGTAACAGTAAAAAAGGGGGTGGCCACTGTCACACTCACATTTCCTCATGTCACGCAATTCTCAAATCCCCAAGTGACGCTCCGGATAAATGGAAAGAAAAGCAAATTCAAAGTGTGCCAATAGGATATATCAATGAAAAAGATGAAAATGTATTTGGTCATGCTTGTCGTGAGCATGTTGCTGCCGATGAGAGTGTCGGCACAAACCGTGAAGGGGAAACTTGTAGATGAAAGTAACCATCCGTTGCCATATGCCAATGTGGTGCTGCTGTTTCTGCCGGATTCGGCATTTGTAAGTGGAACCATCAGTGGTGAAGATGGTTTGTTTAAGCTGGAAGCTACATCGGTAAACCAGATAGTGAAAATATCCTCTATCGGATATAAGACAGTGTATAAACCGACTACTCCTGCCAATATGGGTATCGTGCAGCTCGTATCGGATGCACGGATGCTTGGAGAAGTGGTAGTAAAAGCCAATTTGCCTGTGACACGCATAAAGAATGATGCTCTGGAAACCAATGTGCAGGGTACAGTTCTCTCGAAAGCCGGAACAGCTGAAGATGTATTGGCGCATATACCCGGTTTACAAAAAAAGGCTGATGGATTTGAGGTGTTGGGTAAAGGTTCACCGCTTATCTATATCAACGGTAGAAAATTACGTGATATCGCTGAACTGGACCAACTGACATCGGAGGAAATTAAAAGCGTAGAAGTTGTTCGTAATCCCGGTGCCCGTTATGATGCAACGGTAGGGGCAGTTGTTCGTATCCGTACTGTCAAACGACAAGGAGATGGATTTGGAGTGAGTTTGCGAAGTTCCTATGATCAATCTCAAAATTCAGACTTTGTAGAGCAAGCCGATGTAAACTATCGGCATAACGGTCTTGATGTTTTCGCTATGGTCCGTTTTGATAAAACTACCTCCTTGCAAAACGATATTCTGGAGCAAACGGCCTTTACCGATACCATATGGACGCAAAAGAATTATCAGCACTCTAATACCGATTCTCGCAGTATAGACGGACGCATCGGATTCAATTATGATTTTAATGAGTATCATTCCATAGGTGTACGTTATGATTTGAGCAATGCCCTGCATACAGATATGTTTACCGCCTTCGATAGCGAGATTCAGGCAGATGGATTGCCTTACGATATTTTATATAGTACCATTGCTGCCGATGCAAAATCACAACCGGAACATCAGCTTAATATTTACTATGCAGGACAAATAGGCAAAGGAGAACTTACCTGGGATGCAGGCTATTACAGCAATACATACACGCAATATACCATTAATATGGAGAATAGTCAGGACCATGAAGACCGTACTGTCACTTCTGATAACAGGGTGGAAAATCAACTTACTGCCACCAAAGTTTCATACACTCATCCCTTATGGGGAGGAAGTATCTCTGTGGGAGGAGAATATACCTATACCAACCGGCATGATGATTATGTAAATCAGGAAGGATATGTACCTACAACCTATACCCGCATCCGTGAACAGAATCTTGCCGGCTATGCACAGTACAGCCATCCTTTACCATTCGGTCAGGCAAACATTGGCTTGCGATATGAGCATGTGGATTTTGATTATTTTGAAAATGCTACATTTGTACCCGGACAAAGCCGTGTATATGATAATATCTTTCCAAATATTTCTGTGAACGGGCAATTGGGGAAAGTACAATTCCAAGTCAGCTATGCTGCAAAAACACAGCGTCCCAACTACAGTCAGTTAAGAAATAATATCACTTATGCCAATAGGTTTACATGGCAAACGGGAAATCCACTCCTAAAACCAAGTGTTACGCATGATATAACCGCTGTTGGTGTATGGCGGTTCTTTCAGGCAATGGTAAGCTACAAAGTGGTTCGGGACTATATCCTTTATTGGGGAACACAGGTGGAAAATCAGTCGGCTACTACTTTAATAAACTATATCAATCACGACCGTTTACCGAGTCTGACAGTAATGCTGGCAGCTTCGCCTACTATTGGTATATGGAATCTTAATGCCAGCGCAATTGTGATGAAGCAGTGGTTCTCGTTGGATGCCGCCGGTCAGAGAAGGACCTATAACAATCCACTTTTTGTAGGTTCCTTAAACAATACTTTTACTCTTCCTGCAGGATTCCTTCTCTCTGCTGATTTTAATTATCAAAGTCGTGGTCAGGTTCAGAATATCACCCTTAAACGTCCACAATATACTTTGAACATAGGCTTACGCAAATCCCTTTTTAATGATGCCCTAAGTATAGAAGCGCGTGCAAATGACTTGTTGTTAGGTTGTAAGCAGGAAGCACTTCTTTATATGGAGAGTGCACAAATGAAGGATTTGTCTTGGAGTGATACACGCTCGTTCAGTCTTACAGTGCGCTACAAGTTTAATGCAGCCAAAAGCAAGTATAAAGGTACGGGAGCAGGACAGGATACAATAAACCGTATGTAAATTATGACAGCATCAATTTCCTATATAAATCTCTCATGGGCAGTTGTGGGCATCATCGACAAGGACGTCCGCAACGGCCTTCAATCCATGAAGCGTCCGGACGAACCGATAGAAGTTACCATCGAAAGGTATGTAATCGGTTATCTGGTCTTCTGGCATATTGCCTTTATTGATAAAGAAAAGATGAACAGATGTAACGATGAAAAGGTCATCGAACTTGGACGGAAGAAAATGGAGGAATACATATTCTCACATCCTCCTATAGCTACTTTGCCAAAGTTCTACATTGTGTTCCTAAATCAACCTCAGATTGGCTGCGATACCCACGGCCTCAGTGATGTTTTCTGCGTGTAGTTTCTCGAAGATTTTCTTCTTGTGAAACTTGACGGTATTGGCATCAATAAAGAGAGTTTCTCCAATCTCAGTGTTCGACAGTCCTTTGACGGAGAGCTGGAGAATCTCTTTTTCACGGTCGGAAAGAATTAGTTCCGGCTGTTTTCTCCATCGTCTGCCCTCGAATGAATAGATATAGTGGTCAGTACATGTATGGTCTGATATGACTACATCTCCGATGTTTTTCTCCGGTGAAAGTGAAACTGTACATAGAGCCAGCCATATATCTCCCTTGCCACTTAGCAAAACGGGTGTTAGTTTGTGGTGGATAAGGTGCGGATGCTTTTCTGATGTGTGGATATGAAAGTTATATTCGATAGACAAGTCAAGCCTTTTTTCTATAGGCTGGTCATAGTAGAACCGGAATCCAGCTTCGTTGATTTCCATAAGACGGTTTATCTCGTCAGACGGAACAACCTCAAAGTAGAAAGCATAACCTTTTTGTTGCACTTCTTCCGGTGAATGACCGCAGAGAAAAAGCGGGTTGGACGATACGTAAAGGAAATTCTTGCGGTGATAGTCTATGATATATAGGCTATGATTGGTATTGCGGGCCAAAGCATCAGCCATGACAATACATACATCGGTTTTTGCATACTCGCTATCTGGTATTTGTATGTCCGTATTTATAGGGCGAAAGAAATTGCTTATAATATTTTGTTGCATAATTGATGTTCTGATTTAGTATTGCAAAGTTATAAAAAGTACAGACCATAATAAAAATGGTCTGTACTTTTTAGTTTATATTCTGAGCCCTCTATTTTTTCTTGGCTCCTCCTCTGACTGTCGTAAACTTCGTCTTAACTTTTCCCATTGTTTAGAGGTTTTATCCCGATTTAGGTACTGTAGCCAGGTAATTATACTAAATAGTTGATTTTCTTTTATTTCCTGATATTACAAAGGTACAAAAGAAAATGAGATTTCAAAGTGTACTAAAAACGTACTGAATAATAGGAAACGGGCAAAATAGGGAAAAATGGAGAATATAGGAAATATGCAAATAGTTGATAATAAGGGAAATAAATACTTTTGTTATCCTATGATTTCTATGGCTTGTACCCGATATTTCACTTGGGTGAAAAGGGCTTTTCATCTGTGTGAATATCCGTTGTCACTAAAGTGGAATCACTGCTTCACATAGGTGAGGCAACAGTATATATTGGAAGTTAACGCAATGACATCCTATTAAATTAAATGAAAGCACGGCATGTCCTGTCAGATCCAATCTGATATCTGCGGCTCTTATACAAATAATGGGCGAATGTTTCCATCTCCATTGCCTACATACCGATTCAGGGACATTATGGATGTTTTTACACGGTAAATCGCTGGTAATGAGAGAGATGGTGTGATAGAAGAATTTTATGTTTTACATAAGACGAAATCACCTTTTCCTTTGGTTCTTATCCGGATTACTCTTGTTGGGCTCTTTCAGCCGCTTGGCTTCACTTCTATAAAGTAATACTAAATCAAAATCGAGCATTACTTTTTGAAACCAACAGCTTCTCCTGATGTAGTAACGTTTTACGTTCTTGCCTTGAATACAGGACTTGCTTTTTGTATCTCCGACTCAAAGCCGAACCAGTAGCCATGTTCCCCCTTTTCATCGGCAGGAAGGAAACACAGACGAAGGCTTTCTTTGTATTCTCCATAAATGATATTCCAAGTGGCAGGAGGGATTTGTCGTTTGGTCCATACTTTCTCGGCAGGGAGTTTTTTCAGTGACATGCCTGCTTCTATCCAGGCAATAGTAGCCTGTATCTGGTATTCGGGGTAGTTTTGTTTGCAGAACTCATACAGTATCAAGCCTCGTTTCTCCAGACTCATGGGCTGGTCTATCAGATTGACTTTTGTTAAATATGCAAGAAAACGATGGAGGAATTGTTTGTCATTCAAAATGAGTTCACGTGTCAGTGTCTGCCATGCCGGTGTGTTGTAAAATCCGTCCAACAAGCGTGAAAGTTGGCGGGCTGTCTGCAATTCACTGACACTGATCTCGTGGGTTTGTAGCACTTCGTATGGCGGCAGAGGGGAATATTTGATTCCTAACTCTTCCGCCCTCCGGCGCATTTCGGTTCCGGGAAGCAGCTTGAGTGACTCCAGTTGGATTTCTCCCGCAGCATATCCGGCAAGGGTACGGACATCTTCAAATATCTCATGAAGGTGATAAAGAGGCAGGCCGGCAATAAGGTCGGCGTGGGTTTCCATGTTGGGCAAGGCGCATAGGAATCTCAGACCATCCAGTGCATCAGATAGTTTGCCCATCCGGCGGCTTTTCTCAAGTACAGGTTCGCGCAGGCTCTGGATGCCGGCTTCCAGATGAAGCAGTCCTTTGGGCAGCAGGCTGAGTTCTTCTTTCAGCTCTTCTGACAACAGGGCGGGATGTATTTCCAGATGGAAGCGGATATCGGGATGGAATTCCAGAAAGAGCCGGAGTAGTTCTTTGGCTCTTCGAGGGTTGTAATTAAAAGTACGGTCTAATACGCGTACATTTTTGATGCCATGTGCATGGATGAGTTGTAGCCTTTCGCGGATGCTTTCGATGGAAAGGGTGCGTACCGGTTTTTCACCGCCGCTGACACAGAAGGCGCAGGTGTTGAAACATCCGCGTGTTGTTTCCAGTTGGACAAAGGGCTTGCTCCAGTTAAAGAAACGGCTTTGTTCTGGCGGGACGAGTCCGGCGAAATTCAGTACGCGGGCTATGCCGTTGTCTTTATATTCTTTGTTAGGAGTGAGGTAACAGAGTCCGGGCACGGTGTGCCATTGTTCCGGATGGTTCCAGCAGGTCAACCATTGTGGAAAGACTTCTTCTCCTTCTCCTCTGAAAACACAATCCACAAATGGATTTTTGCGGAGGAACTCTTCATTGTCTCCCAGAAATTCCGGACCGCCCAGCACCAGGCAGGCTTCGGGGAGCAATGCTTTTACTCTGGAAGCGACATGCATCAGTTGCTCATGGTTGAAAAGCCAGGTGGTTGCGGCAAGGATGTCGGGTCGGTGGCGGTAGATCTCATCGACAATCATTCCTGTATTTTCGTTGATGGTGGCAGATACGATTTCCCATTCTATAGAAGGGTCTGTCATGATTTGTGCATGTAGGGCTGGCAGTGCCAATGAGGAATGGGCATATGAACTGTTCAGGTCTATCCAGAGAATCTTCATGTTTCTTTTTCTTGTTTATTCGGTCGGCAAAGATAACTCTTTTTCGGTTAATGTCCGCTGGTAAGCGATGCGGGATGTGCCATTGTGGGTATAAATGATGCCACAACGCCGGAAACCGTACTTTTTCAGGATATTCTGCATCACAAGGTTGTCGTGGTGGGTATCTACCCGGATATTGTTGCAATGTTCGAAACACCATTTGAGGCAGGCGTCAGCTACTCCCTTCTGTTTGCCGTTGGTAGCCATGCGGTGAATGACGTAATATGGTTCGTTGTTCAGCCAGTTGCCGTCATCAATGCGGGCATACGTGGGGTCCTCTCCGGGAATAAAACAGAATGTGCCTATTATTTCTCCGTTTTCATTTTCGCAAACATAGTTGGTTCCGTTGGTTATTTCTCGCAGAATCAATTCAACGGAAGGATAACCGTTTATCCATTGGTTGGGGTTGCCATGCTCTTTCATGAACTGACGGGCATAGTGGAATATTTCTATAATTGCATCCAAATCTTTGGGCAATGAATGTCTGATTGTTATCATATTGAAATAGGAATGGGTTATTCTAAATTCATTCTGTACACATTGGTCTGCTTTTGTTCGAAGCCTAATTTTTGATATAGCTTGTTGGCTGCTATCCGTGTGGGGTTTGAAGTAAGCATAATAAGAGGTATGCCTTGTTCCTTCACAAACCGGACAGCGTGGGTGACCAGCTGTTTGCTGAGTCCTTGTCCCCGGTATTTTTCATCCACTACCACATCTTCAATCCACGCTTTGCCGCCTGTGGGGCTGTGATAGATGCCTACAGTCAGCATTCCCGCAATTTCCTGATCAGCCAGTAAGAAAAACAGATGGGTGTTTTCTTGGGATATGATCTCTCTGAGGGTTGTCCCGGTCAGTTTTACCGGGCGGTTTGTGAGCTGCTCCAGCAGTTTTTGTACTGCATCGGTGTAGGCTGGGATAAAGTCTTTTACTTCTACTATTTCTGTCATTTTTATAGCTGAAATTAGAATCGGCTGTAAATATAGTGATTATTCTCCAGATAACTGATTATTTTTTTATATCTTGCTTACGTTTTAATAATAGATATGACATTATGATTAGACGAGTGGAACTTCAGGATGCCAAAGCCATCACAACGATATACAATGAATATGTCGGGCACAGTGTGGCTACATTTGAAACGGAACCTTTGAGAGAGGAGGATATGCGTAACCGTATTGCCGGAATTGCCGTCCGTTTTCCCTATTTTGTGTATGAGGAAGAAGGGAAAGTAGTGGGTTATTGTTATGCCCATTTGTGGAAGGAGAGGGCTGCTTACAGGCATACGTTGGAAACAACGGTCTATTTAGCTCCCGGATACGAGGGGAAGGGCATAGGCAGGGAGTTGATGGAAAGATTGATTGAAGAATGTCGTAGGGACGGGTATCGTGCACTGATAGCCTGTGTCACAGAGGGAAATGCTGTCAGTGATGCTTTGCATTTGAGGCTGGGATTTAAAAAAGTTTCCCATTTTAAGAAGGTAGGACTGAAATTCGGACGATGGTTGGATGTAGTGGATTACGAGTTGCTGTTATCCTGAAACCACTGTCCGGAATGAACTTTTTAGGGTTATATGGAGTTATAAGCTTGTACCTAAATTAAAATAACCAACTATGACTCAAGTAAACATCAAGAGGGTTTATGATGAACCTTCTGAACAAGACGGCTATCGTGTTTTGGTAGACCGCCTGTGGCCCCGTGGCATGAAGCGGGAATATTTGAAATACGATTATTGGGCAAAAGAGGTCACTCCATCCAATGATTTAAGGAAATGGTTTCATGCGGATATAGAAAAAAGATGGGGGGCTTTTGCAGATATGTATCAAAAAGAATTGAAAGAATCGGATGCCGCTAAAGCGTTCATTGATAAGATAAAAGCTTATTCGAAAGTAACATTACTTTACGCTTCGAAAGAACAGGAGCGAAATCATGCTAATGTATTGAAACATTATTTAGACACACATTTGTAGTTTTTGTGCAAAAAACAAGTATCTTTGCAGCCAATTATGGCTCCCACTTCTAAAAAACAGGGAGTTTTCGTTAAATAATCAATACTAATGAGAGATGCCACCCATGTAAGATGTGTTCATGTATAATGAATGCATCTGTAATTTTGTGTGACATTTCGGGTAAAAAGAGAAAGATTATGATACAAAAGGTTCTAATTGCCAACCGTGGCGAGATAGCCGTGCGCGTTATGCGCTCTTGCAAAGAGATGGGTATCCGCACTGTGGCTGTTTTCTCGGAAGCCGACCGTACGGCGCGTCATGTGATGTATGCAGACGAAGCCTGTCTGATAGGGCCTGCCGCTTCCAAAGAAAGTTATCTGAATATAGATAATATCATTAAAGCTGCAAGGCAACATCATGCCGATGCCATTCATCCCGGTTATGGTTTTTTGTCCGAGAATGCTGATTTTGCCCGCCGGTGCAAAGAGGAGGGGATCATCTTTATCGGCCCTGCCGCCGAGACGATGGAAGCGATGGGTGACAAGATTGCCGCCCGTAAGCGTATGATTGCCGCAGGTGTTCCCGTGGTCCCCGGTACGGAACAGCCGTTGCAAAGTGCCGAAGAGGCGGTACGTATCTGTAATGAAATAGGCTATCCTGTCATGTTGAAGGCTTCTATGGGAGGCGGCGGTAAAGGGATGAGGCTGATACACAGTGAAGATGAAGTGGTGGAGGCATATAACACCGCCCGTTCCGAGTCCATGTCTTCTTTCGGGGATGATACGGTTTATCTGGAAAAATTTGTGGAGGAACCCCATCATATAGAATTTCAAATACTGGGTGACAATCATGGCAATGTAATCCATCTGTTTGACCGCGAGTGTTCTGTTCAGCGTCGCAACCAAAAGATTGTAGAGGAGAGCCCGTCTCCGTTCCTTACTCCGGAACTCCGTCAGGAGATGGGGGAAAAGGCGGTGGCTGCTGCCAGGGCAGTGAACTATTCGGGAGCCGGGACTATCGAGTTTCTGGTGGACAAGAACCGCAATTTCTATTTTCTGGAGATGAATACCCGTCTCCAGGTGGAGCATCCCATTACCGAAGAAGTGGTGGGCGTGGACTTGGTGAAAGAGCAGATCCGCATTGCCAATGATGAAGTGCTGCATTTGAAACAGGAAGAGCTGTATCAGCGCGGTCATGCCATCGAATGTCGTATCTGTGCGGAAGACACGGAGAACAACTTCATGCCTTCGCCGGGTATTATCAAACAGCTGACGGAGCCTAACGGCATCGGCGTACGCATTGACAGCTACGTGTACGAAGGGTACGAGATTCCTGTCTTTTACGACCCGATGATAGGCAAGTTGATCGTGTGGGCCACAACCCGCCAGTATGCCATAGAGCGTATGCGCCGTGTGCTTTACGAGTACAAGATTACGGGCTTGAAGACCAACCTCAGTTATCTGAAACGCATTATGCATACCCCCGACTTTGTGAAGGGTGAGTATAATACCTTATTTATAGAGAAGAACTCCCGTATGCTGCTCCGTGGCAACGGCAACAATGAGGAGATTGAAAACATGGCCATGATCGCCTCTTATATTGACTATCTGATGAATCTGGAAGAGAACAAGAGTCCCCAGCTGTCTGATGCCCGTCCCATCAGCCGTTGGCGTGAGTTCGGCTTGCAGAAAGGAGTGTTGAGAATCTGATTCTTCATTTAATTAAGCAAAAGTATGGAAATACATATTGGAGACCGCGTAGCCGATGTGACGTT
>NZ_JAVHZY010000048.1:0-10449 GCF_031119655.1 Phocaeicola sp. GP0067
CGTTCGGGTTTCATAAAACAAAGGTAAGCAAAGGTAGCTAATTTTAAAACTTAACAACCAGAAATTTCCGCTGAGCCTGAAGAACAGGATGTTCATTGTTCCTGATCCCTAAGCTCGTATACCTCGTCATCCAGTCTATATTGTTGTATTTGCGTTTTGTGAGAAAACAAAAAATCCTGATTCCGTTTGGAAATCAGGATTTTATTGCCTTTTTTTCTTCAAAGTGGTGCCACCAGGAATCGAACCGGGGACACAAGGATTTTCAGTCCTTTGCTCTACCAACTGAGCTATGGCACCATTATTTCTTGTTTGCGGTTGCAAAGGTAGTGAAACTTTTTTAAACTACAAACTATTTCTAAAAAAAAACACTGATAAAAACATAAGGTGCTTATTATCAGTGTTGTTTAATTAAAATTATTTTTCTTTTAGTGGATTCCAACCTTGCGCTTTCAGCTCAAACTCTTGTCCGTCACGGGTAATCAGGGCACATCCCAGCTCCGGTTTGGTGATGTGACCAATCACTTTTATACCCTCTATAGCCGAAACTCGTTCATGCTCTGTTAAAGGTACAGTAAATAATAGCTCATAGTCCTCACCACCATTTAAAGCACATGTTGTCACATTCATATTCAGCTCTTCCGCCATTACAGCCGTTTGGTAATCAATGGGAATTCTTTCTTCGTAAACGCGACAGCCGGTATCGCTTTGTGAGCATATATGTAGCAGTTCCGAAGAAAGGCCGTCGGAAATATCCATCATAGCGGTGGGCTTGATTCCCGCTTTTGCCAGTTTCTCAATGATATCCTTACGTGCTTCAGGCTTTAACTGACGTTCCAAAATATATTCTTTTCCGGAAAAATCCGGATTTGCTTCTTTTTCTCCTTGGAAAACAGCCTTTTCACGCTCTAGAAGTTGAAGTCCCATATAAGCTCCTCCCAAGTCACCGCTGACACAAATCAAGTCTGTATCTTGTGCGCCGTTGCGATAAACCACTTTGTCCTTGTCCGCTTCACCTATGCAAGTAATACTGATGGCGAGCCCGGTTACGGATGAAGTTGTATCTCCACCCACAATATCTACATGGTGTAGTTCACAAGCCAGTTTTAGCCCATCATAGAACTGTTCTAAATCTTCAATACAAAAGCGTTTGGACAGTGCGATAGAAACTGTGATTTGTTTTGGAGTACCATTCATAGCATAAATGTCCGAGAAGTTTACGATGGCCGATTTATATCCCAAATGTTTCAATGGGGTATAAACCAAATCAAAATGTACCCCTTCCATCAGTAAGTCTGTGGTCACCAATACCTCTTTATCTTTAAATTCCAATACGGCTGCATCGTCTCCCACACCATATTGGGTTTCCGGATTTTTTAACTCGATATCCTTCGTTAGATGTTTAATGAGGCCGAACTCACCTAAGGTCGCTATTTCTGTTCTGTTTATTTCCTGCATGTCCTTAAATTCGATTAATCATTTCACGCATAATGGTAGTCATGCGCGGTTGCGCTTCATCTGCCGCTTTCTGAACCTCTTCGTGTGAAACTTCCACAATTTTTCCCTCCACGCCTAGGTCGGTGATAACCGATACTCCAAACACTTTGATGCCACAATGGTTTGCTACAATAACTTCAGGAACGGTAGACATACCTACGGCGTCAGCTCCAAGAATGTGGAACATCTTGTATTCTGCCGGAGTTTCGAAGGTAGGTCCCTGTGTACCGATATATACTCCTTGTTGTACTTTGATACCTTTTTCTTTAGCGATCTCCAGTGCTTTGTCTATCAGTTCTTTGGAGTAGGCTTCACTCATATCCGGGAAACGGGGGCCGTATTCAATGTTCTTGCCGTGCAACGGGTGTTCGGGAAAAAAGTTGATATGATCTCTGATAATCATCAGATCACCAATTTCAAAGTCTGCATTCGTACCTCCAGCTGCATTGGATACGAACAATGTTTTGATGCCTAATTCACGCATCACCCGTACGGGGAAAGTAACTTCTTTCATGGAGTATCCTTCATAGAAGTGGAAACGTCCTTGCATAGCCATGATGTCTTTATTACCTAATTTGCCGAAAATCAATTTACCGCTATGTCCCTCTACGGTTGAAACAGGGAAATTAGGGATATCTTTGTAACTGATCTCGTATTTATCGGTAATTTCGTGTACCAGGCTTCCTAAGCCGGTACCTAATATAATAGCAGTTTCGGGACTGGTATGCATCTTTTCTCTAAGAAAAGTTGCTGTTTCTTGAATTTTTTCTAACATAGTCGGTTATATTTGAGTTAAACAGTTCTTGTTGGTCTTGTAAAAAGGCTACCTCAATGGGCAGCATATATATATAAGGTTTCAGCATTTCGTCCATCAGTGGATGGGCTGCTAGTCGTACAGAGTCTTTTTCAGTGGTGATAATCATGCGTTTACCTTCCGGAAGTTTCATGAAACGCTTCTTTATCAGTTCCATATCTCTTGCTGTAAAGTCATGGTGGTCACTGAAAGCCAGTGACTCAATGTGCTCATTGTATGGTGATAAATCTTGAATGAGTTTTGCTGGGGAGGCTATGCCTGTCACCAATAGGATATGCTTGTCTTTTTCTATCTCTTTTAATGAAACTGCATTCCCTGCTGTAAACAACGGATGCAGCTTGCCGTATGCTAATGTTGTGAAGTAGAGCTGCTGATAGGGGTAAAGTTCCATTTGCTTGCTTAAGACTCTTAAATCCATAGGGGTGATGTCCTTAGGACATTTAGTGACAATGACAATATGTGCCCGGCTTTTTCCGTTTTCAGGTTCGCGCATTCGTCCGGCAGGCAGCAAGGTGTCTTCGCAAATCAGTCGGTGGTAATCTACTAATAAGATGTTTATTCCGGGCTTTACATATCGGTGCTGGAAAGCATCATCCAAAATAATCACTTCTGTTCCAGGGGCGATGTGACTATTGCATAACTGCTCTATGCCATGACAACGGTCCCGGTCTACTGCCATATAGATATCCGGAAACTTCTGTTTCATTTGGAAAGGTTCGTCACCTATCATCTGTACGGACGTATCCGGTCTGGCAAGTACAAAGCCTTTGGATTTGCGTTTGTAGCCGCGGCTCAGTACGGCTACTTTGTAATCTTTCTGCAATAATCTTATCAGGTATTCTGTATGGGGGGTCTTTCCGGTTCCGCCTACGGTGATGTTGCCTACCGAGATGATCGGGATATCAAACTTACGTTCTTTGTATATTCCCCAGTCAAACAATTTATTACGCAGCCATACACCGGTCCCATAAATCCATGAAACCGGATATAGCCACTTGTTTATCTTGATAAGATTACCTTCCATGTGCAATTTATTGGATATTAGGGTCAAACGGCATACGTGCCTGTATACAGTTGGCGTCTTTTATGTTCTCCAGCGCCTTGAAGCTGTTATAATAGCTTCCCAAATATTCTTTAATTTCGCTGTTTATATAATGTTTTTTCTGATTGCCCAGCAGGCTTGCGAAAATATTTTCTTTTTCAGGATAGCCGATAATACTGTAATTTTCGATACCGGCTTGGGTGGCGGCGGCATTCAATGCTTTGTCTATACCTCCCAGCTCGTCTACCAGACCAAGGTCTTTTGCCATGGCACCGGTCCATACACGGCCTTCAGCAACTTTTTCAATAGCCTCTGTAGACATTTTTCTACCTTCAGCGCAACGGTTTACGAACAGCTTGTATCCTCGGTTGACATAGTTCTGCATTAATTCTTGTTCTGATGCATTTAGCGGGCGGGTGAGAACCGGACCTAGGCTGGCACCCAGATCAGCCATTTTATTAGTTTTCACTACATCAAAATTTAGTCCTAAAGTTTCAGTAAACAGTTTCTCACCTGAATACATCATGCCGAATATGCCGATAGAACCAGTCAGCGTAGTCGGGTCAGCGAAAATACGGTTTGCAGCGCAGGAAATGTAATAGCCTCCTGATGCAGCATAATCTCCCATAGAAACGATTACCGGTTTTTTCTCTTTCAGTCTTACTACTTCACGCCATATTTGATCTGAACCGTATGCGCTGCCACCCGGTGAGTTGACGCGTAATACAACAGCTTTTACGTCATCGTTGTCACGTAATTTGCGCAGGTCTTTACACATCTTTTGTACATCAATACAATCTTCTGTGGAACTGCCGGGAGCATCCAGGATCTCGCCGTATGCATAATATACGGCTATTATATTTCCACTTTTGTCTTTGGGCACATTTTTCTTGACGTTTATTATGTCTTCTATGAAAAGACTGTTTAGTTTGTCGTCTTCGTCACGACCGCTTAATTGTTTCAGATAGGAAATAACCTCATCTTTATACATCAGGGTATCTGCCAGTTTGCATTGAATATATTCTTCTGCCTGACAAAAATCCATATATCGGTCAGCATAAGCATTCAGAGTATCTGTCGGGATGCGTCGTGAGTCGGATACATCTGCAAGAATACGATGCCAGACAGATTCCAGACATTCGGTCATCTGTTTGCGGTTGGCCGGACTCATTTCTGTTGCAATAAACGGTTCCACGGCTGATTTGTAAGTACCCACTCTGAATACCTGTACTTCCAGTCCTAGTTTGGAAACCAGATTTTTGAAGAAAACAGGTTGCATGCCTGCTCCGTGCCATCCAATACTTCCTTGCGGATTGATAATTATTTTATCGGCCACGCTGGAAAGATAATACATCCCCTGTGCATATTGGTCTGCATAAGCAACGATGAATTTGCCGCTTTCTTTGAAATCCAGTAATGCATTGCGTATTTCCTCTAAGGAAGCGTATGATGCTTCCAGATAAGAAGGTTGGATATAAATACCCTTGATTTTGTCATTGTCTTTTGCCTTCTTGATAGAAGCTAGAATGTCATCCAAACCGTATGCTTCAAATTCTTCTCCCAAAAGTTGTTGGAGTGGGTTTTCCTGTACACGTTCGGACAAACTGCCTTTAAAGTCGAGTACGAAGATAGAGTTGTCTTTCACCACCGTTTCAGTATCCGATGAGGCGACTATGCCAACCAGAGTGATAATCCCTAGTATAGTGAACACTACGCCTGCCAGAATGACGCCGATGACGCTGGCAAACGTAAATTTTAGAAAATCTTTCATTGAATGTGTTGTTTTTAATGTTAATAATTAGCTAACAAAAATAGGTTATTGCATTGAAAAAAGCAAAAAAAGTGAACTTCTTTTGTTACCTGTTTGTTCTTCATTTATAATAACCCATAAATACGTTGTTTTATATGACAAAAAGTTTTAAGGAGGCTCTGAAAGCCCGTCGTACATTTTATCGGATCCAAAACAAATCGACATTGTCTGATAAAGAAATAAGAGATTTAATTTGTTTTGCTGTAGAATTTGTCCCCTCAGCTTTCAATTCTCAAACCACTCGTGTTGTGTTATTAACAGGTAAGGCGCATGAAAAGTTGTGGAACATTGTAAAAAATGTCTTGCGTAAGCGAGTTCCGGCTGAGGTATTTGGCAAGACCGAAGAAAAGATTGATGGCTGTTTCGCTTGTGGATATGGTACTATTCTCTATTTTGAAGATATGGCTATCGTTCGCTCTTTGCAGGAAAGTTTCCCCACTTATAAAGATAATTTCCCTATCTGGGCAGAGCAGACCGATGCTATGCATCAGTTGGCAGTCTGGACCATGCTGGAAGATGCAGGAATGGGGGCGTCTTTGCAACATTATAATCCGCTGATTGATGATGAAGTACGTAGAGTTTGGAATTTGTCTGATGACTGGAAATTGATAGCGCAGATGCCATTCGGTGTGCCTGTTGCACAACCGGGCTTTAAGGAAGTGAAGTCATTGGATGAGCGTGTTTTTGAATTTACTGATTAAAATTCATGTCTTATCTTTTGGCTTATTAGGGGAAAATAAGCATCTTTGTGTGCAATAAAAACAAAGATGTGCTATGAAAAAATTATTATCACTTCCCCCTAATCTGGTGGAATGTTTTCATGATATAGAGAAAGCGGACCAGACAGAGTGGTTTTGTACTTCCGATCCTATAGGTAGTAAGCTAGGATCAGGCGGGGGGACTGCATGGCTGTTGGAGGCTTGTTGTCAGAAAGTAGCTCCTGACAGCGATTTTCTTACTTGGCTGGGAAAAGAAAAACGTATTTTACTTCATGCAGGCGGGCAGAGTCGTCGTTTGCCCGGATATGCGCCATCCGGCAAAATTCTTACTCCCATTCCTGTATTCCGGTGGGCCAGAGGACAACGGCTGTCACAAAATCTGCTTTCCCTCCAGCTCCCTTTATATGAACAAATCATGGAGAAAGCTCCGTCTTCTCTTCATACATTGATTGCAAGTGGGGATGTTTATATCCGTGCGGGCCAACCGCTTCAGACTATTCCTGATGCGGATGTGGTGTGTTACGGTTTATGGGTAGATCCTAATCTGGCAAAGAACCATGGTGTTTTTGTTTCTTCACGGGCCACTCCCGATAAGCTTGATTTCATGCTTCAAAAACCTTCGGTGGAGGAATTGGGGAAATTAATGCAAACCCATCTTTTTCTGATGGATATCGGAATTTGGCTGTTAAGTGATCGTGCGGTTAGTCTGTTGGTAAAACGATCTTATAAGGAAGGAAAACTCTCTTATTATGACATGTATTCTGATTTCGGACTTACATTGGGAGAGCACCCGCGTATGATGGACGATGAACTTAACAAGCTGAGTGTGGCTATTCTGCCGTTGCCCGGAGGAGAGTTTTATCATTACGGAACCAGTCGTGAACTTATTTCTTCTACATTGGCAGTACAAAATCTGGTAAACGACCAGCGGGAGATTATGCACAAGAAGGTAAAACCGCATCCGGCCATGTTTGTTCAAAATGCTGAGGTAGGTTATCAACTTACCTCACAAAATTCGGAAATATGGATAGAGAACAGTTATGTAGGAGCAGGATGGAATATCCATCACCAGACCATCATAACAGGGGTTCCCGCTAATAATTGGAACCTGGAGGTTCCGTCCGGTGTGTGTATTGATGTGGTTCCTTTTGGAGAATCTGGCTATGTAGCGCGTCCATACGGCTTCAATGATACTTTCAAGGGAGCTTTGGCTAAGGAAGAAACATATTATCAAGGAATGTCTGTAGGTGAGTGGTGTGCTGTACGCGGCATTTCGGTGGAAGAAATAGAAAACGGTCACGACTTGCAGGCCGCGCGTTTGTTTCCGGTTTGCTCATCTGTAGAGGAATTGGGAGCAGTTATGCGCTGGATGGTCTCTGAACCGGCATTACAGCAAGGAAAAGAAATATGGCAACGCTGTCGTAAGTTATCTGCCGATGATATATCCGCTTATTCTAATCTTTATCGTCTGGCAGAACAGCGTGAAGCTTTCCGGATAAAGAATTGGCCGGCATTGGCGCATAATTATGAACGAAGTGTCTTTTATCAGCTAAATTTGGAGAATGCTGCTGGAGAATTTGCTCGGTATGATCTGTCGTTGCCTGAGCCTTTATCAGAATCGGCTCCGCTGATGACACGTATCAGTGATAATATGTTCCGTGCCCGGGTGCAGCAGCTTAAGGGGCTGGCTTATCGGGAATATGAGAATGAGGCTTTTCGTTTGATGCGCGACGGACTTACTGCTTCGGCTTTAGCCAAGAGGCAGCAACCGCATTTGTCAGTGTACTCCGATCAGATTGTCTGGGGGCGTAGTCCGGTCCGTATTGATCTGGCCGGCGGATGGACGGATACTCCACCTTATTGCTTGAATGAAGGGGGGAATGTGGTGAATATTGCTATTGAGTTGAACGGGCAGCCTCCTCTACAAGTTTACGTGAAACCCTGTCGGGAGTATAAGATAATTCTTCGTTCTATAGACTTAGGCGCTATGGAAGTGGTTACAACTTACGGGGAGGTAAGGGATTTCATGCAAGTGGGATCCCCATTCTCTATACCTAAAGCGGCATTGGTGCTGGCAGGTTTCCAGCCGGGCTTTTCCACCGAATCGTATGTTTCATTGGAAGAGCAGTTGAAGGCGTTTGGCTCCGGAATGGAAATCACTCTGCTTTCTGCGATTCCTGCGGGCTCCGGTCTGGGTACAAGTTCTATTCTTGCATCAACTGTGCTGGGGGCAATCTCTGATTTTTGCGGACTGAACTGGGATAAGAACGAGATATGTAACCGTACGCTTATTTTGGAACAGTTGCTGACTACCGGAGGGGGGTGGCAAGATCAATACGGAGGTGTGCTTCGTGGAGTGAAATTATTGCAGACTCATGCAGGTATGGATCAGAGTCCGTTAGTGCGCTGGTTGCCCGATTATTTGTTTACAGGTGGCGAATATCAGAAGTGCCATTTGCTTTATTACACGGGAATTACCCGTACAGCCAAAGGAATTTTAGCTGAAATCGTGCGTAGCATGTTCCTCAACTCCACAGAGCATTTGTTTATACTTGGCGGTATGAAGGGGCATGCTCTTGACTTGTACGAAGCCATTCAGCGTGGGAATTTCGATGAAATGGGGCGTTTGGTTGGTAAAAGCTGGAAGCTGAACCAAGCGTTGGATCCCGGCACTAATCCCGAGGCAGTTGAGACTATCATTCGCCGGATTGATGATTATTGCCTGGGATATAAATTGCCAGGTGCGGGGGGAGGCGGCTATCTTTATATGGTGGCTAAAGATCCTGAGGCTGCTATACGTATTCGAAGTATTCTTACTCAGAACCCACCCAACAGTTGTGCCCGTTTCGTTGATATGGCTTTGTCCGACAAAGGCTTGCAAATTAGCCGAAGCTAGTTATAACTGAATAGAGTTGGGAAACCAGCCGGGTGATATTTTCTTTAGCAAACTCCGGTTCCATTGCCTTCTCCAGGGTGATGGGGCCGGGGGCTATAGAGAATATACCTTTGAATCCCGCTTTGTTTAATTCCGGCAGGTTTTCTATACTGCCTGCCAGTACAATAACGGGAATATGTTCTTTTTGTGCTTCCTTTAGTATTCCGTATGGTACTTTTCCCATAGCTGTCTGCCGGTCTGCTTTTCCCTCGCCCGTAATAATGAGGTCTGCTCCTTTTATTTTTTCGGAGAAGTCGATGGCTTTCAATAATAATTCTGTTCCCGGTTTTAGCTCTGCGTTAAAAAAAGCCAGTAGTCCACCACCCATGCCTCCGGCTGCACCTGCACCGGGGTAGTTCGTGATATCTTTTCCTGTCGTTTTCTTTATAACTTCGGCTAATGATTGCATGCCTTCATCCAGTCTTTGTACCATATTTGAATCGGCTCCTTTTTGTTGTGCAAAGATATATGCCGCTCCGTCAGGGCCGTAGAAAGGGTTGGCTACATCACATGCTACCATGAAGTGTGTTTCTCTTAGTGCGGGGTGAATACCGGATGTGTCTATGTTTGCCACGGCTTCCATTATTTGGCCTCCTGTACCTAAGGTATGCCCTGATTTGTCTAGAAAGCGGAAACCTAGTGCCTGTAGCATTCCTAATCCTGCGTCATTAGTCGCGCTTCCGCCAATACCGATTATAAAATTTCTGCATCCTTTGTTTAATGCGTCTTTTATCAATTCTCCTGTACCAAAGGTTGTTGTCAGCATAGGATTTCTTTGTTCAATAGGTACGAGAG
Organism: Phocaeicola sp. GP0067; assembly: GCF_031119655.1. Lineage (NCBI taxonomy): Bacteria > Pseudomonadati > Bacteroidota > Bacteroidia > Bacteroidales > Bacteroidaceae > Phocaeicola > Phocaeicola sp. GP0067. The sequence goes on from NZ_JAVHZY010000048.1 coordinate 9,610, forward strand.
GTAGTCCGCTGATGGCAGCCATTTCTATAATAGCTGTTCTGCCATTGCCGGACAGACCGTAATGTGTTTTTGCCATTTTCATTAGCGGTCCATGTGCCGATAAGGTTATATATTTCCCTTTAGTGGCTCTGATGAGTACGTCCAGTAAACCTTCACCGCCATCAGCGATGGGAATAACTGAAGTGTGGCAGGAAGGATTTATGCTTTTGATACCTTTTTCGGCAGCTTTTCCTGCTTCTGCTGAAGTTAGACAGCCTTTGAATGAATCGATGGCGATAATTATTTTCTTCATTGTATATCTTTATATAGTGCAAATCTACTGAAAACTTTTCTTCTTTAAATAGAACAGGTTGTCTTTTATTTGTGGATTGGAATATGTGTAGCTTGATGGATAAAGTAGATGTTTTTTGCTTTTGTCTGGGTGTAAGTATTGGTTCTTGAAATTGATGGTGTTTCCGAACAACCGTCGAGATGTAAGAAAATGATTTTTTTTCTTCTCGGCATTTTTTCTCCTACAGTTTTTCCCCAGTGTTTGCGGAGTCAGCACTTTTGAGAGCTCTATGGTTTGTGTTTCGTAACCTGTCCGGTTTTTCTTCGGGCTTGCTTCTTTTCCGTCTTTCCTTGTTTTCCGTCTGCTATCTTCGTATGGGTTCCTTCCTTTTTCCGTCCTTATACGCGCGTGCGAATATTATAATGTGTATGTCTTTTTCCTCCCGTGTCCTCCGTTATAAAAACATGCTTTGTAACACATCTGTCATTCAGTGTATTACAAAAAAGTTTCAGGAAATCCGTATAATTTTTCCTTCGTATGTTTGCTGGTTATCGTTAAAAGGTCTACCT
>NZ_JAVHZY010000049.1:0-10060 GCF_031119655.1 Phocaeicola sp. GP0067
GTATTTACAACCGATTATTACTCAATATTTTATAGATAATAAGTCAGAAATATGGTTGTTATTTTTAATTGCACATTCTAAAAGGTGAAGATTTAACGCTTTTATTGATTATTAACTCAAAAAGGACATCAACTTGGGTCGTTTCTTCTCTTTTCCTTGCTATTCGTTTCCGATATTCCACTTTTGTTTTGGTCTATCTCATATGTACTGCAAAGGTATTGATTTTTGTTTGATATTGCTCCTTGCTTGCTCCTTGTCGTAGATTAATTTTCACACAGGAATTTTTGTTCTCTTTCTATAGGGGCTTGAAACAATCCATTTATTGGAAACAATTAAAGACGGAGCTGGTTTGCCCCAGTGCTTTTTAAGAAACAGGGCAATTATTTTATCTCCACAAAGGCTCTTGTTCCCAATTATGAGGAAAGCCTAATAAACGAGTTCTTACTGATGGGTATTTCGATAAAAGCTGCTTGAAATCTGCAACAAAAGTGTTGCCCATAGAAATGGAGTTAAGCCAATACACCACATAGCAGAGTTGCGGATAAAGTGTTTGTTCACGGAACGAGAAATCCGTAATCCATGTGTTTGGCATACGCATAGGCATCATTGGCTTGACAGGAAAGACCCGATTTGACAGTCTTGAATGATGGGCGCAGCAATTACGAAGTACGGGTCTGGGTACGGATTAAAAGGCTAAGTGATTATTTCCAGTCATTTAGCCTTTTTAATTATCTAATTTTTCCCCACATTTTCCCCACAGCTGTCTATTTATATATTTTAGAAACATATTTTTCCGTAAAGTTATGTACCTTTGTCGGCAAATAAAGATATTCTCGTCAAACAAATATAAATAATATAAACATGGAAAAAAACAGAAAAAAACAAATCGTAGTTTTGAGTATAGCTTTAGTTTGCATTTTCATCTTGGTATTTTCATTGTTCCATAAATCAGCGACAAAAGATAGCGCAAATCCTCCTTTAACAAATGTTTTGACTGATAGCATTTCTCAAATTGTCTCAGCTTGTCCTGGCGAAATTGGTGTGGCGGTTATTGTTAATAACAGAGATACGGTTAAGGTCAATAATAAGAGTGTTTATCCTATGATGAGTGTGTTTAAGGTTCATCAGGCATTAGCTCTTTGTAATGACTTTGACAATAAAGGAATTTCACTTGATACCTTAGTAAATATAAATAGGGATAAACTTGACCCAAAGACTTGGAGTCCTATGCTGAAAGATTATTCAGGGCCAGTCATATCATTGACAGTGAGAGATTTGCTGCGTTATACTCTTACTCAGAGTGACAACAATGCAAGCAACCTTATGTTTAAGGATATGGTTAATGTCGCTCAAACAGATAGTTTTATAGCCACACTCATTCCTCGTTCAAGTTTTCAGATAGCTTATACGGAAGAGGAAATGTCGGCTGACCATAACAAGGCTTACTCTAACTATACATCTCCTCTTGGTGCTGCAATGTTGATGAATCGTTTGTTTACTGAAGGTCTTATCGATGATGAGAAACAAAGTTTCATTAAGAATACGTTAAAAGAATGCAAAACAGGTGTAGATAGGATAGCAGCTCCACTTCTTGATAAAGAAGGGGTTGTTATAGCGCATAAGACAGGTTCAGGTAATGTTAATGAAAATGGTGTTCTTGCAGCTCACAATGATGTTGCCTATATATGTCTGCCTAATAATATCAGTTATACCTTAGCGGTATTTGTTAAGGATTTCAAGGGAAATGAATCACAAGCGTCACAATATGTTGCGCATATATCAGCTGTAGTATATTCTTTATTAATGCAAACTTCAGTAAAATCTTAAACTGCACTTGCTTTGATAATTAATGATAAACAATCTAAAAGCACTCTAATCGTTATCGGAGTGCTTTTAGATTACTAATCAAATTGCTTCTATTATAATTTGAATCCTCTACTTTTTCTTTCTTCCTGTTGCGGCACTCTTGCTCCATATCTAAGCCTGTGCCATTGCTCCCTGAACCAGTCGGCAATCGGCTTCCTGTTTATTGTCAGGTTCAGCCTGCTTTCATCGTCAGGGTCATTTTCCACCCTTAAAATATCATCCTTTATATCAAAGTTCCGCCTGTGTTGATCGGAATAGATTTTACCGCTACATTTCAGGGCTTCTTTTTTGACTATAAGACTTTCAGTCATTTCTTTAGAGAATCCCAGCATGGCACAAAACTTTTCCATGCGCAGCATTTCCCTGAACATCGGAAACCACCTGAAAGCCTTGTCTATGATTCTGGCGAGCCGTGACAGTTCTTTTTCTTTCATGTCAAGTTCCTGCCTGTGCATTTCTCTGAGATTGTGGATTTGCGTATCATGCTGTTTCTGCATCTGCTGTACTTGGCTCTGCAATTTTTCAATATTGGTGTTCCGTTTTGAAACCTCGTCTTGCAGTTTTTCGTTGGCACGTTCCAGTTCTTTCAGTTTTCCACTCCCGAAAAGAGAAGCAACTCCACTAGTTATGGCTGTCGCTGCCGTGGTGGCTGTCTTCTTTAACTTGTCAGTGCGTATTTCTGATTTCACCTGTTTCAGTTCCTGCTCGGCAAGATTTATCTGTTCTTCTTTGTGCCGTTTGGCTGCATCCATGCGTTGCAGTTCAGCTTTCTGCTTCTCAATGATAAAGTCGTTCCGTTCCAGATGCTCCTTACCAGTGACAGCCTTTGACTGCCCGCGTTCCATCAGCAGGATGTCGGATGCAAGGGTCTGCATCTGCATCATGTCATCGTCATTGAGCTTTCGGCTCTTTCCTGTTTCGTGGTTCATCCAGTCGAAAACGATATGGGCATGATAGTTCGGCTTGAACCATCTGTCCCCGACTTTGAAGCTTTCCCTGTCTTCCGCTTCCGGCTGACCGTTCAGCCAATGCCCTTCATCCTTGTGCAGGAAGATTTGCAGCGGTGTGATTCCCCAGCGTCTTTGACACTCCTCACCGAATTTACGCACGTCTGCCAGTGTGGTGTCCGACCTGACAAGCAGCACTCCTTCACGTATGGGGGAGCATCCCGCAATCTTGACTATTTTACCGTTCTTGCCTTTGCGTTCACGCTCCTTTTCCTGCATGGCACGTCCGGTCTTTTCCTTTACCATCTGTCTGATATTGTCATAATGCATCCGCAAATCCGGACTGCCGAAGTCGGGATTTATCCACTGTTCGTTATCGGTGGATAGTTCAGGAACGACATAGATTCTGGACTCTCCGATGTGGCGCATGTATTCGGCAGTCCTCCTGTTGTGAGCCTCGCTCGATGCGATGTTGCAGGGCTTGATATGTATGCTTGATTTTGTTGCCATAGATACTTGTTTTTTGGTTTGTACTTTATTGTTTGCTTTTCCGCTGTCCGTAAACGCATGGGGTTCTTAGGGGTGCAACCCATAAGCGGAGATTGCAAAGAGAGGGTCACTCTTTGCTCTGGGTTCTCAGGGGAGAAACGCCCTGAGTGGGTCATTAGGGTAAAACCCTAATCCCCTCGGGAGAGCCCACAACTACGTAAGCGGAGCGTGTAGTTATAGTGGGCTATATCAATGGCAAGCCATTGTCTGCAAACTCCAGCCTACGGCTTCCGCTCTCCTCCGTCAGGGAGGTTTTTCATCATCGTTGCCGATTGGAGATGCACCGACCAGCACAAGGTCTAAATCGTCTATCAGTTTTTGCAGGACGGGATTCTTCTCTATCATCCGCTGGAGGATTCTCTCAGCCTCGACCAAGTGGTTGGCTGTACTCATCACCTTGCCCTCCCGTATCTGAAAGATAATCCAATCGGCTATGTCGATATGGGCTTCTTTTTGTTTCGGGGTGGCATTCCTTTCGATGATGTCCGAAACCACCACCTTACAAAAGTACATGCTCTCGGCTCGCTGTTTCCACTCGGCATAAGCATCGGCATCGGGAAAGAGAAGCACGGTTCGCCCTGACAGTACACGGAGTTTCTCTTCTCTCATCTGACTCTTACCACCCGTAGCCAGCCATACATAATCGGGGAAGATAGCAGAACCGATAACGGCACTCTTCTCGGATTCCACCAAGACCACCACCTTGTCGGGATGCGTTTTCAACAAGTGTTCCCCGAAAAGGCATTGGGATAGTTGCCAATCCTCTGCCAACACACGCTGCTTTTTCAATATGCTGTGTATCCAGTTCACTGCCGATGTCTGTCCTCCCTTGATACGGTGTCCGTCTTCGGGATTGTACTGCATCACCTTTCCCGTGCGTACCTTGCCCGTCCTGTCTATCTGCCAAAAGATAACAGAGCCGTCACGGGTAGCCCCCAAACGGTATTCCTCCAACAACCGCTTCAACACCTCTTTCGCCTTGTCGCCATAGTAGGAAGTAAGGAGTGTGAAGAGGAAACGGAAGAAATTGCTACGCTCGCTTTGCGACTTCTCCACATAGTGAGGGGGAATATAGCCGATGGCTGTCGGCTTACTTTGCTGCTTCACTTTCTTCTGCTCTGCTCTTTGCCTGTCAAAAGAGAAATCATTGGTAGTTCTGTGTTCAGGATGCTCTTGAAAATACTCTTTCGGAGTGTAGTGATACCCACAACCGCTTTCGTGGTTACATCTGCCGACCGATGGATGCAACGGCACATTATTTTCGTCCACGTAATAGACGAAAGAATGCCTGTCTCCGCATTTGGGGCAGGTATGCCGTGTTGCCGTTCCTTTATACTTCTGTAATGAATAATTGCCCATAGCTTAGTCCGTTTTTGATGGTTGATTGTCGGCTGTCCCATCCTGTCCCATTGTCCCACACTCTAAGGGTTGGGACAGTGGGACACTTGGGACACCTGCGTTTTTACTCTCTTTGCTGCGCTGGATGATACGGTTTACGGTGGACTTGCCACAATTCACCTGTGAGGCTATCTCCCTGACGGACTTGCCCGATTGGGAGAGTTGCAGAATTTGGCAATCCCTTTGGCTTGATTCATTGTCGCCCAATTTTTTCAAGTGTTCCTTTTCCGTGGAATAGCCCCTGAACACGAACTGCAAGAAAGCATCCACCTTGTCAATCTCGTAAACGATTACATTATCCGCATCATGAGAGAACGTGCCATAGCGCACTTTAAGCTGCTTCACATAGCGAAGCCCTCCGTCTTGGGCACTTTTTCCAATGGTGAACACGCTGTCAAAGAAATTGTAGAGCCGTTTGCTTCCGGCAAGGTCGTTGGATGTGATGGGACAATCCAAAGAGCGTTTGGGCGTATGTGCTAGGACAAGGATAGAGAGCGCATATCTCTTTTTGAGATTGTTCAGCTGAATCATCAGCCGTCCTGCGGCATCGCCTTTCTCCATGGCGCAACACAGGTAGGTAAGATTGTCAATGATGAAAATCTTGCAGTCGGTCTGCACAGCCATCTGTTCAATGCCGCCTATGATAGCTTCCTCAAAGTTGGCATCCAAAAGCTGGTTGCAGTCAATAGACACCCGATAGAGTTTGTCGGGAAAGGTGTAGAGCTCTCCATGCTCGTTGGTATAGCGGAGCTGGAACTGCTTTTCGGACAGTTCAAAGTCCAGATACAGCACATTGTCGGTTCGGGCGATGCGGTCGGCTATCTGCACGGCAAGGATGGACTTGCCCACGTTGGAATCGGCAAACAAGCAGGAGAGTTCCCCCTCGTACCAAAAGCTGTCCCACAGCGCACGGGGCGTAGGCAATAACGATGCTTCAAGAATGGTTTGGTTTGCCGTCTTGATATTCATCATGCCTACACTGTCGGGCATACCGTTATGCGCTTGGGATGCTTTTGTGAGGTCGCCACGTATCAGGTTGATATAGTTCTTATCCTCTTCCATATCATTCACCAGTTACGTGGGTTGGGCTTGCGACGGTGGGAAGAGGATAAGGACTTGTTCAGTTCCTCGTCTGACAACGGTATGGGATTCTTTCGGGCGGTTTCCAGCCACTTGTCCAGTTCGTCACGGTAAAGGCAATAGCGTTTGCCGGGCTTGGTGGCAGGGATTGTCCCTTCTGACAGTTTCATGTAGAGCGTACCCTTAGGGATACCTAAATACTCTGCTGCCTCGTCCACAGACATGGGCACGTGGGTGTCCACCGTTTTGGCATTGTTCACACTGCGCTGCTCGGCGAGCAGGCTTTTCAGGCTCATCACTTCGTCTCGAAGCTGAGCGACAACCTCGGGGAGGTCGTTGAAGGTAAGAATTGATTTTTCCATTCGCGTACTCGTCTCTTTTGTAAGACTTGGCGCAAAGGACTGAAATGATATATCCGTGAATATCTCCACGACACGTCATTGCAAAATAATTCCCGAATAATTAAGCCCAGCCATAAATGACGGGTAAAATTACTCGGGAAACGATGTAAAACAGGCGGTTATGAGTTACCGGATGGTTGTCGTTGGTGTCGTGATTATCCTAATTCCGCACATAATCCTCGGGATAGTGGAAATCAAGTTTGCCGTTTTCGGGTTCATCAATGGGAATTTCCGTCTTTAACGGCTCTACCTTGAAATTCTTGATGGTTGATAAGTCTGTATCAGCAAACGATTTCGGGAAAAGGGCTTTGATGAACTTGGCACGGTTATCCCCATTGTAGTATCTCTTGTACAGGAAACGCTCAGAGATATTCCATACGAAGTGACGGAGTGGAATGTTGTTGATGTCTTTGGTAAACGGTCTTTGTATGGGCTTCGGGGTATAAGTGTTAAGATTCATCCATTTGTCCACCTCAGTACAGATGTGGTTCACGGTTTCTTGGTCGGCAATGCGAGGCAGGTAATAATGGCAATACTCCATGACCATGCGGATGCGCTCTTCCTTTTCCCGTTGCTCTCTGCTTGCGTAATTGGCACGGTTCTTTTCGTGAAGATCCGGGGCGATAGTAAGCTCTATCGGTTGTGTTTGGATAAGTGTCTCTTCTTTTGTCGGGGATGATTCGGGTACAGGCTCAGGGACTGATGTAGGTCCAGGCACAGATGTGGCTTCTTCAAGTGTATTTTGTGACAGTTCTTCCTGCACCTCTATGGCTTCGGCAATCGTTTCTTTCTTGCCGAACTTGATTTTGTAGATTTCGTATGTATCAAAGATAAGTGTCTGAAAGGAGAGATAGAGCAACCATCCCAACAGGTTACAGCATACGAATACTATCCACCTGACAAAGTTGTCTTGGTTGAAGCTGTCCGCTATTACCAGCGTGGCAATGGAAGATATTAGGACGATGGCGAAGCCGACAAAGCCCAAGATGATGTATTTGTCCTTGATTGATGATTCCATATTTCGTTGAGAGATTGAATGTTCCTGTATTATTTTGTGCAAAGTTAATGCTATTTTTCCCAATTACTGCCCGTTATTTGCGGTTAGAACGGTCTTTTTCAATGTATTTCACGAAATGTCATCATATCATACTCTGTTTCATACTCTGAGGGGCTTATAAATGGTGGCATCAAGCCAAAAACATAGAGGGGCGATTATAGCCTTGTAGCCATAACCGCCCCTCTGAATACCTGTCAATGTGAGACATTTATGCCTCCTTGCGCTTCAAGGTTATCTTGTCCACCACCTGACACATCTGCTGCGCTGCTATCTTGGAATAGATTTGTGTGGTGGTAATGTTCTTATGTCCGAGATAGGCTTGGATGACAGCCATGTCCGTTCCCATTTCCACGTGCAGGCTTCCGAAGCTGTGGCGGGTACAGTGAAAGGTGATTTTCTTGGTTATCCCTGCTGCCGTGAGCCACCGTTGGAGTGGTCCTTGCAGCATCTTGTCCTTGAAATCCTCAAAGATAAGTCCCTCGCCCCGTTCTCCCAGCAGTCCATAGGCTTCATCACTGATGGGGTTATGCACTATTTCTTTGGTTTTCTGCATACGGGTGGTAACGAACATCCTGCCGTTGGTGTATGGTTGTATCTGCTGCCACGTGAGCTGTCTGATGTCGCTCTTTCTCAGTCCCGTAAGACAGGCGAAAAGAAAAGCTTTTTTCAAGACCTCCTCCTCACAGGGTGTTTCGGCAAGCCGTATCAGTTCCTCTTGGCTCAAATGCTCCCTGATGGTGGGAATGCACTCGATGCGGTCTAAGAAGCCGTTTGGGTTCTCCTTTATCTTCCTGTCACGGTAAGCGGTGTGCAGCACGGCACGGAAAGTTGACCAATAGCCTGCTGCGGAGTTGATGTGCAGCTTTTGGTTGGTGTGGATGGATTGGGGTGCATCAAGCAGGTATTCCATGAACTTGCGGCACAAATCCACATCCACCTCCTCAAAGGTGCATTTGCCGTTCACGAACCGCTGGAAATGCTTGTATACGTGCTGCCACTTGATATTCTTGCGGTCAGCCAGTCCTTTGAAATAGGCAAGGAAATCGCCCTTCATCTTGGTCTTGTCAAAAAAGCCGTTGTTTTCATTGAAAATGGCTTCGTAGCGCTGGTTGCGCAGGATGACCGCTTTCTTCATCATGCGTGCGTTGAAGTCCCGTTCCTGCTGGTTTGCAGGTTTGGCGAAGATGTAAATTCCTAAGGCTTCACGTGTAATCACTCTCATGGTGACATTGTCACGGTAGCCGGGATAGTAGTCAAGGCATAGTGAATACTGTGTCCCGTTCTTAATCTTGCGCTTACGCAAGGTAACTGTTTTGCATTTACTCATAATAATTATGTTTTAATTGGTTGTATACATTTTGGAGTTGTATCCATGTTTCCGATGGCAAAGGAACAACGTGAAATATCCGTGAATACCTCCACGATACATCATTTTGAAATAATTTTCGATAATCCCGATTTTTCACGGTTATTTGTTCCTTTCAGCCATGACACGCTCCACATCTGAGCGCAAAAGCAGGTTTTTCACACCCACCTTTATCTTTTCGATGTGCTTCACCTTGACGATATGGCAGATGTTGGCTGACGAAAGACCATAGATTTGCTGCACCTGCTCAACGGTATAGTAGCGTTCATCGTTCACAAGGTCAGTTCTGCGGAGTTCGTTCAAATGTGATTTGGAGTAATAGGTACGCCCGTACTCTCTTTTAGTGGGTATCTTATGGCGATAGGTGTAGGCACGGAGTGCGGTCGGCTTCATGCCGAACAGTTCCTCCACCTCCTCGGTCAGTAGCCAGTCGGTAATTTCGCTAATATCAACTGCCACACCGAAAAACTCGTCAATATGCTTCTTGCTGTAATAGTTCTTTCCTGCGATACGGCAGATGGGGATATGGTTACGCTTGGCGGAAGTGTAAAGCCATGACTGCTTTACCTTAAAAAGGGACATCACCTCCTCGCCCGAATAGAAGTCCAACACTTCTTCGCTTTCCTTTTCCCTTTTTTCTCTTTTGGCAGGTAAGGAAGATGAAGATGATTTCCTTGGTGTGGAGGTGTTGCCGGGCAGGATGCGGTGATAGGGATTGCCCTCCAACATCTGCTCGATGTCGGCTCTGCGGATGAATGCCATGCGGTTGCTGATGCGTGAGGCTTTCAGCTTGCCGATGGCTACAAGTTTGTAAATGTACTGTCGGGAACAGCCCATGAGGATGGCTGCTTTGGAAAAGGTGAGATACTCCTGATGCTGTATCTCCATCAAGGGTTGGGCGACTTTGAAGAGGTTGTTCTTCTGCATCACTCTGGCTCGTTTGGCTTCTGCCTGACAAGCCTCACTGCAATATCTTTGCATACCGCTTCGGGTTACAAAGGACTTGCCGCAAAAACTGCATTTTCTGGTTGCTTTCATACCGTTTTATCGTTTAATGGTTCATTTCTTCAATCCTATATCTCTGAAATGGTAAACGGATGTGAACGGAAGTCAACCATTGTCGCTTTTCTACACAGTGTGACTGTTTCCGCATATCGGGGCGGTTATTGTCGCTTGTCGTAAACGGTTGTAAACCCTTGTCAACTGTCTGCACGGTGTGACAAAAAACAAGCCCCGCAAATTCTCCACGTCAGAAATACGTCTCAAAAATATGTGGAAATTTGGGAAGCGACAAATGGCAACCGAAAAGTGTTAAATTTTAGAATATGCTGGTAATTAAAGATTTACACTCGGATATTTCTGATTAGTTTTGGTTGTTCTATGGTTATAAATACAT
>NZ_JAVHZY010000004.1:0-259947 GCF_031119655.1 Phocaeicola sp. GP0067
CAAGGATTCCAAATCTATCAATATCAATATTGACGGTTCTTGTTTTTTCCGTACACCATATATATATCACATACGGTGCACCGGCTTGTACTACTTGTTTGTTTATCTTAAATCTTTCAAAGAACTCATTCATGCCTATTTCCGTTTTTCTCGGAAATGTTTTGCAAAGATAAAGCGTTTATTTCAAACTACCAAAAAAACATCGAACTTTTTTAAAACTTTTTTGTTTCATCTATGTTCTTCAAATCATCTTGTCAGTTTTAAACTTACCTCTCTTGCTAAGCGGATGCAAAAGTAGTTGATTTCATTTCTTTATCCAAATATATCTACTGTTTTTTCTATTTTTTTTGTGATTATATTTATAAACATCTGATTTACAGATTATACGTAATGTTTATTTCGATAATCCATTTTACAATATCAAAAAGTATACACCATATTATATTATCGCGCGCGACAGACTAAAATGAATATTGGGTAAACATCGGCTCACCTGCAAAATCATAGGAAGAGGGAACGCTCTTAAAGCATCATTTTCTTCTTCGAACAATTTCCGAAAGTCTTCTTGACGCATCATTCAAAAAAAGTTGGGAGCATTTATGCCCTCATGCCCTCACTTCGTACACAACAAACTCATTATAAGCAACTTATGTAGTTATAGTAAAAATTATTGCCCTCACTTATACCCTATGCCCTCACTACGTTTTGAAGCTGATTTCTGTATAACATGCTTACTTTCAGTTATATAAACTTCTTTTTTAGACTATTCCAACTTGATGTAAAATAGGGTGTTCTCGTTTTTTTGCTCGCAAACAGTGTGCATATCTCCACGAAATATAATAGTATCCCCGGTAGTGGTAAAAAGGCCAAGACACTTTTAAAAAAGCCCGTTATCTTTTAAAAAAAGCTCTTGTTCTTTTTTGAAAAGCTCTTGATCTTTTTTAAAAGTGTCCTTATCTTTTGGAAGAGAATAATTTCACTGATGTCTACCGAGATTTTGTTGACAACTTCTATTGTTATTACTCGCTTCTTTTAGCTACAAAATTAATGAACATCGAGCCTTTTGAAGTCATGAAAAGTAACGAATACATTGAAAGAAAAATCATTTACCATTTTCTGACTATCCGCATTTGCAAAACAACGGGTAAGTAACGGAATTCGCAGAAAAATATGCTCCATAATACTCGATTTACCTACCGCCAGCCAAGATAAAAGCCCATAACTATTTGATTATTAATCATTTTTCTACTTTTACAAACAGTAGGAAACACTTTGTTTCCATTAGATAAACTGTATCATTCTGTTTCTTCCTTTTTGATTATTGTCTTCTTTTTCTTCATTCTGCCACTCTTGCGCAAAGCTTCCGCTATAATCCATTGAAGCTGTCCATTCGTGGAACGGAATTCATCCGCCGCCCATTTCTCGATAGCTTCCATGGTTTCCGCATCCATTCTGAGCACAAAACTTTTTATCGTTTCTTTCTTTGCCATCTCCTACACTAATGATTCAACGTTCCGGAATTAATTACCGGCTGTGCTGGCTCATCCGCACAAAGCACTACCAACAAATTACTGACCATAGCGGCTTTCTTTTCTTCATCCAGTTCTACAATTCCATCCTCGGCTAATTTATCCAAAGCCATTTTAACCATAGAAACAGCCCCCTCCACTATTTTTTCGCGCGCTGTAATAATAGCACTTGCCTGCTGACGACGAAGCATCACCGCTGCAATCTCCGGAGCATAAGCCAAATAATTGATTCTGGCCTCTACTATTTCCATACCTGCCATAGCCAGACGCTCATTAAGCTGACGTTCCAGCTGGTCATTAATCTCCTCACCTCCGCCACGCAAGGTCAGCTCATTCGTATCATGCTCATTGTCATCGTAAGCATACTGTCCGGCCACCTGACGGAGGGCCGCATCACTCTGCACACGTACAAAATCCTCAAAGGCATTCATACGCCCTGCCACGCTGACACTTGCCGTCCCTGTCCCTTTACTGTCCGCCATCGTCTGCGCGTCAATCTCAAACATCGCCTTATAAGTATCTTTCAATTTCCAGACCAAAACCAGCCCTATCAGAATAGGATTGCCAATCTTATCATTCACCTTTATCGGCTCCACATCCAGATTACGGGCGCGAAGAGACAACTTCTTCTTGTTCATGAAAGGGTTTACCCAAAAGAAGCCTGTGTTTTTAAAAGTGCCTTTATATTCACCGAAAAACACCATCACACGTGCCTCATTAGGTTCTTGAGAAAAATATCCCGGAAGCATCAGCACAAACAACAATACCAGCATAAACAAAACAGGAATAGATAACCAAGGTAGTTGCCCAAAAATCAAAAAGTTCAGGAATACTAGTGCAGGCAACATAACCAAGTTAAAAAACAAAGCCATAAACCCATTAATTACCAGCTCATTGTAAGACATTTCTTTTGTTTCCATAATGATTTATTTTTGATATTATTATGATATCACAAATCAAACAATACTTCTTGAGATAAACAAACTGATTTATATGTTATACGACAGAAGCAAACAAAATATTCACCAAAATGCAATAAGAAACTCCTACTTTTTTTGACCTAAATCAATAAAATTGAGATATCGATTAAAAATATGCTGTAAAACATATATTATAACGAACAGACTCCTTATCTTTGTGTTGTAAAACATAAAAAGATATTTTTTTAGTAGCTACTAAGGTAAAAAGAAAGATTGTTTAAAGAAGGCCAACCGGGAGGTGCGCCTGCTATTTATGAGTGTTTTTAGGTATTAATTAAAAAAAGAAAGGATAACATTATGAAAAAGGTAAAAAACATTTTTCACAAAATTGCTAACGCTGATCCTATGATTTGGGGTTACGTTATGTTGAACGAAACAAAGTAAATTAGAACCAATACAGGGCAACCCCCTGTAGGACTATAAAAAAGGACGGTTATTTAACCGTCTTTTTTATGCCCTTTTACGGGATTTCCACTATCTTTGTCCATTCATTTTCAAACGTATGGACAAAATGCAAGTAGACACCCATAATAAAGAGTTTCAAGATGCCTTGAACCTTATCCAATATACACGTCAGTCAGTATTCCTCACTGGAAAGGCGGGTACAGGTAAATCTACTTTTCTAAAATATGTTTGCGAAGTAACCAAAAAGAAACATATAGTACTGGCTCCCACAGGTATTGCAGCTATCAATGCCGGCGGAAGCACACTGCATAGTTTTTTTAAATTACCATTCTATCCACTTTTACCGGATGATCCTAAATTCAGTTTGAAAGATGGAAAGTTACATAGCTTTCTAAAATATACTTCCGCTCATCGAAAACTGATAAAAGAAGTAGAATTAGTGATCATCGATGAAATTTCCATGGTTCGGGCAGACATTATTGACTTTATAGACAAAATATTGCGGGTATATTCACAAAATATGCGTGAACCATTCGGAGGCAAGCAAATATTGCTGGTAGGAGATGTTTTTCAACTTGAACCAGTCATTAAAAATGACGAACGTGAGATAATCAACCGCTTCTATCCCACCCCTTATTTCTTTTCGGCACGGGTCTTTCAGGAAATGGAGCTGGTATCCATAGAACTGACAAAAGTATACCGCCAGTCGGACAAAATTTTTGTTAACGTATTGGATCATATCCGGACCAATACTGCCGGAGCAGCCGACTTGCAACTACTGAACACCCGTTACAACACTCACATAGAAGAAAATGAAAGTGATATGTATATCACACTTGCTACCCGGAGAGATACCGTAGACTTTATCAATGAAAAGAAATTATCTGAACTACCTGGAGAATCAACGATTCTGACCGGTGAGATACACGGAGAATTTCCAGAAAGCAGCCTTCCCACCCAAATGGAACTGGAAGTAAAACCAGGAGCACAAATTATTTTTATAAAAAACGATTACGACCACCGTTGGGTGAACGGTACGATTGGCACCATTTCAGGTATAGACGAAGAGGATACATTATATGTTATCACAGAAGACGGACAGGAATTTGACGTTAAAAAAGACAGTTGGCGCAATATACGATATAAATATAATGAACTAGAAAAAAAAATAGAAGAAGAAGAATTAGGAGTATTTATACAATATCCTATCCGTTTGGCATGGGCCATCACGATACACAAAAGCCAAGGATTGACTTTCAGCAGGGTCGTTATTGATTTTACAGGAGGGGTGTTTGCCGGTGGACAAGCCTACGTAGCATTGAGCCGCTGTACTTCACTAGACGGCATCCAACTAAAAAAGCAAATTACACGTGGAGATATCTTTGTCCGCCCGGAAATAGTAAAGTTCTCGCAACGATTCAATAACCGCCAGTCCATTGAAAAAGCATTGAAGCAGGCACAAGCTGATGTACAATATGTAGAAGCGGTACAACACTTCGACAAAGGTGATTTTGAAAGATTTCTAGAACAATTCTTTCTTGCCATCCATTCACGTTATGATATCGAAAAGCCTTTGATCAAAAGATTTATACGTAAGAAGCTGGGAATCATCAACAATTTGAAAGTCGAAAACAAACGGCTAAAAGACCAATTCCATGTACAACGCAAAAATCTTGAAAAATATGCCCGCGAATATTATTTAATGGGAAATGAATGTATCATCCAGGCACATGATTCACGTGCTGCTATTGCCAATTATGACAAAGCGATTGAATTGAATCCTTCTTATACGGACGCTTGGATACGTAAAGGTATCACATTACATAATGACAAGGAATACTACGAAGCCGAAGTTTGTCTGAATGAAGCGGTACGCCTTAGTCCCGCTTTATTCAAAGCTATTTACAATCGAGGAAAAAACAGACTGGCATTAGATAATATAGAAGGAGCTTTGGGAGATTTTGACCGGGCTGTTTCTTTAAAGCCGGAACATCCGAAGGCCCATGAATATTTCGGAGACGCATTGATGAGAGTCGGAAAAGAAGAGGAAGCCGCCCTACAATGGGCTATTGCGGAACGCTTGCGTGAAAAAAAATCTAAAAATTAAAATAACATGCTTTTAAGACTTTATAATAAGAATAATAATCCCAAAGATCTGGAAGAAGTAATCCGGATATTGGAAGAGGGAGGGTTAATTATTTACCCTACCGATACGATGTATGCCATAGGATGTCATGGTCTGAAAGAACGTGCAATAGAACGTATCTGCAAACTGAAAAACATTGATCCACGTAAAAACAATTTATCCATTATCTGTTACGACTTAAGCAATATCAGCGAATATGCCAAAGTAGACAACAGCACATTCAAGCTAATGAAACGCAATCTTCCCGGACCGTTCACTTTTATCCTGAATACGGGAAACCGTCTGCCCAAAATATTCAAGAACCGTAAAGAAGTAGGTATACGCGTACCAGACAACAACATCATCAGGGAAATATGCCATATACTAAAAGCACCAATCATGACCACCACGTTGCCTCTGAAAGACGGCGAAGACATAGAATATATTACCACTCCAGAACTGATAGAAGAAAAATTCGGCAAAGAGGTAGAACTAATTATTGATGGAGGTATCGGAAGCATAGAACCTTCTACCATTGTGAACTGTACAAACGGAGAAGCAGAAATTGTACGTCAAGGTAAAGGTATTCTGAACGATTTTTAATCTGAATTGTTTTATATATTAGAAATGTCAAATTAAAGTAAATTTATCATGTTATTAGCATCTGAAACAAGTATTCAATTAACCAATGCATTAGAGAAACTTATCGACTCCGGCATTCAATTAGGAGAAAGAGTATTAGGAGCACTTATTATTTTTATAATCGGAAAGTTCCTCGTAAATTGGCTGAACAGACTTTTTGCACGTATTTTGGAAAAAAGAAAAGTGGACCCGAGTATCCAGTCATTCCTAAAGAGTATGGTGAATATCTTACTGCTCATCATGCTGATTCTTGCTGTGATAGGGAAATTAGGTATCGAACTGACAGGATTCGCCGCACTTCTCGCTTCTGCCGGTGTTGCCATCGGTATGGCACTGTCTGGTAACTTACAAAATTTTGCCGGAGGACTGATTATCTTATTGTTCAGGCCTTATAAAGTGGGGGACTTTATCGAAGCTTCTACCGGTGCCTCGGGAACAGTAAAAGAAATACAGATTTTTCATACTATTCTTATCACTGCAGACAACAAGATGATATATGTACCTAATGGAGCCATGAGTAGTGGGGTCATTACAAATTACAGCAAACTGGACACCCGCCGTATAGAATGGAATTTTGGCGTGGACTACGGAGAAGACTATAATAAAGTAGAAAAAGTATTGCGTGAAATCATTGCCAATGATAAACGTATTCTCACCAGTCCTGCCCCTTTTATTGAATTAGGAGAACTTGCTGCCAGCAGTGTAAATATAAAAATCCGCGTATGGGTGAATAGTTCGGATTACTGGAACGTATTTTTCAGTATGAATCAGACTGTTTATACTACTTTTAATAAAGAAGGAATTAACTTCCCATTCCCACAGCTTACTGTACATCAAGCCTAACGTCAGAAATCTTTAGAACACGAATGACGCAATTGTCACAAGCTTGATCTTATCAATCATGTGTCATTTGCGTCATTTGTATGCTATCACAAGATTTATTTTCTATCCGCTTTCAAACGATCAGCCATAGCCTTAGCCAACTCCTTTGCCTGAGTGTTAGTTTCGGCCTTCATGCTATGTTTCATTTCTACAGGATTTCCGACAGGCTCAAATTTCAACTTATCATTAAACTCTGCAATTTTCTTCACAGCAGCGCTAGCCCATGTAAATGAGCCAAAATATCCCAGATAACGTCCCTTTATCTCGCGAGAAGCCAGCTTGCTCAGCAGAGCTTCCATTTCCGGATACATCTGAGTATTATAAGTGGGGCATCCCACAATCAGTCCTTTATATTTGAATACATCCGCAATAATAAAAGAATGACTGGTATGAGAAACATTATGCATCACGATATTACGAATTCCCTGCTTGCTCAGTTCTTCTGCAATAGCTTCTGCCACCTCCTCTGTATTACCATACATCGAGCCATAAGCTATTACAACCCCTTCTTCGGCCTCATAACGACTCAAACGGTCATAAATACGTACCACACGAGGAATTTCCTCTGTCCATACCGGACCATGAGTAGAACAAACAGTCGTTATTTTCAAGTTTTGCAATTTCTGTAAGGCCTTCTGTACCGGCGCACCATATTTGCCTACAATATTAGAATAATAGCGCACCATTTCATTCCAATAAATATCTGTATTAATATTTGTATCAACTACACCACCATTCAATGCACCAAAACAACCGAAAGCGTCACCGGAAAACAAAATACCTTCCGTTTCATCAAAAGTAACCATCGTTTCGGGCCAGTGAACCATCGGAATCAATGAAAAGCGCAGTCTATGATGTCCCAAAGCTAGAAAATCTCCTTCACCCACTACATAACGCTCACCGCCTACACCATAATACCCTTCAATCATTTCGAAAGTCTTCTTGTTACCGACAATCACAATGTTAGGATAATATTGCTTGATCAAACTGATAGAACCGGAATGGTCTGGTTCCATATGATTTATAATCAAATAATTGATAGGTTTATCACCGATAATGCTACGAATTTTCTTCAAATAAACCTCAAAATAGCATACGTCTACTGTATCCACCAAAGCGACCATCTCGTCGTCAATCAAATAAGAGTTATAAGACACACCGTAAGGTAACGGCCACAAGTTCTCAAACAAAGCCTTGTTACGGTCATTCACTCCCACATAATGTACTTTTCCTTTGATTTCCATATCTGTTTTCTTCTTTTAATATTTATAGTATTTGCCTTGCCAGGCATCTTTTTCTCTCATCCGTTTTTTCACCTTATCCGTAAATTCATAATTTTTCAATCCCCAATCAGGAGCTATCAACAATTCTTTAGGTGATTGGGAAACAAAACGCTCCAGTACGATGTCCGGACGAAGATGTTCTATATAATCAATAACCAAATCAACATATTCATCAGCTGTATAAAGATGGAAAGCTTCAGGCTCTTTCACATATTCACTCGCCATGCGCGTACCTTTAATAAGTTGTAACTGATGCAGCTTTAAAGTAGTCAGAGGTAATTGTGAAAGTACTCCTGCCTGTCTGATTAACATTTCTCTTTCTTCTCCGGGCAAACCAAGAATTATATGCCCTCCTACTAAAATCCCTCTCTCTGCAGTCTTCCGAACAGCCTCCGCAGAAACGGCGAAAGTATGTCCCCGGTTTATCCGGCGCAACGTTTCATCATCCGTACTTTCAATGCCATACTCCACTAATACAAAAGTGCGTTTACCAAGATCTTCCAAATAATCCAGTAATGATATCGGCATACAGTCCGGACGAGTTCCTATCACCAGTCCTACCACATCCTCTACCATCAGTGCCTCTTCGTATTTTCTTTTCAACTCTTCCAGTTCCCCATACGTATTGGTATAAGCCTGAAAATAGGCCAGATATTTCATTTCCGGATATTTGCGTACAAAGAACCGCTTTCCTTCTTCCAACTGCTGAGTAACAGACTTTCCCGTATGGCAATAGGCCGGATTAAATGTTTGATTATTACAATAAGTGCAACCTCCGTATCCTACCGAGCCGTCACGGTTAGGACAAGTAAATCCGGCATTAATAGAAATCTTCTGCACTTTGCAAGGAAAGTGCATAGCTAAAAAGCCGGATAAGTCGTTATAAAGCATCTCTCTGTTCATGAACTTATTTTGCGGGACAAAGATACGTATTTTCAAACAAAAGTTTTACCTTTGTCTTTGATTATCATTTAAAGAATTTATCTATTATGAGAAAATTAAGTATATTTATTATTTTATTCTTCTGCTTGCTGACAGTCAGAGCCCAACAAGTAAGCTTGCAAGACGTAGCAAACAGAACGTATCGTGCCGAAGGAATCAGAGGTATCAAACCGATGTTGGATGGAGAACATTATACCCAAATGAGTGCCGATGGCAAAAAAATCATACAGTATTCTTTCAAGACCGGCAAAGAAACAGGTACCATCTTCGATGTAAATACGGCCCGTGACTGTAGCATCAAGTCATTTGATGACTATATCATGTCACCCGATGAAAAACTGATTCTAATACAGACTGAAACCAAACCTATTTATCGTCGTTCGTTTACCGCCAATTACTATATTTTCAACGTAAAAAACAATAAAATGGAACCGCTCTCAGAAAACGGTCCACAACAGGTTCCTTTATTCTCGCCGGATGGCAATCAGATAGCTTTTGTACGTGATAATAATATCTATCTGGTAAAATTATTGTTTGGCAACAGTGAATCACAAGTAACCAAAGACGGCAAATTCAACGAAGTGCTAAATGGTATTCCCGACTGGGTATATGAAGAGGAATTCGGCTTCAACCGTGCTTTCGACTTCAGTGCAGACAGCCAGATGCTTGCCTATATCCGTTTTGATGAGAGTCAAGTACCTATGTATTCTTTTCCATTATACAAAGGTATGGTTCCCGCATTAGAGAAATTCAGCACTTATCCGGGAGAATATGAATACAAATACCCTATGCCAGGAATTAACAATTCCAAAGTAACCGTTCATACTTTTGATATAAAAAGTAAGGTAACCCGCAAGATGAACTTGCCTCTAGATGCAGACGGTTATATCCCTCGCATCAAGTTTACGGATGATGAGAATGCGTTGGCAATCATGACTTTGAACCGTCATCAAAACCGTTTCGACCTCTATTTTGCCAATCCACGAAGTACATTGTGTAAACTGATGGTACGTGATGAAGCTCCCCAATACATTAAAGAAGAAGCCTACTCCAACATCGTTTTCTATCCAAAAAACTTTGTGGTGATGAGTGAAAAAGACGGTTATAACCATCTCTATCTTTACACTAGCGGAGGAAACCTGGTTAAGCAAATCACAAAAGGGAACTTCGAAGTGAAAGATTTCCTGGGATGGGATGAAGCTACCAACACATTCTATTTTGAAAGTAATGAAGGTAGTCCGCTACGCACCGCTATCTACAAAGTGGACGGCAAAGGTAAAAAGACCAAACTATCCAAACAGGAAGGAACTCATAAAGCTATTTTCAGTAACAATATGAAGTATTACATCAATACTTTCTCTAATATCAACACCCCTCCTGTCATTACCCTTAATGACAATAATGGTAAAGAATTGGCAACCTTAGTAGATAATAACACATTGAAACACCAAGTTTCACGTCTGAATATGCCAAGTAAAGAACTATTTAGTTTCAAGACCAATGACGGTGTGGAATTGAATGGTTGGATAATGAAACCCGCAAATTTCAATCCGAACAAAAAATATCCTGTTATCATGCACCAATATAGTGGACCGGGTTCACAAGAAGTTGCAGACAAATGGGGAATTGGAGCCCGTAGAGATGGCGGCATGTTCGAAGCTTATATGGCCGGTCAAGGCTTCATCATGGCTTGTGTAGACGGACGCGGAACCGGTGGCCGAGGGTCTGATTTTGAAAAATGCACCTACTTGAGTTTAGGAGTAAAAGAATCGAAAGATCAAGTAGAAGCCGCCAAATACTTAAGTACACTACCCTATGTAGATGGTAACCGTATCGGTATATGGGGATGGAGCTATGGAGGTTACAATACATTAATGTCCATGAGTGAAGGAACACCGATATTCAAAGCTGGAGTAGCTGTTGCAGCTCCTACAGACTGGCGTTTCTACGATTCGGTATATACAGAGCGCTTCATGCGTACCCCCAAAGAAAACATGGAAGGTTACAATGCTGCATCTGCTATTAACCGTGCCAACAAACTGAACGGTGAATTGTTGCTGATCCACGGCACAGCAGATGATAATGTACACTTACGTAACAACGCAGAATACAGTGAAGCATTGGTACAGGCCGACAAGCAATTTGACATGCAAATCTATACCAACCGCAACCATGGAATCAGTGGAGGCAACACAACTAAACATTTACTGACTCGCGTAGCCAATTTCTTTATTGATAATTTAAAATAAAAAACCATTCACCACAGATTATACAATTTTACATAAAAACCGAATGAAAACAATTTGCATTGGTATAATCTGTGGTGAATTATAAATCTAATATCATCATGAATCACGTTAAAAAACCAGACTGGCTTAAGATAAACATAGGGGCAAATGCTCGATATACCGAAACCAAACATATTGTAGATTCCCACAAACTACATACCATTTGCAGTAGCGGACGATGTCCCAATATGGGAGAATGCTGGGGAAAAGGTACTGCCACTTTTATGATAGGTGGCGAAATTTGTACCCGTTCCTGCAAATTTTGCAACACACAGACCGGACGACCTCTTCCGTTAGACCCTGAAGAACCTACCCATGTAGCAGAGTCCATTCAACTCATGAAATTATCTCATGCCGTTATTACCTCTGTAGACCGTGATGATCTAGATGATTTGGGTGCTGCCCATTGGGCTAAAACGATTTCAGAAATCAAGCGCTTGAATCCGGAAACCACAACCGAAGTTTTAATCCCTGATTTTCAAGGAAAGAGCGAACTGATTCAGCTAGTCATTGACGCCAAACCAGACATCATCTCACACAATATGGAAACCGTACGCCGCATCAGTCCCCTGGTACGAAGCGCAGCCAACTATGCAACCAGTTTAAAGGTCATCAAACAAATAGCCAATAATGGTATTACAGCTAAATCCGGTATTATGGTAGGTTTGGGAGAACGCCCGGAAGAAGTAGAAGAAGTCATGGACGATTTATTGGCACAAGGCTGCAAGATACTTACTATTGGCCAATATCTACAACCTACCCACCGCCATTATCCGGTAGCGGAATATATTACTCCCGATCAATTTAAACAGTATAGAACAATTGGATTAAAGAAAGGATTCCGAGAAGTGGAAAGCGCACCTTTGGTACGTTCCTCCTATCATGCAGAAAAACATATAAAATTTAAAGGGTAACGAGTAAACCAACTTTATATCTTTTTTGTTATAAAGATATAAATAGAGATAGAGAGAATGAAATCGTTACTGGAATACAAGAATTTAATCATGTCCACAGGGTTAATACCAGCCATTGTATGCATGATTTTCTGCATTTTCTTTCAAGATGCAGTTGTTTTGTATGTCTGTAGTTTGGCTAGCATTATTTATATCCTATACAGACTTGTCAAACCTCCTGTTTATCAGCCAAATCTAGTATTACTACATGGAACTTTGGCATTAATCATTGCATCCATCATAAAAGGCATAAGCGGAGATATGCTTATTCCGGACCGAACAGTTCCCATTACGCTAGAAATACTGATACTCTGTTTTTCACTACTCTATCTCATGGTCCCCAATTTTTATACAAAACTATTCTCCTACTTTCATTATAAGATATCTATTCTGAACTGTTGGGCCACACAGGTTATAGCTGTTTTATCCGGCATTCACCTGTTTGCTTCCTGCATAATTTATTTATTTTTCAGTCCACTATCTTATAATACCCTTTACGCTATGACCCACATCATCCCTCCTTTGATATATGTCATTTGCATTATTGTCAATCATGCATTTGTGAAAACAATCAGTTTAACCTATAAAAAAATGCCTTTTTTACGTATCGCCCCTATTTGCAATGGAAAGATCTATGTTGCTCCCCGCAGTTATCAAGGTGAAGAACCCGGCAAGTTGGACATACCTATGGAAGACTACATTTATGCCTGCAAGACAGATACGGATAAATATGCCAAAGAAGTAGAAAATAAATATAGCAACCATATTACCGGACAACCGGAACCACGCTTCAGTTTGAAACATTTGGTAAAAGAAACCAATGGAGTTAAAAAAACCATCATGCTATATATTCTTCCTTTAAACGATGAAGAACAGATACATTTTACCGGAGGAAAATTTGTAACTCCCGAAGAAATAGAAATGAATTCTGCCCAATATAGTTCTTTTCTAAAAGAAGAAATAGATCATCTGAACATAGTGACACAGATGTGGGAGGAATTTAAATGAATATCTGTTATCGCATTACTTATAAATCAAGAAAATACAGGGAATCTTCGATAAATCCGGCAATTTCCCCTGCCACTCCTTTATTGTCTTAGTCTTTATATATTCTCCTTCACACGTAATATTGGCAGCAATACAAAGTTTGGTTTGCGGACGGCAATTCTTAAGAATATCTTCCGCCATCTTATTATTACGATAAGGAGTTTCAATAAAAAGCTGCGTCTGATCTTCTGCATAAACACGCTGCTCCAATACCTTAATACGTTTCGCACGCTCACCAGGCTCAATAGGCAAATAACCATGAAAAGCAAAACTCTGTCCATTAAAACCCGATCCCATAACAGACATAATAATAGAGGAAGGTCCTACCAAAGGCACCACTTTAAGATTCTTACGCTGAGCAATAGCAACCACGTCCGCTCCAGGATCAGCAACAGCCGGACAACCGGCTTCAGAAATAACTCCCATGGACTGTCCGGCCAACAAAGGTTTCAGATAACCGGAAATATCTTCAGGAGAAGTATGTTTGTTCAATGGATAAAAAGTCAATGCATCTATGTCAATCCCGCGATCTACCTTTTTCAAAAAGCGACGTGCCGAGCGTACATCTTCTACAATAAAATGTTTGATGCCGAGAATGACCTCTTTATTATACACAGGCAACACATTTTCCACAGGAGTTTCGCCTAATGTGACAGGCAATAGATACAAAGCAACTTCCATCATACTACTAATCAATCAAAATATCAAGGTTTGAAATCTGTTTCAGCCAACATCTGATGATAATCCGTCTTAGCCAACAAATCCTTTATTGTCATATCAGGATGCTTTTTCATATATTCATCAATCAGCAAAATCCCCATCCATACTCCAATACTTGCAGGAGTTTTCTCACCCATAATAGAAATAAAGGGATCCTTGCGTATATAAGTACGTACAACAAGGGGATCGGTAGCATATAAATGACCATTTTCAACCATTGTCTTCCACAGACTTGTTTTATTCTTCCTGCACCACTCAGCCTCATCCTCACTATATCCCATCTCTTTCTCAAAAGATTCATACCCTAAAATATGAGCCACTATCCAATTTATCTTTCCACGATGCATAATCATATCTAATAAAGTACGACCAGGCTGCCATGGCAAAGGATACTGACTCAGCAAATAAAAGGTAAAACAATCCGGAACAATACGATCAGGCTCCATACTGCGACATTGATAGTCATAATAGAAGCGTTTATATAAAGGATAATCTGCTCCCATATACTTATCAATACTAAAACCCAAAATACTATCCCCAACTACAACAGACTGATTCAGAGCAGCTATTTGAGCATAAAAATGAGGAACGAACAATGTAGGAACCTCTTTTTTCAAACGTTTGAAACCTTTGGTCAGTTTTTCCTCAACCCAACCAAGATCCTTAAATTTCTCTTCGGCATCGTGCATCAAAGTCAATAAAGTAGAATCCGAATAATATTCCAACATCCGGTCGTTAATCTTCATGTCATCCACCTCACCTATCGCCAATACATCTTCTATCAACAGCTTGGTAACCTGAGGATAGTCCGTATTCATTTTTTGCAGTGCCGAGAAACTATTCATCGTGACATACTCATACTGCAAACGATCATAACGGGCAACTCTTACATCCACATCAGCAGTATTGCCACTCTTCCCATCCCACTGACAGGAGGAAAGAGCAACAAGACATACTACTAATATGAATATAATTTTGCGCATCATCTATTTCTTATCCGTAAATGATGTTTCCGTTTTCGTCTTTATATTCATCCAGACCTTTTTCATAAGTTGCCATAGCACGCAAACTCATACCTACACTGGAGAAACCTCCATCATGATATAAATTCTGCATAGTCACTTTACGAGTCAGGTCAGAGAACATTACAATGCAGTAATCTGCACATTCGTCTGCCGAAGCATTGCCTAATGGTGACATACGGTTAGCAAAGTCAAACAGCTTATCCATACCTTTCACACCTGAACCGGCAGTAGTCATGGTCGGTGACTGAGATATGGTATTCACACGCACATGATGTTCACGACCATAAATGTAACCAAAACTGCGTGCGATAGATTCAAGCAATGCTTTTGCATCCGCCATATCATTATATCCATAGAATGTACGTTGTGCAGCAACATAACTCAAAGCCAGAATTGAACCATACTCCGCAATAGCATCCAGCTTTTTAGCAGCTTGAATCATTTTGTGGAACGAAACGGCAGATATATCCAGAGTCTTGCTCAACATATCATAATCGAGGTCATCATAAGTACGTTTCTTACGAACGTTAGGAGACATACCGATAGAATGCAGAACGAAATCTATTTTTCCACCCAATATTTCCATCGAACGTTTGAAAACATTCTCCAAATCTTCTACGCTGGTTGCATCTGCCGGAATTACCTCACAATTCAGTTTCTCAGCTAAAGCAGAAACTTCTCCCATGCGGACAGCTACCGGAGTATTGGACAATGTAATGGACGCACCTTCTTCTACAGCCTTTTCAGCAACTTTCCATGCGATAGACTGTTCGTTCAATGCACCAAAAATAATACCTCTTTTTCCTTTCAACAAATTGTAACTCATACCTTCTTTATTGTTAAATTAGTTTGCAAAGATACAAACAAATAAATTAATCATAGCTTTTTTTGCACACAAATGAAGAAATAATGCAATTATAAAACTAATTTTTACCATTTAAGGTTTCAGCTAAATGAGAATTTAACAAAAAATCCACTTATTCTATCAAATAGTGCACATAAAGGACAATTCTTTCAGCTATATTTGCCATCGAATTAAGAGGTTTTTTCATAATATTTATTTAAGGTTAGAATTAGGTTAACATGAAACATTATTGCTGCTCCCGTAAATAGCCCGTGAGGGTCTTTTACGGGAGAGTGATAAGACTTCTTAAAGCAACAATCAACTAGATAATTATTAATCTTAAACATATATAATACCAATGACTACTTTAATAAAGAAGATTCTATTACTTCCTGCCACATGTTTAATTCCTTTTTTGACCGGATGTAATAATTGTCCGTCTACGACTATTGTAGAAGATATTATAGATCCCGCCATCTATACAAGCCTCCCTTTCAAGATGGATAAAGTTGAACAACCTACTTTCCCAGACTATTCGGTAAACATCATAGATTTCGGTGCCAAGCCAGACGGTATTACTTTAAACACAAAGGCTATTAATGATGCAATCCAACAGGTTAATGCCAAAGGCGGTGGTAAAGTCATTATCCCTGAAGGCTTGTGGCTGACCGGTCCCATCGAACTATTGAGCAATGTGAATCTATATACAGAAAAGAATGCGTTAGTATTATTCAGTGCAGACCATTCACTATATCCCATTATAAACACTTCTTTTGAAGGTTTGGAAACCCGTCGTTGCCAGTCTCCTATTTCAGCACGTAATGCTGAAAATATAGCGATTACAGGCCACGGAGTATTTGATGGTAATGGAGACACATGGCGTCCGACCAAGAAAGATAAACTGACTGAAGGCCAATGGAAAAAATTGGTCGCCTCCGGTGGTGTGGTAGATGCCGACGGAAGAATCTGGTATCCCAGTGAAGGTGCATTGAAAGGTGCTATCCTGTCAAAAGACAACTTCAACGTACCTCGTGGAGAACTTACCGATTCTGACTGGGACTACATGCGCGACTGGTTACGTCCTGTATTGCTAAGTTTCATCAAATGTAATAAGGTATTGCTGGAAGGAGCGACATTCAAAAATTCACCCAGTTGGTGCTTACATCCGCTATCATGTGAAAATATTACAATTAATAAAGTTACAGTTTCTAATCCTTGGTACTCACAAAACGGAGATGCTCTTGATTTGGAATCATGTAATAAAGCATTGATTATCAACAACTCATTTGATGCAGGAGATGATGGTATCTGTATAAAGTCAGGAAAGGACGAACAAGGGCGCAAACGCGGTGAACCTTGTCAAAATGTTATCGTTATGAACAACACCGTATTACATGGACATGGAGGTTTTGTTGTAGGTAGTGAGATGTCAGGAGGTGTAAACAACATATATGTAGACAATTGTACTTTCATGGGTACAGATGTTGGATTACGCTTTAAAAGTAATCGTGGGCGTGGCGGATTGGTAGAGAATATCTACATCAGCAATATCAACATGATTAATATTCCGAACGAAGCATTAATATTCAACTTATACTATGGTGGAAAAGGTCGTGGTGAAGATCCTAATCAGGATGAAAAGAAAGCAGAAACTACCATCCCTCCTGTAACAGAAGAAACTCCGATATTCCGTAATATCTTTATCAAAGATGTAACCTGTAACGGAGCAGGCAGGGCTGTGTTCTTCAATGGCTTGCCTGAGATGAGAATCAAGAATATCAATATGGAGAATATCATCGTATCTAATGCTAAAGAAGGTGTAGTATTAAGCGAAGCCGACGAAGTTAATATGAAAAATATCAAAATAGAGTTATTAAAAAGTGGAAAGAACTTGAAGATGCAAAATGTTTCCAATGTAACGATAGACGGAAAGAATCATGCTGAAATCGGGGCACAAGGAGAAGAACTCAACTTCTAATTCTTACACCCATTAGTGCATTTCTCCACTTAATTTATAAAAATAGTAAAGCACGGATTGCACGGATAAACACGGTTTTCATACTAACACTGTGTAATCCGTATGATCCGTGCTTAAAATAATAAACTATACATCATTATGAAAAAGCGCTCAATTATTATCCTCACATTATTAGCAGGATGCTTTACCAACTCTTTTGCACAAAAAGGCGAAAAGACACTGACCGTAGAAGTCAGCAATGAATGGACTCAAAATAAGACCGACGAACCGATAGTGATAGATTTAAATAACCTGAAAGCAGGTTTCAACATCAAATCCGCCACTGTATGGGAAGGTAATAAAGAAATTCCGTCCCAACTGGACGATCTGAACGGTGACGCACGTGCTGACGAACTGGCTTTCCTCATCGATATGCCAGCCAAAAGCAACAAAAGTTTCCGTATAATTCTCTCTTCAGAAAAAAGTGAAAAAAACTATCCGGCACGTACTTATGCCCAAATGAAAGCTTACGGACATAACAACAAATTCGCCAATATTACGGGATTTTCAGCGGCAGGAACCGAGAATGTATATAGTTTTGTTTACCATCACGGACCGGCTATAGAGAGTGAATTAGTTGCCTATCGTATCTATTTCAACGAAAAACAGACGGTAGATCCATATAGCAAAGTAAATAAAAGACTGGAAATAAAAGAGACTTGTTTCTACCCTACCAAAGCGCAACGTGCCAACGGCTACGGAGATGATGCGCTACGTGTTTACAATAGTGGTGGTGTAGGTGCATTAAAAGGTTGGAATGGTACTGAAGCGACCCACATAAAACCAGTAGTAAACCGCACGGAACGTGTACTAGCCTCCGGTCCTGTACGTGCCATCGTCGAAGCAGAAGTCATCGGTTGGGAATATCAAGGGAACGATTTGAACATGATCAATCGATATACCATCTATGGCGGTCATCGGGACATGAAGGTAGATGTCCTGTTTGACCGTCCGCTTAAACAGGAAGTCTTTGCAGCAGGTGTACAGATTCTGAAAGAAGGAGGTCACATGAGCGACCATAAAGGACTGACTGGAAGCTGGGGAACCGACTGGCCCGTCACAGACACCATAGGCTATGTGAAGGAAACAACAGGTATGGGAACTTTCATTCCTAAATATATCGGTAAAGAAGTACAAGACGGTTCAAACTACTTATATACCTTACAAGCACCGGGGCAACAGCATTTCCACTATTACGTTACTTTCACCTCAAAAAAAGAAAGTTTCGGATTTAAAGATATGAAAGACTGGTTCAATTATCTTCCCCAATGGAGAAAAGAATTGGAACATCCTTGCAAAATTACGATTAAATAAAAAATCTAAAACCATGAAACGACTAATCACTCTCTGTCTGCTAGGAGGCTGTTTTTTATCTGCTCCCGCACAGAATTATGTATCCCAAGCCTGGGTGGCCGACCAAGGCAATGGGACCTACAAAAATCCAGTCCTGTATGCGGATTACTCCGATCCGGACGTTTGCCGTGTAGGAGACGATTATTATTTGACCTCATCCAGTTTCAACTGTCTGCCCGGTTTACAAATATTACACTCCAAAGACCTTGTCAACTGGACTATCATAGGTGCGGCTGTACCCTACGCACTGCCCCCTGTTACCGATGTCCGTCCTGAACATGGCAACCGTGTATGGGCACCCAGTATCCGCCACCATAACGGTGAATTCTATATATTCTGGGGTGACCCGGACCAAGGAGCATTCATGGTGAAAGCCAAAGATCCGAAAGGTCCCTGGAGCGAGCCAGTTTTGGTGAAAGCCGGAAAGGGCATCATCGACACGACTCCATTATGGGATGATGACGGTCGTGTATATCTGGTTCACGCTTATGCAGGAAGCCGGGCCGGACTGAAAAGTGTAATTACAATTTGTGAGCTAAGTGCTGATGCAAGTAAAGCTATCACACAATCCCGTATCATTTTCGATGGTCATGAAGCACATCAGACTTGTGAAGGGCCCAAATTCTATAAACGTAATGGATACTATTACATCTTCCATCCGGCAGGCGGCGTTCCTACAGGATGGCAAGTCGTACTTCGCTCAAAAAACGTATACGGTCCATACGAATGGAAAACAGTATTAGCGCAAGGCAACTCTCCCGTCAACGGGCCTCATCAAGGCGGTTGGGTAGACACCCCTACGGGAGAGGACTGGTTCATGCACTTCCAAGACGTAGGAGCTTACGGACGCTTAGTCCACCTGCAACCTATGAAATGGGTTGATGACTGGCCCGTTATAGGTGTTGATAAAGACGGCGATGGTTGTGGCGAACCTGTTCTGACTTATAAAAAGCCTAATGTAGGTAAGAACTATCCTATTTGTACCCCGCAAGAAAGTGACGAGTTTGATGGTTATACATTGTCTCCTCAATGGCAATGGCAGGCTAACATCAATGAAAAATGGGCGTATTTCAACGGAGGAGAAGGATTTGTACGTCTATACTCCTACCCAGTTCCCGAAGATTATAAAAGTTTATGGGATGTTTCTAATCTGATGCTACAAAAAACCCCGGCTCCCAATTTTACTGCCACCACCAAACTTACTTTCAAGCCGACAGAAAAATATAAAGGTGAACGTACGGGACTGGTTGTAATGGGAATGGATTATGCCGGATTAGTTGTTGAAAACACAGACAACGGACTTGTCCTGTCACAAGTGGAATGCCTGAAAGCCGATCGGGGGGCTACTGAAAAAGTAAATGCTTCCGTTCCCTTAAAAGACGGCACAATCTATCTTCGCGCTAAATTTTCTGCAAAAGGAGACAAGATTAAAGCCAGTGAAGGCGGTCACGACTTATTAGTGAAATGTAACCTCAGTTACAGTACGGACGGCAAGAAATTCCAGCCATTAGGAGAAACTTTCCAAGTAAAAGAAGGTAAATGGATAGGAGCCAAGGTAGGTATCTTCTGTACGCGCCCCGCTATTGTAACCAATGACGGAGGATGGACGGACGCTGACTGGTTCAGAATTGAAAAATAAAGAAAATATTCATAATACATTGTACTTTTTGCATTTTTAATCCATGAAAGTCGTATATCGTGTCGGTTAAATTCCTAATTTTGTGCCGCAAAAGGCATCCATGAACAATAATGCAAGAAAATACAATAGATATAATGAAGTAGACGAAAGGATACTAGCTCTCTTTGCAGAAAACAAAGAAAAGGCCTTTCGTCTACTGTATGATACTTATTATCTCCCTTTATGTCTCTACTCTGTACAGTTCACAGGTTCTGCGGAAACATCAGAAGATATCGTACAGAATTTATTTGTGAGTTTTTGGGATAAAAACTCGCATACCACTATTTCCTCCAATCTGCACGCATGGCTATTCAATGCCGTCCGTTTCTCCTCACTGACCAAAGTACAACGGGAACGTTACTTTTCTTTAGACGAAATGGAAGAAGAATCTTATTCTCCTATCGATGATTTTTATGATGAAGAAGAGCTATTGCAAAAAAGGAATCAATTACTGGCCGAATTAAAAAAATTGCCGGAACAAGAGTATAATGTTTTAGTCAAAATTATTCTAGAAGACAAAAAATACAAAGAAGTAGCTGAAGAGCTCCATATTTCCATAAATACAGTAAAAACCCACCTATCACGCGCACTAAAAATGTTGCGTCGTTTCAATATGACAGAAATCCTAATCTTATTTAATTTATAAATTTCTTCAGATTTTTGTCACCCATTTTGTGTAATTGTGATACTTCTGTTAAACAGTACAACAATTATGCAAAAGAATAAAACAGAAATCCTAATTCAAAAATACCTGTCCCATCAACTCAATGAACAGGAATTTGAAGAATTAAAGCAATGGATTGCAAAGGACGCATCGCATAGAGAAATTTTTGTGAAGTTACTTTCACTCCATCATGTAAACAACCAACTTAACTTATTACATCAGTTTGATAAAGAAGGCTCATGGAAGTCACTTCAAAATCGTTGTAACCAATCCGGTAGTATTTACCGCCGTATCGTAGTCTATTCCTCAGCCGCTGCAATAGCAATACTGATAGGGATTACCTCCATTTTATATTTCAATGACCGGAACCTAGCACCTGTTATTACCCAAAGCGAACAATCACAACAATCACCTCTTTCCCAAAATCCAGAAACTCCTAAAGCCACCTGGGTACAAGCAAACCAGTCTGTAGTTCCACTTTATAACAGCCAACGGGAAATCAATGGAAGTCGTATCAACAATGGAGAGATCACATTCCCACAAGAAAGTAATTATCCTCATAAACCAGAACCGGATGCTGAATTATTACAGAATAAAATCATAGTACCCAAAGGCTCGGAATACGCAATAGTACTGGCTGACGGCACAAAAGTAAAAATGAATGCGGACTCCCATATCAACTTTCCGGTTCAATTCGGAGATACCCGGGAAGTTACTTTGGAAGGAGAGGCCATGTTTGAGGTTACACACGATGAAGCCCGCCCTTTCATAATAAAAACACACGACCATACTATTTATGTATTAGGAACAACTTTCAATATCTCGGCTTATCCCGATGAAGAATTATCAGTAACCTTGATTGAAGGAAAATTAAAGGTAAATGCTCCATCAGGTGAATATTATCTACTACCAGGCGAACATTACTCTTCTGCACAATCAAAAGTTTACAAAGTAGATCCTGAATTCTATATTTCATGGACTGAGGGCGCTATGGAATTTGACGCAATGCCATTTCCCTTGCTGATAGCCCGTCTGTCCCGATGCTATAATGTAGATATTCAAATAGCATCCAAGGAATTAGAAACCATGAAATTCACCGGAGTTATTTTCCGCAACAAGCCTTTGGACTTTGCACTAGACATCATTCATCGTGTATCCGACGTCAAGTTTGAGAAAAAGGGAGAAACCATATTAGTAAAAAAACAATAATCAAGCCCTGTATAACAGGAATATTCTAAATTATTAAATAAGTTATTTGAGTTTTATGAAAAGAAACGAGCTTTGGAAGAGTTTAGTAGCTAAACCTCCAAAAATGAGGTTTTTAGTAATGCTAATGTGCATATTCTGCACATTCAACGCTGTGTTTGCAAATGTATCAGCTGATAAGACAGTCACTATCAAAAGTGAAAACATCAGTGTGAAAGAAGCCCTTAACATGGTCAAAAAGCAAACCGGAATTAATATCATGTACGAAGATGCAACTTTGAACAATGTACCTTTGAAACTAACATTAAACAAAGAACCTTTAGAGCAAGCACTTTCAGTGATTTGTAGCCAGGCAGGTATGCGTTATGAGTTAGTGGAAAACAATTATGTGTTAATATTACCGATTGACAGAAATGCCAAACGCAGAACGATTACCGGAGTTATCAAAGATGATACGGGTGAACCGGTCATTGGAGCTTCTATTGTCATCCAAGGTACAACTTTCGGTACTGTAGCCAATATGGATGGGCAGTTCATGTTGTCTTATCCCGAAAATACTAAAAACGACGAACTGATGATCAGCTTTATCGGTATGCAGACGGTTAAGGAGAAAATTGGTAACAGACATGTCTTCAATGTAAAAATGGAAAGTGAAGTAACTAATCTGGACGAGGTTGTCGTAGTAGGTTACGGCACTTCCTCCATTAAGGACTTGACCGGTTCTGTTGCTTCAGTAGGTTTAAAACAATTGAGCCAATTAAACACTCCTAATGTAACCTCCATGCTTCAAAACTTGGCTGCCGGTGTACAGGTATCCCAAAATACAGGTGTTCCAGGTGAAACTGTCCGTGTACGTGTGCGGGGTGCCACGTCATTGACCGGTTCCAATGAACCCTTGTATGTGATCGACGGAGTTCCTGTAGAAGATCCCAGTATGCTGGATGCAATTTCGCCCAATGATATCCAGTCTATGGACGTACTAAAAGACGCTTCTGCGGCTGCTATCTATGGTTCTCGCGCCGCAAATGGTGTAGTTATCGTTACCACTAAAAAAGGAGTGGAAGGTTCCAAACCTACCGTCAGCTTCAACTACAATGTTACCACTGATGTTCAAATTAAGAACTTCCGTATTTTATATGGTGATGAATGGCGAGAAACAGTACGCCGCTTTGCCAAAGAAACCTTGGTATATGATCCGTCCAACCAATATGCATTGGAAATTCTTGAACCTAATTCCACTGCATTAGGCAGTGCCAACACCAATTGGTTTGATGAAGTGAAACAAACTGCTATCCGCCATAATGCCGACTTGACTGTAAGCGGAGGTAGTAAAGTATCTAAATACCTTATTTCATTATCAGTATTCGATCAGCAAGGTATGGTCAAAGGAGGTGACTTAAGCCGATATAACGCACGTGTGTCTACAGAAATGAACGTGCTGCCTATCCTTCGTTTTGGTATTAATGCCAATATGAGTTATACAGACCAAAATAATGCGAACACATCACTATTTAGTGCGCAAGGATTCCGTCCTGACCTTCCTATATATAATGATAACGGTGAATTTGATATGTCCACAGGTCAAGCCAACCCGGTAGCCAACACCTATAAGAAAAATCATGATAATATTTACCGCATCATGGGAACCGTATACGGAGAAGTTGATATTTGGAAAGGATTCCGGTTCCGTTCCAGTTTATCGGGTAATTTACAATTTACTGAAAACAATTCATTCAGTCCAAGTTTTCTAAGTACTAGAAATGAAGCCAGTGGGTCAGAATATCATTATAAATATTCAAAAACCGTATTCGACAATACATTGAATTATAACTATGAGTTCAACAAGAATCATGTTTTGGATGCCGTAGCCGGTATCTCCTTTGAACGTGGTATAAGCCGTAGTACAAGAATGAATAGCCAGACTTATCCGGATAATGATATTTACACCAATTTAGGAAGTGCCGCAAGCATCTCATCTTGGGGTAACGGATATAATGCAAGTGGTCTGTTCTCTTCATTTGCCCGTATCAATTATAAATTAATGGAGCGCTACCTGTTCACTTTTACAGGGCGTTATGATGGTTCATCCATGTTTGGTTCGAACAACCGTTATGGTTTCTTCCCTTCAGGAGCCATTGCATGGCGTATCTCTCAGGAAAAATTCATGAAAAACCTGACATTCATTAATGATTTGAAATTACGTGCCAGCGTAGGTACTACCGGTACCCAAAACTTAACCAGCTTCTCTAATCGTGATTTATACGAAGCAACCAGTTATAATAACCTGTCAGCCATTATACATAAACAAGTGGGTAACCGCGACATCCGTTGGGAAAAATCGACCCAATATGATTTAGGTCTTGATTTCGCATTGTTCGATTACCGACTGACCGGTTCTATCTCCGGCTATATCAAAGATACCAAAGACTTGATCTGGTCATTTGATTTCCCGCCCAGTGCAACCGGTGGCTCTATGCAGATGAACCGTAATATCGGAGCATTGACCAACCGCGGTATTGAAATAAACCTGGTAGGCCGTGTATTATCTACTAAAGACTGGAACTTGGACCTGACCTTGAATATGTCACATAACAAGAATAAAGTCACCAAACTGGTTGAAGAAGGTAGAGCACAATCAGCTATGAATGTAGTAGTTCAAGGCAGCTATGCCGACCAAGTATTGGCTGTAGGCTATCCAATGGGAGCTTTCCATGGTTATGAATATGCCGGGATCATACAAGATCAAGCCAGAATAGATGAATTGAATGCCTATGCTAAATCAAAGGGACAAAGTTATTACGATGGTAACTCATTAAAACCGGGACATTTGGAAATTAAGGATTTAAATGGAGATGGAATCATCAACTACAATGACCGTGTTATTATCGGTAATCCGGATCCGGATCTGTTCGGCGGTCTGACTGCCAATTTATCTTATAAACAATTCAGCCTGTTCGCCAACTTCGGATATCAGATCGGTGGTTTGAAGATTTATAACAAAACATTGCAGAATCTACCCGGACAATTAACCGGTTTGATTGACTATGGATTGAATGACAGATGGTCTGACACCAACAAAGATGCCAAATACCCGGCCTTGTATATAGGTGACGGTGTACCTAGACTAACCGATCATGAATTGTTTAATGCCTCCTTCTTCCGTTTGCAGGAAGTGCGTCTGACTTATAATTTACCTTTAAACAAAGTAATTAAAGGACAACTATTTGTCTCGGCTACCAATTTGTTCACGCTCACCTCTTATCCGGGAACAGACCCTGCTACCGTAAACAGTAACAGCAACTATGGCGGTAACTATGAAACCTCCACTTATCCGGGTTTCCGCTCTTTCTCGGCTGGTTTAAAAATTAACTTATAATCATTTAAATGTATAATCGAATGAAAAAATATATATTCTTAGCTTTACTTACAATGGGCGTTTCCTCGTGCCAGTTGGTAGATGTCTTGGACCAAAAGCCCGAATTCGAAGCAGATTTAGACGGTGCCATCACAACACCCGCTGCTGTAGAGTTAGCCTTAAACGGAATCTATTACTCCTTGCCCGGAAATGGATTCAATGTCATATTTCCTACAGTAAGTGGTTCCTTCAAAGCCGGGACCATGTGGCGTCAAGAAATTGTCAGCGCCGGTAATGCCGTTTACTACTCCGAACGAATGTTGCCTACCCTATCATTCAGTGATGCAACGGAATGGGATGCAGATTACGCTGTAATCAAAAACGCCAACTTCCTGGAAACAGCCTGTAACCGCATGAGTGACGGAGAGTTCTCCGGAAACCGTAGAGCCGAAGTGTTAGGTGAAATAGCCTATTTACGCGCTTTGGCCTACTTCAATATCTTGGTTCGTTACTGCGAATTTTGGGATATGAATAGTGAATACGGGGTTGTCATGCGTAATGAAGCTCCATCCGTATCCAATGCTCTAAAGGCACGTAGCTCCGTAGCCGATTCTTATCAATATATTCTGGATCAACTGGAAATAGCTATTGAAAAAGCTCCTGATTGGAAAAAGCTTTCACAAGCTTCTAAAGAAGCAGCCAAGGCATTAAAGGCAAGAGTATTGCTGTATGCAGGAAAATACACAGAAGCGGTAGCAGCAGTTAATGATGCAATTGATACAAATTCTCCATTGCCGGAAGCAAACTATGGTGACGTTTTTGATAAGTTTTCAACAACCAAAGAGATTCTATTCGCTCGTGTATTCGACCAAAAAGATGCCACCAACACTTCAACCCGTCAGCAATGTTACGGTAACAGCCCCACGAAAAAACAAGGTTACTGGGGGCCCACCAATGAGTATGTGGAACTGGTGGGGGATGATCCTCGCGCCGATGCCATCTTCTCTAAAGTAGACAGCCTGATGGACAGCCGCAGTTCTGCGGTAGCCTACAACCTGAAATCGGTAAAGAAGCTGCTGAATGATGCCAATGACATGCCTGTCATCTTCAGCCGTGTTTCTGAACTTTATCTGATAAAAGCCGAAGCCTTGTATCGTTCGGGAGCCTCTATATCCGAAGCCTACGCACCGATCCGTAAACTACGCGAAAGAGCAGGAGCCGAAATAATTCTTCCAGCCAATAACGAAGAACTGGAAACCGCCATATTCAACGAATGGATGCTGGAATTGTCTTTCGAGAACTGGCATGAATGGTTTGCCATGATCCGTTTTGCAGGATACACAGAGAAACCCGATTTCACCCGTCTGCTTGCTTTGAACAAGACGTTAAGAGAAGCTTTGGAAAAAGAATATGAAAAATCGGAAGCACAAGGAGACAATTATTACCAACGCATCATAGACCGCCGTATCGATGCCATTCCGTCGTCAGAAATCAGTTCTAATCTGGAATGTAAACAAAACCCTGGTTATTAACATATTAAATTCAAAGACATGAAAAAATATATCTTACTCATTTTCGCATGTATCTATGCGATTCACTTAAATGCCCAGAATGCAGGAATCAATTTCCTGCACGGCACTACTTGGGCAGAAGCCGTAGCCAAGGCCAAAGCAGAAAATAAACTGATATTCATTGATTTCTATACCCAATGGTGCGGACCTTGCCTGAATATGGCACAAACCGTATTCTCATTGCCTACAGTGGGTTACTACTATAACCAAACTTT
This sequence comes from Phocaeicola sp. GP0067, assembly GCF_031119655.1. Lineage (NCBI taxonomy): Bacteria > Pseudomonadati > Bacteroidota > Bacteroidia > Bacteroidales > Bacteroidaceae > Phocaeicola > Phocaeicola sp. GP0067. Next base: position 27,725 of record NZ_JAVHZY010000004.1, read on the forward strand.
CATCAACCTCAAAATTGATGCTGAAGAAGGTGAAGGAATTACATTAGCCAAGAAATACGGTGTACGCAGTTATCCCACCTATGCATTCATAGATCCTGCCACCGAAGAAATCGTTCATCGCAGCAGCAGCCGTCAGACTCCCGAACAGTTTATTCAGACAGGAAAAGATGCAAACATTCCTACCAAACGCTCTTTTTACCTGCAAGAGCAATATACCAAGGGGAACAGAGAACGTGCATTCTTGATTGATTACATCAATTATCACTATTCAGTCTATGCACGCAATAACGTACAAGCCGCTTTTGATGAATTAATAAAAGGAGGTGCCAAACTGACTGATCCGAATGTATGGGAAGTATATGTAAACACCATCAATGGCATGAACCCGTACCTGAAGCAAGTATCAGACAATTATGCGGATTTCTGCCAGCGTTTCGGCAAAAAAGCTGTTGACGCTAAATTGGCAAAAGAAACTTCATACGGCGAATTGGCGGAAATTGAAGCCTTATGCAACTATGAAGGAAAAGATTTCAATCTGAAAATGATCCGTATCAATAATGATATCCGGGAACAAAAGTATGAAGCGGCAGCTACCCAGATTGATGCGATGATTGCAGACACCACAGTCAATCAGCAAGAGTTAATCAGTAGACTGAAATTTATCGCCCGTTTGGGATACAAAGCAGAGGAACTTCCCGAATTCTGGTTCAACAAATGTGTAGGCTATCTGCAATACATTGCTTATAACCAAACAGACAGAGATGATGCTTTCATCCATCAGGAATATGCAGCCGCCTTGGAAATGGTACTTCGCAAACTGAACGGCAAAGCCCCCATCCCTGCCTGCCTCAGCACAGAACCCGCATACGGAAAGAAAGTCTATAACATGCGTCCCGATGCATTGAAAATGAAACCTAAAAGAAAAAAATAAGATGAGAACTCTAAAATCCATCATGGTACTTGGCCTTGCGCTGAGTACCTTTACCGCTACAGAAGCTGCAAAGCTCACTTTTAAGGTCACCAATCCCAATGAGAAGGTCAAAGTGAGATTGACTTTCAGCCAAAGTGGCGAACAAAAAGAAGTGGCGATTGATGCCGCTGGAAACGGCAACATAGAAATCACAGGATTCACTCCGCAATATGTAACCATGCAATACACACGCGGACGCCGTACTCTTTATCTGGATCCCAATCAAGACCTTACCTTGTCATTCGACAGTGACAACATGTGGAGAAACACAACCTTTGAAGGAGCAGGTGCCGCTATCAACACCTATCTGGGAAGCAAAGAGCTCCAATCACTCGGTATGCCCGATATGAAAATGCAAGAGGCCGCCCTCATACACAAAGGGGACAGCCTGTACGCAGCCAATTGCCAAGTATTGGAAGCCGCAAAACTTCCAGCCGATTTCACTACACAGGAAAAAATACGTTTGCAATTCTATACGTATTATTATTTCTCCAAATACGCTTTGTATCATCCTCATTTTGGAAAGGATGACAACTATATTCCTTCCAAAGCATATTATGAAAAACTGGAAGCTATTACTCCGATCAATGCCAGTTTATTAGCTCTAAAAGAATATAAGGCTTTTCTTCCCGATGCTATCAGTGCCTTTAGTAATAAAGGAAAAACAGTTGCATCAAGTTCTACAGAACAAAGTGTAAACTACGTAGATGCAACCATACAGGATGAAAAGGTTGCAGAATTTCTGATTGACCAATTTGTTTATAACTTTGTAGACAATAACGGGCTGGATGAAGCAGACGGGCTGATTGTCCTATTCCGCAAACATGTGAAGGATGCAAAGTCCATAGAAAAATTCAACGCACTTTGTACCAAGTGGGAAAAATTAAGATCAGGCAATCCCTCAGCAGCTAGCTTCTCCTATCCGGATATCAATGGAAAAACAGTATCTTTGGCAGATTTGAAAGGGAAATATATCTATATTGACGTGTGGGCTACCTGGTGTGGCCCTTGCCGTGGAGAACTTCCTGCGTTAAAGGAATTGGAAGAGAAATATGCAGGAAAGGATATTCATTTTGTCAGCCTGTCATGCGACAAGAACAAAAAGGCATGGGAGAACATGGTAACAAAGGATCAACTAAAAGGGATCCAGTTACACATGGGAACAGACAGGACCTTTATGGATGCTTACCTCATCAACGGCATTCCCCGTTTTATCCTGCTGGATCGGGATGGCAAAATCATCTCTGCCAATATGACCCGTCCGTCAGATCCCAAGACAGCAGAGAAGTTCAATGAACTGTTAGGACTATAAAACTCTCTCTTATATTAAACATTAATCTAACGATAGGCTTTCTTCGTGAGGAGAGGGCCTATTCTATTTGTTTTAGCCAGGAGAACGATACAGAAAGAGAATAAAAGACACGAACTATACAGATCTTACAGTATTGTCTAAAACACCTGTAATTTCCGTATAATTCGTGCCCGAACAATTTAAATACGATGATTTTTATTGTAGGAATGAAATCAGCACACCGGCAGCCACGGCAGAACCGATAACTCCTGAAATGTTACTTGCCATACAATATTGAAGCACATGATTTTTGGGGTCATACTTCAAAGCAATTTCATTAGCCACACGGCTGGCCATGGGCACAGCACTCAAACCTGTAGCCCCAATCAGTGGATTGATCTTCTTCTTAGTGAAAAGATTCACCAACTTCACAAACAAGATACCACCGGAAATAGACAAGGCAAACGCCAAGAAACCACCTATCACAATACCGATAGTAGTCCAATTCAAAAATGCCTCCGTAGTCATTGTCGCACCGACTGACAACCCCAAGAAGATAGTTGCCGCATTCATGATACTATTTGAAGCTGCATCAAACAAACGTGAAGTATCACTACCTATTTCCTTAATCAAGTTACCAAACATCAACATACCAATCAAAGGCACTGCACTTGGCACAAACAGAGCGACCACCGTAGTCACTACAATCGGAAATACAATCTTCAGCACACGAAGATTCTTGATTTCTACCGAAGAAGGATATTTCTTTTCCTGTTCCTTCATATTGATACTCAATTCTTTCTTCGTACACCAGATTTTCACAACCAACGGAATGATAACGGGTACCAGAGCCATATACGAATAAGCGGCAATAGCAATCGGCCCTAGCAAATGGGGAGCCAGTTTAATAGTGGTAAAGATAGCGGTAGGACCGTCTGCTCCACCAATAATACCCAATGAAGCCGCCTCTTTCGGAGTGAACCCCATCAAGATAGCTACCAACAATACTGTGAAAATACCCAACTGTGCAGCAGCTCCGAAAATAGAAAGCCGCAAATTACGCAACATCGGACCAAAGTCTGTCAAAGCACCTACCCCCATAAAAATGATAGGCGGAAGAAAACCGGTCTTAATCAACATGTAGTAGATAAAGTTCATCAGGCCCAAGTCGTGCGCAATTTCGTGCAACGGCATTTCCCAGATGTTCTTCAGTGCTCCATTCACCATTACCATGCCGTTTTCATCGGCCTGGACAACCCCCATCTCACCACCGGGAAAGTTAGCCAGCAACACTCCGAAAGCTATCGGAATCAGCAGCAGCGGTTCGTACTTTTTCTTGATCCCCAAGTAAAGTAAGATGAACGCAATGGCATACATTATCAAGAATTGCGGTTCAGCAATAATATTGCTGAAAGCAGTCATATCATAAAGTCTTTCAAATATATCTTCCATTATACTATTTTCATTAATACGTCATCCTCTGAAACCGTGTCACCCGAATTAGCGCAAATAGCAGTTATAGTACCGTCATATTCCGCACGGATCGCATTATAGGTCTTCATTGCTTCGACGTAACAAATCACATCACCTTTATTAACCTTTTCACCCACCTTCTTCGGAGTTTCCTGGGCATTCTTTACTAGGAAGAATTTACCTTCCAACGGAGAAAGCACATCTTTCCCTTCCCCTACCGGAGCAGGAGCAGCTTGTGCGGGAACTGCACCCGAAGCAGCTGTCAGCGTAGCAGGATCTACAGCACCATATGCCACTGTAACGCGATAAGGTTGCCCGTTCACATCCACCGTCAATACCTTGGTCTTGTTTTCAGCTTCGACAGGAGTAGTGGCATTCGCTTTCTCCTCACGACGTTTCTTCACATCTGCCAAGAAGTCTTCTTTTGCCTTCCCGCTCTTATAAGCTTCATACTGGGCCGGATGCATGGCATACTCAAACAGTTCTTCGTCATCCTGTCCTTTATCCCATTGTTTTTCAAGCATCATCTTGCGATATTTTTCCAACTGGTCGGGATAATTGTCCTGCGGATTGCCATCAAAGAACTTGCGGCCTTCACGTTCTGCCTTTTCAATAATTTCAGGAGCCAGTTTACCCGGTAAACGTCCCGCTTTACCCAAAATCATATCCCAAATATCATCGGCAATCATTCCCCAACGTTCCTTACCTTTCTCCATAGCCATTACATTCATCATGGCAAGGTTCTTCACATACTGGCTGAACGGAGTAACCAAAGGAGGATAACCCACACGCGGCCATACGTAAGCAACTTCATTGAACAACTTGATCAACAATTCATCCTGAGTCATAAACGGCAGGTTACGTTTTGCCTTGTACTTGTTGATAGATTCCAGATTCGTTTCAAGATCGGCCATCAAACTTCCCATCATGCCGCCCGGCAATCCCGGAGCAATCAGTAAAGAATTCATCAGACGGTTTTTGGGACTGATATATAAACCAAGGAAATCATCCATAAACTCCTGAATCATGGAACGCACTTTCATATACGCTTCCATATTAATTTCGGGCACTTTAAATCCGGCATCTTTCAACATGGCTTGCACACTAATCAAATCAGCATGGCCGGTTCCCCATGACAATGGTTCCATACCTACATCAATATAGTCGCAACCAGCCTGGCATACTTCCAAAATAGAAGCCATATTGAATCCGGGTCCCGCATGAGAGTGATACTGTATAGGAATATTTTTAATCTTCTTGATTCCGGCAACAATCTTTCCCAATGAAACGGGACGTCCGATGCCGGCCATATCTTTAATACAGATTTCATCGGCTCCGGCTTCTATAAGCTGCTTGGCCATATTCACATAATATTCCACAGTATGTATCGGAGAAAAAGTGATACAGAGCGAACATTGTGAAATCATTCCGGCTTCGTGAGCATAGCCGATAGAAGGGATAATATTGCGGACATCATTCAATCCGCAGAAAGTACGGGTAATATCTGTTCCTTGCACATGTTTAACCTTATAGAATAATTTACGGACATCTGCCGGGACGGGACTCATGCGGAGACCGTTCAGCGCACGGTCCAGCATATGAGTCTGGATGCCTGCTTCGTGGAAGGGTTTCGTCCACTCGCGCACAGCTCTATTCGGATTTTCACCAAACAATAAATTTACCTGTTCAAAACCACCACCATTTGTTTCCACACGGGCGAAACAGCCCATTTCAATAATAGCCGGGGCAACCTTAACCAACTGGTCTACACGAGGCACGTACTTACCCGCACTCTGCCACATATCGCGGAAGACCAGACTAAATTTTACTTCTCTTTCCATTTTTGATAAATGTGTTTTTCTTTTTTTGGATTATAACTTCTCAATCTTTATCACCTGACCTTTACCTGCTGTCAAAATCTCAACTGCCGCCTTAATAGCATCCATAGCACCAGTATCTGCCGTAGGTGCTACAGCAGGTGCTTTTTTGGGGGTCTCTTCGGGGGCCACTTTGTTGACAACAGTAATAAGGTACTTGCTTAGATAGATAACGATGAGGAGAATGACAAAGACGGTCGCCATACCGACCACCATCAACATCAATCCAACTCCTATGTTCTCCATAATTTTCAGTGTTATTAATAGTACTTACTACACTCATAGGTTATTCAAAGCCTAAAAAGTGCTCAAATTTAGCCATTTCGGCTTTACTTCTATCATAAATGGAATACAAAATATGCAAAATTATCAGAAAATAAGAAGAGTCTAAAGAAATGTGCTTAAAATCCGGAACAGTCATCAGGTCAAGAAATTAACAGTACCTTCATCCACTGTAAAAGGAAATTGAATCTGCCTGCCCGATGACACTCCGAAAGGTGGTTTTGTGATTTTTTAAAGAAGGATTTCATTTAATGGTTTCCGCTTCTTTTCTGTAGGTTCATCCTCCGCATAACCGACCGGAATCAAAACGGCCGGTTCCAAATTTTCCGGCAGTCCCAAAACCTCACTGCATTGCGGAGCATCAAAATTACAAACCCAACAAGTACCCAGTCCTTGTTCGGCAGCAGCCAGACAAAGATGTTCTACTGCAATAGCAATATCAATATCAGCATGATCCTTATTATCGGCACGGCGATGCCAAGACTCATTATGATCCACACAAGCCACTATGATACAAGGAGCCGTAGCAAGCCATTCCCGTTTATAACATGAATACAACGCTTTCAGTACGGCCTCATCTGTAACAATACGGAAACGCCATGGTTGAAAATTAACTGCAGATGGTGCAAAACGTACACATTCCATGATATAATCCAACTTTTCAGCCTCAACAGGACGATTGGCATATTTGCGTGCAGAATAGCGCGCCTTCACTAATTCTAGAAAGTTCATAAGCATTATTATTAGTTTGCATACAAAAATAGTAACTTTGCACCGATAAAAGAAGTACAAATATGAAGAAACTTGTAATATTCGACCTGGACGGCACATTACTGAACACCATTGCCGACCTGGCTGCCGCCACCAACCAAGCCTTACAATATTATGGCTATCCTACACATGAAACGGAAGCATACCGCTTTTTTGTAGGAAACGGAATCAATAAATTATTTGAGCGTGCTCTGCCTGAAGGGGAACGTACGGAAGAGAATGTATTAAAGATACGTTCACAATTCATCCCCTATTATGATGAGCACAATGCCGATTTAAGCCGCCCTTATCCCGGTATCTCCGAATTATTAAAAACACTGCAACAGCAAGGGATCATGATAGCGGTCGCCTCCAATAAATACCAGGCAGCTACCCGAAAGTTAATAGCACACTATTTTCCTGAAATAAACTTTGTGGAAGTATTGGGACAACGCGAAGGTATCCCCGCAAAACCCGATCCATCCATCGTAAACGAAATTATGACAAAAGCAGGAGTCAAACAGGAAGATATACTTTATGTAGGTGATTCTAATGTAGATATGCAAACAGCGCATCATGCCGGAGTAACAGCTATAGGTGTGGCATGGGGATTCCGCCCGCGCACAGAATTGGAAGCCTTGCATCCGGCGCACATCATAGAAAAAGCAGAAGAATTACTTCCACTTCTCCTTTCATGATTATTTTCATTAAATACATAATTCATCAAGCACCTTGATAAGCGATTTATCGGGGGGCTTGTCTTTTTTAATTGCCTCAGAAAAAGGCATATATACCACCTCATCGTTATAAATGCCAATCATTACATTGCGCTGTCTGACACATAACAAACATTACACTTTATAGAACTTCCGAACATTTCACCCTTTTGTTACGTTTATATAAATATAGTATAAACAAAAAAAATAAAAACGTATTATGTCAGTCATTTATAAATTCTTATTTCCATCCAAGCCCGATGGCACTGCTATGTCACTTCTGATATTAGCTTTACGAATCCTGTTTGGTGTTTTACTCATGTCGCACGGTGTACAGAAATGGGCCAACTACGATGTCATGTCCGGCAGTTTTCCCGATCCTTTAGGAATAGGAAGCCAACTTTCACTGGTACTGGCTATTTTTGGTGAAATGGTTTGTTCGATGGCTTTCATTTTCGGATTCCTTTATCGCTTGGCAATGATTCCGATGATCTTCACCATGTGTATCGCATTCTTTGTTGTTCATGGTTCTGATCCTTTCGCCGTTAAAGAATTAGCCTTTATTTATCTGGTAGTATTCATATTATTGTATATAGCAGGACCGGGTAAATTCTCACTAGATCATTTCATAGCCAAAGCACTTGCCTCCCATAAGAAATAACCGATTCAGATATGTTTCAAGAAACGTTCTATATCTGCTTCCAATTTTTTATAAAGAGGTGATAACTTATAGCTGGTATGTTTGCGGAGTACAATGTCTACTCCCAACTGCCGGCGCTGATAGCTAGTCAGTTCATTATGAAACTGCATATTATGCTCTGCCAGTTCTTTAATCTCCGTTTCACGTTCACGGCGTAACACATTGCAGACAGGTACTAACAATCTCATCACTACACTATCCATAATGTGATGTCCTTGAATAAACATATAGGTATTGTCCTCATTCACTCCCAATTTGGCAAATTCCCCCTTCATCGCCTCTATTTCCTCCAAGGCTTTCGGATGGCGGCGTTCCAGCTCCAATAATTTACGCCTCACCCTGCGGCTCATACTCTCTAAACTCCGTTCAAGATGATAGACACTGACCCTATCTAATTTTACATACGAACAGAAATCAAGCAAAGAGAATTCGGAAAGATTATGTTTTCTATAAAACCACACCGACCAGATGAACAACGGATAAGCTATTTGAGAATACATACGCATAAAAGCGACAAAATCCACCAATGGATGATCATTCAACGTTGCCATGACACAAACCTCATGCAATGCTTCAGCATAACACTGATAGTTTTCTATTGCATATGCATAGGTATGAAAAACATATTTGTTATTTATTATATAACGTGAGGTATGGGTAGCCCCCTGCAACAGATAATCATAATCACTATCTACACAAGCTATCATATTTTGTCCCAACCGAGGTCCCAGTTCATTCATCAGCACAGACTTCTTACCTTTAGCCAAAGTGGTTTTCGAAGGAAGCATCACTTCGAAATAACGAGTTTCATTTTCGTATTCACCTAACAAGGTACGCCAGAATGAAATATCATCATAACTCTCAACGTATGCAATAATCTTGCGTCGCGAACATTTAGGCTTCAATTTGTTGGCCGCACCAATATATAAGGAGGACAGATTCTCGGACAATCTTTTTCCCATAGTATCGTCGTTAGAAATTGTTTATTTTGTAATATCACTCACCTCGGTCACTGCATCCAGCCAGCCATCCATAATCACAGCAGGCGAATGAGTTGTCAATACAATCTGTACATTAGGATTCAATTGCCGTATCAATGAAATAAGGCGTTGCTGCCATTCCACATGCAAGGATACTTCAGGCTCATCCATAAACAAGACCCCGCGGCGATTGTCTTGCACCAGAACCGTCAGCAAAATAACCAAAATCTGCTTCTCGCCGGAAGACAGTTGATAAGGATAAAGTATATCTCCATCCTGTTCAAACAAAATCTCATTGCTTTTACGAATGATTTTCTTACCGGTCTCACCAAACAAGTCATCCATCAGATTCTGGAATTTTGTCTTGGGGTAAGACATCTCGGCGGCACGAAGCTGACCGTCAGGACCACCGGAGGTAAGGCACTCGATGATGCGGTTACCGATATTTACCTGATAATCCAGATAACGCCGTTGCAACTGATAAAGTTGCCAATCCAATTCTGTCTTAACATTCTTATCCGCCATCTTTTCGAGAAGTTCCGAATGAATCAACGGACGGTCAAAACTACGGATTACATCAAAGTGTATCTGGGTAGCATCTTCCGGAGAGAAGACAAAATGTACCCCGGGAGCCGAACCGTTACTCAATGCTCCACCTTCCAAAGCCGTCAGGCTATTCACAGATCTGTTCAGGATAGTGCTCTTGCCGATACCATTCACTCCGCTCAGAATATTGACATCCGGACGCAGTTCCCATGAGATATCTTTACGGCCCCAAAGCCGCTTTATCTCGATACGTTTTATATAATCAGCTTGTTTTTTCATTTTTGATAGATTTACTTGTAAGCAAAGATAGAAAATATAAAAAAAACCTCCTACATTTGCACTGTTATTTAAGGTAAAAAGAATGGCTATTCAAAAGTACAAAGGACATTTGGCATTGCTAGGCGCTGCCATAATGTGGGGATTGATGTCCCCAATTGGTAAAACGGCGTTAGAAAACGGTATTTCAGGCCTTTCCCTCGCTACATTTCGAATGACAGGAGGTGCTATCTGTTTTTGGATAGCTTCTATTTTCGCTCCTAAAGAACAAGTAAAGCCGCACGACTTGATGATGTTGTTCTTTGCAGGATTGTTGGGTATCGTCCTGAATCAGGGATGTTTTACTTTCGGACTATCACTGACTTCCCCCATCGATGCTTCCATTGTAACAACCACAGCCCCTATCGCCACTATGATTGTCGCTGCCATTTATCTGAAAGAACCGGTTACAGGGAAAAAAGTGATTGGCATTTTTCTAGGTTCCATCGGAGCTTTAACACTCATACTGAGCAGCCAGGGCTCAACAGATGGAAAAGGCGGAAGTATTCCGGGAGATTTGCTTTGCCTGTTGGCACAAATCAGTTTCTCATTCTATCTGGCTATTTTCAAAGGACTGATCAGCAGATACAACATATTTACTTTAATGAAATGGATGTTTACCTATGCAGCCATCTGCTTTATTCCATTTTCCTATCATGAGGTCTCGACCATACATTTTCACGAAATTTCCACTTCCACATGGGCCTGTGTAGCCTATGTCATTGTAGGTGGAACATTCCTTGCCTATATTCTGATGATGATCGGACAGAAAACATTGCGCCCTACTGTCATCAGTATGTACAACTATGTGCAGCCTATTGTAGGAACCAGTGTCTCTATCTTGTTAGGAATGGGAACCTTCGGTGTTGCCAAAGGAATAGCTGTGGCACTGGTATTCACGGGAGTTTATATTGTAACCCAAAGTAAAAGCCGTGAACAGATGCTGGCAGAACAAGCAGCCAAGAAAGAATAACCTCAACTACACTGCAATCCGAAACCAGACACTCTTCACCGACCATAAAAGCCGTATCCACTCTACTTTTGAGTAACGATACGGCTTTTATGTATTTAAAGGAATTCTCAGCCAATTGGCTCCTCCAATTTCAGTTTCTCCAAATATGCTTTCGTATCCGCCCAAAGCTGTCTTGCCTGCGGATGATTCATAAACTTATCCTTTACTTTTTTAGGCTTGCAAGAAGCAAACATCTGTCCTGTAACTTCTTTCCATCGCTCATCCAAAAGCAAACTGACAGCTGTCGCAGCTCCTTGCTTCGGAGTACGGATACAAGGACGGAACAGTATGTCGGTCAACGGATCAAACCACATATCCATACGGATGATATTGGTAGAAACAATACCGGGATCGGCAGCATTGACGGTGATTCCCTCTGCTTTCAACCTTTCAGAAAGTTCACGGGTAAAAAGCCACAAAGCCAACTTTGTATTGCTGTAAACAGGGATACGCCAAAAACTTCCTCTCTTTCCACGAACAAAAAATTCAGGAGTAATCTTCCCTATGGAATACGTACAAGAAACCATGTTCACAATCCGGGTTCCCTGCCCCATCAGAGGTAATAATTTCAAGGTCAGTAAAAAAGGGGCCACATAGTTCACGGCTACCGTATATTCCAAACCATCCTCCGTTGTAATCAAACCTCCGGAACTCATGGTTCCCGCATTGTTCATCAGTAAGTCGATATGTTTTCCACGCCCCAACAAATCTTCTGCGATATTAGTCACAGAAGCCATAGAAGAAAGGTCAACCTGTCTGACTTCTATCTCTTTATTGCCTGTTTCCAAAATCAACTGGTTCTTACGCTCCTCTCCTTTGAAAAGAGTGTAGCACAACATAATTACATGATAACCGGCCTGTGCTACCGCACGGGTTATTTCGGTTCCCATTCCTCCATCGGCACCGGTTATTATGGCTAATTTACTCATTGGTTCTCTAATTTTTCTATTTCACGTTCCAAGCAAAGGGGCAATTTCTCTTCCAAATGTTTGTGGCATGCCATATCAATAGTGTACATTCTCGCAATGCAATAATTACTATGACCGCAATTGCAACGCGCCTTTTCTTCAGTGCGCAACCGATTCACAAAACCAGGTTCATTCAGCAGCGCCCTTCCCATCTGTACAAATTCAAAACCATCATCCAATACCTCATCTATCTTTTCACGAGATACCAGCCCCCCCACATATACTAACGGAATTTCCTTTATTTCTGTTCTGAATCTCAATGCATCTTCCAAAAAATAAGCCTCTTTGAAAGGTACTGTCGGAATCATCCATTTGCCTACCATACGCACCCCATATTTCAGCCACCAACAGTTCATATAATGTGTCATACTTTTTATAGGCATCGCTCCCCGCATGACATACATAGGCGCTTTGCTTACAAAACCTCCACTCAGCACCAACGCATGAGCCCCGTCCTGTACCAACCGTTTCGCTACCTGCACAGCTTCATCTATTTCCATTCCTCCTTTAAAACCGTCACGCATATTGGTTTTTACCAGAACGGCCATGTCATTACCTGCGGCACGCATCACTTCCTCCATCACCATATCCATAAAGCGCATACGATTCTCCAACGAGCCGCCGAACTCGTCTTTACGATGATTGGTGTAAGGTGAAAGAAACTGACTGATAAGATAGCCATGCCCCGCATGTATCTCCACCGCGTCAAATCCGGCCTCACGCGCCCAGTTGACCGACTGACCGTATGCCTTTGCCATCTGCGGCAGTTCCTCCTTGCGCAAGCCACGCACGAAAGTAGGCGAATAAAGATTAAAACCGGAAGAAGCTCCTATGGGTGTTACCCCACAAATACTTTTGTGCGACATATTTCCACAATGTCCCAACTGAATGCTTACGGCAGCCCCTTCTTTATGAACCGCATCGGTTATTTCCCTTAATCCCGGTATAATTTCAGGGCGCATCCACAATTGCCTGTCGAAAGAAAGGCCACTCTGTGTAACTGCTGCATAAGCAATAGTAGTCATTCCCACTCCACCTGCCGCCACCGAGCAGTGATAATCCTTCAATTGCCGGGACGGAGCATTGCCCGGACACATACTCTCAAAAGCAGCCGAACGAATCGTACGGTTACGCAAAGTCAGCGGTCCGATAGAAGCGGGAGTAAATAATTTAGAGTTCATCATTCATATGTTATGTTTCGCTTTCATCATTTCCTGAAACAGAAACGATATACTATTCAAATTCAATAAATAAAAGGAATCATTCTTTTCTTTTTTCCTACCGCATCCTTACCAAACTCTTCCCGATAACGGTTACGGATGGAATTGGCACGTGGAGCCAGATTAGCAAACGTCCACAGCACAAACACCCATGCAGCGGGCGAACAAGTGAGTACAGCAAACCCTATCCATTCCACCAACTCGCCAAAATAGTTGCCCGAAGTGACATATCGGTACATTCCCTTCTGCGGCAAATAATGGCGTGTATCGCCCGGTTTACGTAAATGGCGGATCACACTGTCGGAATGTAGATTAATGCCCATCCCTATAAAGAACAAAATAACCCCAAGCCAAAAAGAAGGAGTACTGAGCCAGGCATCTGTATAGAGTCCTTCCGGAGCCAGATAGAACAACCATTCGCCCTGCATCAGTCCGTTCAGGACATTAAAGACCACTCCCATCAACATAATGGCAAGGGGCATCCGGCTCTTTCCTTTCATCAGGAAAGGGAAGATAAAAGAGCGCTGGAAATAATGTAATTCAAAAAGAAGAAAAAAGAGGAAAGGAGCGGCATCAAAACGCACGCTGCTATTCCACCACAGATAAAGCATTACAAGGAATACAGGCGCTTCCATCAGTACCCAACCTAATTTATTGTTCACTGAAAGTCCCCATTTCGGGGTGTGGAACATACCATAACCGGCACGTACATAATAGAGGGCTACAAATACAATCACCGCAAGTGCGGACATTGCCAATAGCAAAAATTCAAAAGTCTGTTGTCCCATACTCGTTCCTCCCTGTATTAAATTTAGTAAGTCACTAACAAATTTAAGGGAAAAATCAGAGGAAAGCAACAATTAAGAGATTTTTTGCAAGAAAAGGATACGATTTTTATCGCAGAGAAGACTTTACTTAGAGAGGTATGTACTATTTTCTACAGGTTTTCCATTGATTTCCGACTTCCCTCCCCCGCCAATCATCAAAGTACCATCACGTTGCATTTCAGCATCAGACATATACAGGAAGCTCGTAACGCCATTAGCAAACTGGACATGCTTTTTTATTGTACCCAGACTTAGACACAGAAAAAGAGTTGGGATAAGATATTTCAAAATTATATTAAGAGCAGTTTATTTTAGATTTTCATCATCTTGGATTAACCAATTGAAAAAACAAATGTTTAGCGTAATATTTAAGGAACAGAGGTAACGATTCAGCAACTGTGCAAATTTCAATAATTTGTGGTGCTATGCTGTCAAATAATTATTTACTATTTTTTCAATAGACAATATTTTGATCTCTTGTCAGTTTTTAATTTTCGTATCTTTGCCACGAATTTCAAACGAAAGTTCTATGACACAAGATAATTCAATTGTAATTAGAGAATATTTGACGACAGATAAAGAAGTTGTCATGAATTTAATTAAATTAAACACACCCAACTTCTTTGCAAAAGAGGAAGTTAATGATTTGAGCAATTATTTGGATAAAGAAATAGAGCTCTATTATGTCTTGCTCGTTGACGGGAAAGTGGTTGGATGCGGCGGGATAAATTTCGCAGAAAAAAGAACCATTGGAAAAATAAGTTGGGATATTATGCATCCCGACTATCAAGGCAAATCTTTAGGTAAAAAGCTTTTAAGATACAGAATTGAGGTTTTAAAGGCTATTCCCAGTATCAAAAAAATAACAGTCCGAACCTCGCAATTAGCATATAAATTCTATGAAAAGCAAGGATTCACACTGAATGAAATCAAACGCAATTATTGGGCTGACGGTTTTGATATGTATAGTATGCAATATAATGAATTATAATTGTAAAATATTCAATAGTAACGTATCATCCCACACGTTATTAACCTTCCGGCATACACGTTACTAACCTTTCAAACGTCTTGTTCTTTTTTTTAAAGACCTTGTTCTTTTCAGAAAAGAACAAGACGTTTTCATTGAAAGAACAAGAGCTTTTTAAAATTTGACCTGTTGTTTTTTCCCATAACGGCATCTACATGCCGAAACGCCTTATTTTTCCTTCAGATCTTTCAGCCATTCCGCAAACGCCCTGCCCGTCGGCATTCCGGCTGAAGGATATGCATTGTGAAATGTTTCAGCCGGAAAATATCCTTCAGAAAAACCAATTCCCTAAGAACTGGAAAGACACCGGTCTGGCTGAAGGATTCCCGAACCCAATTCTTCAGCCGAAAAGCCGACGGGCAGGGCATTTGCGAGCAGGCTGAAAGATTTGAAGGATTTTTCAAGGTACTCTATATAGAGTATTATGAACGACCATATCTCACTGAAAAAAGTAAGATAACGTGAGTTCGATATTAGAACTCATATCGAACTCACGTTAAATAAAACCCCTCCTCGGCAGTCTTTAGACTGCTAAAGGAGGGGTTATCATGTTTACCTATTGAAAAATCAAGATAGCTTCCGCCAATCGTTTATTTTTCAGCACGTCCACCAGCTTGGATAGGCCAGTACAGATTCTGATACAAGTTACTGTTGTTCAAATCTCGATCGGCAGAGCCTGTACGAATGTCTGTAATACCCAGAGGATAAAGATAATAAGCTTCACGCCATGTATATCCGTTGAGTAGTTCGTTGGTTTCCAATGTACTGATGCTATACGGACGCACATACTTGCTCATTTCCTTCATTGACATGTTGGCATTGGCGGAACCGTCGGCAATAAGCAAGTCACGTGGATCATCTTTGTCATTAGGGTCTGTCTTGAAATGCGTGTACATCTCATCCCAAAAGTTTACGCCTTCAGGAACCCATTTGGTCGTGATGAGGCGGTCGAAAGAACGCCAGCGAATCAAGTCGGCAAAACGGAATCCTTCACTGAACAATTCCTGCATACGTTCACGGCGGATATTGTAAAGTGTCTTGTCTACCTGCTGTGTACCCGAATAAACTCCGAAGTCACTTTCTTTATTCAAATCAGTAGCTGCAATGGTTTTCTCGAAATCATCGCTTACGCCGGCGCGCTGACGTATTTTCCTCCAATAGCTTTCGGCGGTAGCATCCAGCCTTCCGTTCTTTTCATAGCAGGCTTCCAAGTAGTTCAGCATGCCCTCAGCCACACGGAATGCCGGGCAGGCATTGGTGCCTTGCTGTTCGTCGCTCTTTCCTTGACTGTAGTCATACGCATAGAACTTGCGTGACTGATAGCCGGAAATCATACGGGTCTGAGCTTCTAGGGAAATCAAGTTGGGAAAATCAAATGTGCCCCCCACTTGTTCTTCTCCGGCATCGGGATCAGAGAATACCAACGTGCTTTCACCCCATACGAAGAGCTGTAGACGCAAGTCTCTGTCGGTCTTTACGTCATCAATAGTCTTGTCGCCTTTGTACTGGTATTGTCCTCCAGTTGCATAGATAGGCAGTCCGTCTTTCATAAGAAATGATTCGATGAACGGACGGGTATAGCCGCTTTGGGCACCGATTCGTGAACGGTAGATGGCATTGTGCTTGACGCCTAGGTCAAAGTTATATTCTTTCCACAACAGAACTTCGGGGACATCTTTCAGGCTCGGTTGGCTGAACATTTCAAAATAAGGATTCCATCCTTCAATCTGTCCGATTTCCGGCTGTAACACTCCATTGTTTGTGGTCAGTTCAGTTGTACCTACCGCCAATGTGGCAGCTTTCATGGCCTCGTCCAGGAAAAAATCGATTTCTGCCTCAATGTTAAAGGTCTTTCCTTGATTATAAGCCATCTTGGCACCCGGCCAGTTAGCATCGCCCGGCACGCGGCCTGAACCTTTGTGGTATTTCTCGAAAGTAGCTTCAAACAAGGCAACGCGTGATTTCAAGAGAGCGGCTGTCTGCTTGTTTACACGTTGACCCTTAAAGTGGTCACGGTCATACAGACGTTCGATGGCTTTATCCAAATCGCTCAAGATGAAACGGACAACTTCATTGCGTGGAGCCCGTTTGCTATTTTCTACAATTACCTCATTGTTATCTTCCAACACTTCAGTAACAATGGGAAGGTCTCCATATAAAGCCAACATGCGGTAGTAAGTCAATGCACGGAAAAAGTAGCCCTCACCGATATAGTTCAGAATTAACTTATCGTCGCCTTCTATTTCACCGGCTTCATTTCTTGCTTCGGCTGTCTTCAAGAAATAGTTGAACGCACGTACAGTGCCATACCATCCCTGCAATTGCTTTCCACCGGACACCTCCCATTTGTCGGGAACAAAAAGCTGTGTGTTTCCTCCGCCTACTACCTGAATATCTGTATTTCCGTCGGAACGGGCAATTCCATCATCGTAACCTCCGCCATGAAACATGGCACCGCTGAACGGGTTCTGTAATTCACCATAGTAATTAATCATGTAAGCCCCTAACTGATCGGCTGTCTTGTAAAAAGAGTCGGGAGTAATTTGGCTCACAGGGTCAAGGTCAAGCAAATCGTTGCAGGATGTAGCCGTCAACAATGTCCCTCCCAACAAAAGGCAAGCGCCTACGTTTTTTATATTTAATTTCATAATAATCTTCAGTTAACAAATTTAAAAATTCAAATTTACACCAACAGAAATGGTACGCTGCAAGGGGTAAGTTTTACCACTGGTTCCGTAGCCGTCGTAACTTCCGAATGCCTCCGGGTCATAGACGCTTGACAGTCCGGTAATGGTAAACAGATTGTCGCATGAAAGATAGATACGGCAGTTGCTGATGCCGGCTTTTTCGGTAATGTGTGTCGGCAGGGTGTAACCCAACTGGATGTTCTTGCAGCGTAGGTAAGAAGCTTTCTGCATATAGGCATCTTGAGCCTGTTGGTTTTTCGTTTCATTGAAGTAGGGTTTCGGATAATAGGCATCGGTATTTTCCGGAGTCCAGTAATCCATGTGTTCTTCAAAGCAGGCTGCTTGCCACATTCCGGATCCTGCGCCCCAAAAATAAGGGTCACCTGCGTCAAACATCCAGTCACGTTTCAATACCCCTTGGAAGAAGATAGAGAAATCAATGCCTTTCCAAGCTGCATCCAGATTCAAACCTACCCGATAACGCGGTGAGTTGTTTCCGATGCGTTTCAAGTCACCGTGATTTTCCAAAGTGCTGGCACCTGGGGTTACTTCTCCTTCACCGGTCAAGTCCTTGTACTTCACGTCACCTGCCTGCCATTTGCTTCCCCAGTTTGGCTTGTTGCTTGTCAGCCATTCTTTCATTTCTTCATCGCTTTGTGCCAGTCCTACACTAGTATATCCCCAAAGTTCTCCCAATTCTTTACCATTATAGTAGCCGTAGATTCCTTGGTTTCCGAACTCACCGTCGAACGGATAAGATATGATTTTAGACTTGTTGTCGGAAAGGTTGAAGCGGACACCGTACTTGAAATCCTGAATCTGGTCACGCCATCCGATTTCCAATTCCCAACCGGAGGTACGCATGTTGCAGTTGTTTGTTTTCGGAGCATCAGTTCCCAGCATGGAACCCAATACCGGAGCAGGACCAATCATATCTTTGGTTGTTCTGCGGTACCAGTCGAATGTAGCGGTCAGTCGGTTGTTGAAAGCGGCCAAGTCAAAACCGATGTCCCAAGTCTCGACGGTTTCCCAAGTCATGGTTGAGTTGACGATTCCGGGCAGACTTGCGGTATTGACGCGTTGACCGTCAATTAGCCATCCGCTGTTTGCCGTACCGGTGCCTTGCTCCTGATAGAACGGATACCAATCCCAGAACGTTTCATATTTGGAACTTGTATTACCCAATTGTCCCCATGAAGCACGAATCTTGAATGTTGAGATAGCATTGCTCAATGGTTTGAAGAATTTTTCGCGAGCCATATTCCAACCTAATGAAACAGATGGGAACCAAGCCCAGCGGTTGTTGGAGAGGAAACGTGAAGAACCATCATAACGGATGTTGAACTCAGCTAGGTATTTTCCATCGTAGTCATAGTTCAAGCGAGCAAAGTAACCGGCAGTTGCACGGTTCCAATAGCCGTCTCCGGTCTTCATGTTTTCCTGAGCTTGGCTCAAAAATGGTTTGTCGGTAGTGGTAAGTTTGTCTCCACTTCCCCACAGATTATCCTGATCGTAACGTTCGTAGTTCAAACCGACCATAATCTTTCCGTTATGCAACCCAAAGTTACGGGTATAGTCTGTATACACATTCACCGCATAATAGTTCTGGCGGAAGCGGTTATCGTATACATTTGAAACGGTTCCATATCCGGAGTCACGTAGGTAGGAATTGCCGTCAATATCGTAAGAATAAACGGGAATCTTACTGGTCGTTTTCTTTTCATTTGAAGTACGCATTGCTCCTTCTGCATAGATGTTCCATCCTTCAAGCGGAGTGATGGTAAACTTCAATTGCTGGGTGAACCAGTCTTTGTGTTCGGAAGTTACACCTCCGTCTTCCAGCTCGGCAATTTCCATTCCATCCATCCAATGGCCATTAGGATCAATAGCCGGACAGGTCGGCCAGCGGCGGGCAATATTGTGAAAGAACAAACCAGTTAGATATTGGGGCTTTTCATAGTCTGTACGAGTCCATTTGGTGTTGTAGTCCAAACGAATCCAAGAAGCAATCTCAGCTCCGATTTTGCTGTTTACGGTATAACGATCCAGTTCGTCATGTCCGTGGCGAATCAAACCATTCTGTTTCAGGAAACTGCCGCTGACAGACCAGTTGATTTTTTCGCTACCGCCGCTTAAACTGATATTATGCTGGGTAGAGGGAACATTTTTCTTGTAAAACTCGTCAAACCAGTCGGTATTGGCAAAGGCACCTCCATAGTTGTTCCATTTCTTGTTGTCCAAGTTTGCTGTAGTACCATAATATTCCGGCTGGGTAGGATCATTGAATTCTCCACGCTGGAATTTCAGAATCTTTTCCATCTGCTCTTCATTAAACTGAGCCTGTCCTCCGTTATTGATGGAAGCAGCATTAAAATAAGTGGCAAAACGATAAGAATCTACCATGTCCGGAGTCTGTGTAGCTGTGCTGAAGCGCACATCGCCCGAGTAGTTTACTCTTACCTTGCCCGCTTTTCCGCTTTTTGTGGTTACCAAGATGACACCGAATGCGGCTCTCGAACCATAGATAGATGCTGAAGCTGCATCCTTTAATACAGATACACTTTCTACATCATTGGGATTCAAGGTATTCAAATCTCCTTCGATTCCGTCAATCAAAATCAAGGGCTTGTCGGTAGATCCGGAACCAATAGAACCTGCACCACGGATATTGATGTTCATTCCAGAGTTCAAGTCACCACCGTTTCCACCTACAGTTAAGTTCAATCCAGGAACAGCACCTTGCAGTGCTTGTGTAACATTGGCTACCGGACGCGATTCAATGACTTCGGCTCCTACCATACTTACGGCACCGGTTACATTTACTTTCTTCTGTGTACCATAACCCACAACGACTACCTCATCCAACATTTCCGAGTCTTCCTTGAGGATGATATTCAAAGGAGAACCATTCCATTTTACCTCCAATGTCTTGTATCCTACAAAAGAAATTTTGATAGTACTTCCTTTAGGCACATTGGGAAGGCTGAAATTACCGTCCAAATCGGTAATTGTTCCATTTGTAGTTCCATCCACTGTTACAGAAGCTCCGATAACAGCTTCTCCACTTGCATCTTTTACTACACCCGTACATGCCCCATTCTGTTGCACTGACTGTATTCTCGTTACAGGGGCAGGATGGACTGCATAAAGAGACCCGACCGGAAAGCCAGCGCATATCAGCATCGCACTGATAATCTTTTTTCTCATAAAAATTAGTATTAAGGATTAGTAATCATGCGAATTAATGATTTTTCCTATATCTTAATTCGCAATTTAAATATCTGATTTGGCTAATGTTTTTTTTCATGTTGTTGAAAATAAAAGTGTTATACGTGTATTCTTATTCATAGTATCGTAATGTAAAAACGCCTTGTGGCAGAAATATTTTTTTGATTTAATTCTTGTTGTTTTTATTACATTTTCTTCTTACGAAAGAAAACTTAGGCAAAAGTAATAAAATACCTGGAAGATATTTAAAAAATAAATAAAAAAGTAGTGCTATTTAGTAAAAAACAAAAAAGCAGTACTCCTTTTAAGGCAACTTTTTTACTTTAAATCAAGTTATGCAAGTGTTTAATTTATTTCTTTCTCGTTTCAAAAGCAGATAATGAAATTAGAGTAACTTTAAGCTTTTTGATTCGTTGTTTGGAGAATCTGCTTCCTTTGTATGGGAAAAATGGGGTGAGAGTTGTATGGACTTTTATGCGGAGGAGTGATACTGCTTCTGAATTTAACTTCTGGTTTTAGAAATTGTTAAAAAATAATTCGGTTAGCTGTATGATAACGTGAGTTCGATATAAAATCAAAAAATAGAAAATTGTTCATCATTGACAAAATTTACGTCAATGGCAAGCTTCTTCTCAAAAAAGCAGTATACTGCAATAGCTGACGAAGAGTTGACTATAAAGTTACTGAATGAACGATGTCTGGAATGTTCGATCTGTACAATATTCTTCAGTTCATCATTGACAGTTTCAATCAAGGCTCTTCTTCTGAGCAGAATTTTATCAGCTATACTCATCAGTAAATTCTTCATGTTGCTTTTACCTTCGTAACAAACCGAACACCGTTAAGAAAGAGATTTTCAAACAAACCTGTCTAATGTTTCCTTTATCTGCACATAGTTTTCCCTTAATGTTTTCCAGAAACTTACCCTGTTTCAATGGCTCATGATCATCTACATTTCCAAGTGTAAACATGGAATTAAGGATTTCACATTTATTATTGATAATCAGGTATAATTTAAATCCGAAGAACTATCCCATGAAACATTTTCCGCGCTCTGCAAGTCCTTTAAATATCTTATGAATCAGGATTCTTTGGTTATAACAGAGATGTAAAGGGAGAAGATAGAGTCAACAAAACTGATGCCAGTACAGCTCCCCAACAAGGCTTTTTTATGAAAATGGTCAGGGGAAGCAATACTTCTTTCTCGAGTTCCACAAAACGGTTATAGGACACTTGACGAGGAAAAAGGTGTTTCAGATGTTTACAGACATACTCCTTGGTAATAATACTTGAAGCAGCGGAAACTACTAGAATGAAACAAAATAAGAATAACCATAATCTCAGCACCATTCATGCGGTTAGGCTTCTTACTATGCCTAGCCTTTTTGCTTCAATCATGTATTGTTCCTACTGCAATGAAAATACCTTGCAAAAATCATCGGCCATACAATAAATCTCTATAACTTTAGACTCTAGGAACATAATGGTAATCGTTTAAATGTTATAATTGAGCACTATAAATTTAATAACTTTATCAATATATCACTAATAATCAAGCAAATATATTAATCCTAATATCGAATTCACGTTAAGATATCTTCGTGGAACAAATACGTGGTGTTACTTTGCTCGGAAACATATCTTACTTTGCCCACGAAGATATCTTACTTTTCTTTACAACAATACAGACCTCATTGCCGCCAAGCTAAAACAATAATACCAAAGCTTATCGCCAACCGAGGTGCCTCTAAACCGTTATCTCTGTTTCAAAGGCACATATTCCAGTTCTTCCAACACATTCTTGTATGCCGGACGAATAATGCGTTTTCCTTCAAAATTCAGCTCCTCATTGCGGTGTGCGCACCACCCCACGATACGAGCCATCGCAAACAAAGGTGTAAATATTTCCTGTGGCAGACCAATCATTTCATATACGAAACCTGAATAGAAATCGATATTGCTGGACACCGTCTTGCCGTTATTCTTAATCTTTCCGAACATAGCAATGGCACGTTCCTCCAACAATTCCAGGAAGGCAAATTCTTCTTCCTTACCTTTTTCTTTTGCCAAATCACGAGCCAATTCTTTCAACAAGATGGCCCGAGGATCGGATATCGTATAGACCGCATGGCCGATACCATAAATCAGACCGGACTTATCATACGCTTCCTTATTCAACATACGGGTAAAGTAAGTATCAATTTCGTCCACATTGGTCCAATCCTTGATATTTTCCTGCAAATGATGGAACATATCCGCCACCTGGATATTTGCCCCTCCATGAAGCGGACCTTTCAACGAGCCGATACCTGCGGCTATGGCCGAATAAGTATCCGTACGGCTGGACGAAACTACACGGACGGTAAAAGTAGAGTTATTACCACCTCCGTGTTCAGCCTGAAGTACCAACAGCAAATCAAGCGTACGCGCATCCAGTTCCGTATAATCCTTTTTCAACATATACAGGAAGTTTTCTGCGATAGACAGTTTTTCACGCGGATGACGGATATGCAACGAACGACCATACGTGGCATGGCGCAACATGTTATAAGCGTATGCAATAATGGTCGGGAACTTGGATATCAAGTCAATACTCTGACGCATCAGGTTATCACGCGAAGTATCATCCGCCTGCGGGTCAAAACGGTACATTTCAAGCACGCTACGGGCCAGAATGTTCATAATGTTATTTCCCTCCAACTCAATGATATTCATTTTGGTCTTCTGTTCCAACGGAGTATTGTCATTAATCAACTCACAGAAAGACGCCAACTCTTCCTTGTCAGGCAAATGACCGGACAATAACAGATAAGCCACCTCCTCAAAACCAAAACGTTTCTCCTTAATGATACTATGTGCCAAATCTTCCAAATCATACCCACGATAGAAAAGTTTGCCGGGAATCGGCTTCAATCCTCCGCCGGGAATACGTTCATACCCTACTACATTGCCTATCTTGGTCAACCCTACCAAAACACCGGTGCCATCTTCGTTACGCAATCCGCGCTTTACATCAAACTTCTTGAACAATTCGTTCTCAATCCGGGTCGCATTCTTCATTTCCTCGGAGAGTTTGTAAATGATATATTCTTTCTTCATATCCGTGAATTTTTAGGAGTTTATTCTTTCTATTATTTCTTTTGTAAATGCCGACGTGCCAAGCGAGACACCTCCGGGCATAAAACGGGCAAGGTCATGTGTGGCACGTCCCTCGCCAAAACTGGATTCCAAGGCATTCACTATCAGCTCCGCCGCCTTATTCCAGCCAAAATGTTCCAACATCATGACAGCCGAGAGGATTAATGAACAAGGATTCACCACATCCTTTCCGGCAATATTGGGAGCCGTACCGTGAGTCGCTTCAAAAATGGCATGACCGGTATTGTAATTGATGTTCGCTCCGGGAGCAATTCCGATGCCGCCTACCATGGCAGCCAACTGATCCGAGATGTAATCTCCGTTCAAATTCAAGGTAGCCACCACCGAATATTCTTCGGGAATCAATAACGTATTCTGCAAGAATGCATCGGCTATGCAGTCTTTTATCACCAACTTGCCTGACGCAATGGCATCTCCGAATTCACGTTCCGCCAGTTCATATCCCCATTTCTTGAAGCCGCCTTCAGTAAACTTCATGATATTTCCTTTATGCACCAACGTCACTGACGGCAAGCCATGCTCCAAAGCATATTTACATGCCGCACGTACCAGACGTTCCGTTCCTTCTTTGGACACCGGTTTCACGCCAAACGAAGAAGATTCGGGAAAGCGCACTTTAGCCACTCCCATTTCATCATGCAAAAAACGATAAAACTTCTCAGCTTCCGGCGTGCCTGCTTCCCATTCTATACCTGCATAAATATCTTCCGTATTTTCGCGGAAAATATGCATATCCACCTTCTGAGGCTCTTTCACCGGAGATACCACTCCGCTGAACCAACGTACGGGGCGCAGACACACATACAAATCCAGCGTCTGGCGCAAAGCCACATTCAAGGAACGGATACCACCTCCTACCGGAGTAGTCAACGGACCTTTTATGCCCACACCATATTTCTTGAAAGCCTCCATCGTCTCATCCGGCAACCAGGAACCTGTTTCGTTGAAAGCACGTTCACCTGCCAGCACTTCCATCCATTCTATTTCATGTTCATTGCCGTATGCCTTTTTCACGGCTGCATTCACTATGGCTTGCATGGAGGGAGTGATTTCTACTCCCACTCCGTCTCCTGTAATATAAGGTACTGTCTTTTTCATCTTTTATCTTGCATTTAGAGCAGAGCCGGCACGGAACCAACCTATCTGCTGTTCATTATAAGTATGCTGTACTTCAAAACGATCCTGAGTGCCATCTTCATGGTGTAAAGTCACAGTCAGATTTCTTCCGGGAGCAAAGTCCGCCAATCCGCTGACGGTAATCAAATCATGTTCTTGAATCTTGTCATAGTCCGCTTTGTCTATAAAAGTCACCGCCAACATTCCCTGCTTCTTCAGATTCGTTTCATGGATGCGGGCAAAACTCTTTGCCAAAATAACCTTTACATTCAGAAAACGAGGCTCCATAGCGGCATGTTCACGACTGGAACCTTCTCCATAATTTTCCTCCGCAACTACCATAGACCCGATGCCTTGCGCTTTATACTGCTTAGCCGCGCCCGATACACTCTCATAGGTATTTGTCAATCGGTTCCACACCTTGTTCGTTTCACCATTGAAAGCATTCACCGCCCCCATCAGCATATTATCCGAAATATTTTCCAGATGACCACGGAAACGCAGCCACGGGCCTGCCATCGAAATATGGTCTGTGGTACATTTACCTTGAGCCTTAATCAGTAAAGGCATATCCGTAAAATCCTTTCCATCCCATGCCGGAAACGGAGCCAATAACTGCAAACGCTGTGATTCGGGATTCACCTTAATTTCTACCTGTGCACCGGCAGGAGCCAAATAACCGGGATTACCTTGAGTGAAACCTGCCGACGGCAATTCATCTCCCTCGGGAACGCTCAATTTCACCTTCTCGCCTTCTTGATTTATCAACGTATCTTTCAACGGATTGAAACATAAATCACCGGCAATAGTCAGAGCCAATACCAATTCAGGAGAAGCCACAAATGCATGTGTATTCGGATTACCATCGGCACGTTTGGCAAAATTACGGTTGAAAGAAGTGACAATCGAGTTTTTGCGGACAGGATCATCGGTATGGCGTTTCCACTGTCCGATGCACGGACCGCAAGCATTCGCCATAATAGTAGCCCCAATCTTTTGGAAAGCATCAATCATCCCGTCACGCTCGGCGGTAGCTCGAATCTGTTCAGAACCCGGATTGACAATCAAAGGAGCAGCCACAGCCAAATGTTTTTCAGCTACCTGACGGGCAATGGAAGCAGCCCGACTTAAATCCTGATAAGATGAATTGGTACATGAACCTATCAGCCCGACTTCCATCTTACGCGGATAACCATTAACCAATACCTTTTCGGCAAACTCTGAAATAGGTGTTGCGGCATCCGGTGTAAACGGCCCATTGATATAAGGTTCCAACTCGGACAAATTAATTTCAATCACACGGTCGTAGAAAGCAGAAGGATTGGCAACAACCTCAGCATCGGCACGTAAATCATTTGCCACTTTTCCGGCCATCTCTGCTACAGACTCTCTTCCGGTAGCTTTCAGATACACAGCCATCCGGTCGTCATAGGGGAACAAGGATGTGGTAGCCCCCACCTCTGCACCCATATTGCAGATAGTAGCCTTACCGGTTGCCGAAAGTGAAGCTGTCCCTTCTCCAAAATATTCTATAATGGCATTCGTTCCACCTTTCACGGTCAGAATACCGGCCAATTTCAGAATCACATCCTTTGGCGAAGCCCATCCATTCAAGCTTCCGGTCAAATGAACTCCAATCAGTTTCGGCATCTTTAACTCCCATTCCATACCGGTCATTACATCCACAGCATCGGCACCACCGACTCCGATTGCCACCATTCCCAATCCTCCGGCATTGGGGGTATGAGAATCCGTCCCTACCATCATTCCCCCGGGAAAAGCATAGTTTTCGAGTACCACCTGATGAATGATTCCTGCTCCCGGTTTCCAAAACCCGATACCGAAACGCGAAGAAACATCTCGTAAGAAATCGTATACCTCACGGTTGGTTTCCGTAGCCGTTGCAATATCCGGGCCCGCTCCTTTATATGCCTGAATCAAATGGTCACAATGCACAGTAGAAGGTACGGCAGCGGAATCCTTTCCTGCATTGATAAATTGCAACAATGCCATTTGCGCCGTCGCGTCTTGCATAGCCACGCGGTCGGGACGGAAATTCACATAGTCCTCGCCACGTTCATAATTCTTCAGTTGAGCATCATCATAAAGATGTGTATACAGAATTTTCTCAGCCAATGTCAGCGGACGCTGCAACACGGCTCTTACCCGACCTATCTTCTTTTCGAAAGAAGCATAAAAGGCCTTTAACATGTCCAAGTCATATACCATACCTTTTACTATTTATAATTATTACAGTTTTAAATCTATTTTATTTTTGGCAATATAGGAATAATATTTGAATTCTTGTGTTATCTATAATACGTTTAACAAAATAAAACATAAAGTCCTACCTAAAGGATTATTATTATCTTTGCAATTCTTATAGAAAAAAGCATCATTATGAACCAACATATACCCCTTTCTAATATAATTAACAAACTACAACGCAAAGAGTTGTTACTAAAATTAGAATATGATTACGAAAAAGAGACTTTCAGGCAACAGACTGAAGCAATGGGCATCGGGCGCAAAGTGAAACGGGGTATGTGCTGGTATCCTATATCGGCAGGCAGAAGCTATTATAACTCATTGAATCAATTGGTTGTAGAAGTTGAAAGGCAAGAAGACAAAGACATAGAACATGTATTTGAATTCGGCCGTCCGGTATGCTTTTTTACGCAAAATGCATCAGGCCAATTACATTATTTCAATTTTACGGCAACTGTCAACTACGTGGACGAAGACCGAATGGTAATCGTTCTCCCCTCGGCAGATGCATTGCTCAGCATACAGGCAACCGAGCTACAATTGGGAGTACAGCTTTATTTTGATGAAACCAGTTACCGGTTGATGTTCGAAGCGTTGGGACAAGTCCTCAAGGCAAAAGGGAATCGTCTGGCAGAGTTACGTGAGATTTTTCATGGCAGCCAAAAGGCGGAAACTTTCAGTTTCGGCTTCACCCGTTTCCCTTGGTTAAACAATACGCAGGAGGAAGCAGTAAATAAAGTGATGCATGCCAAAGATGTTGCTATAGTCCACGGTCCGCCCGGAACCGGTAAGACTACCACATTGGTAGAAGCCATTTACGAGACCCTTCACCGGGAAAATCAAGTGATGGTTTGCGCACAAAGCAATATGGCTGTAGACTGGATTAGCGAGAAACTGGTGGACCGGGGTGTTCCCGTTCTCCGTATTGGTAATCCCACCCGCGTCAATGACAAAATGCTTGCTTTTACCTATGAACGCCGTTTTGAAAGCCATCCCGATTATCCGCAATTATGGAGTATCCGAAAAGCAATACGCGAGCTCTACGGACGTTCGCGCAAAGGAGCGGAACGTGAGAATATCCGACAGAAAATAAACTCACTGAAAGACCGTGCCACCGAACTGGAAATTCGCATCAACGAAGCATTGTTCGGCGAAGCACGTGTGATAGCCTGCACACTGGTAAGTTCCGCCAACAGAATATTGACAGGACGCAAATTCAGTACCTTATTCATAGACGAAGCCGCACAAGCTCTAGAACCTGCCTGCTGGATTGCCATCCGCAAAGCAGACCGTGTCATTCTGGCCGGTGATTATTGCCAGCTTCCTCCTACCATTAAATGCATGGAAGCAGCTCGTGGAGGATTAGACCGGACACTGATGCAGGAGATTGCAGACAACAAACCCGACACTGTATCCTTGTTAAAGGTACAATATAGAATGAATGACGAAATTATGCGTTTCTCTTCAGAATGGTTCTATCAGGGTGAACTGAAATCAGCTCCCGAAGTAAAATATCGGAGTATATTGGACTATGACACACCGATAGAATGGATAAATACGGAAGGAATGGAATGCAACGAAGAGTTTGTGGGTGAAAGCTTCGGCCGTATCAATAAAGAGGAGGCGGCACTCTCCATTTCCCAACTCACCAACTATATCAATAAAATAGGTAAAGACCGTTTTCTGGAAGAACGGATTGATGTGGGACTGATTTCTCCTTATAAAGCACAAGTACAATATCTCCGTCAACTGATAAAACGAGATGCTTTCTTCAAGCCTTACCGACACCTTATCACCATCAATACGGTAGATGGTTTTCAGGGACAGGAACGAGACGTTATCCTCATCAGTTTAGTACGTGCAAATGAAGAGGGACAGATTGGTTTTCTAAATGACTTGCGACGAATGAATGTAGCAATTACACGTGCACGCATGAAA
Organism: Phocaeicola sp. GP0067; assembly: GCF_031119655.1. Lineage (NCBI taxonomy): Bacteria > Pseudomonadati > Bacteroidota > Bacteroidia > Bacteroidales > Bacteroidaceae > Phocaeicola > Phocaeicola sp. GP0067. The sequence continues at coordinate 57,078 of NZ_JAVHZY010000004.1, forward strand.
CTTATTATATTAGGAGATGCCTCTACGCTGACGAAACATCCGTTTTATAAGAAGTTATACGAATATATCTTGGCGCTGCAAGAATAAAAGAAGGAGAGCAGAACTCCATGACACTCTTTTTCAGATTGTCATTCGTTTTGCTCTCCTTAAATATTTTTTATTAAAGCACGTTCTTCATTCCTCTACTTGATTTCCCGTTATCGGAACAAATAATATTCAGAATCACAAAAGAAGGGAAGCTCTCAGTTGTGGCATAATTTCAAATAATTATTGAGACAATTTACTCATAAACTTCTCTTTGTCCACAATATAACGTACATGTGTACCTTCTCCAATCACGCCCTTGCTATCTTGCGCCCGCACTTCAAAAGTAAGTTTTCTGCCTTCCACCTCTTTTAATACGGCAGTAGCCGAAACCGTGTCTCCCACAGCCGAGGGCTTGATATGAGTAGTGTTCATCATGGCCCCTACTGTAGTGGAACCTTCAGGCAACTCATCTGCCACGGCACTCATGGCAGCATTCTCCATCAACGCCACCATAGCGGGAGTGGCAAACACATTCAAATCGCCGCTACCCATGGTGGCAGCTACATTTTCTTTTGAAACGACAACAGTCGAAGTATAAGTTAATCCTGTTTCCATCATGCTGTTTTTTTATTCTAAATGCAAATGTAACTGAATATCGTATATCATACAAATCTATTTTTCCACATTCATCTTTTACTCTCTCATCAAAATCACAAAAAATGTATAACAGAAATACAAATTCACATTTCAACTGCCTGCCACAAAAATCATAATGTTTAAGCCCCCCAAAGCTGTCCGGCCCTATGAAACATCCGCCTGTTTACCTAGCATAGCCTAGGGGATAATAAAATTACAACCAAACGCCGTCCTTATCTACCTTTACTTTAAGCTCTTTATCGATCTGTTTGTTTTCCAAATCAAGTATATACCATTCATTATCAGGTGTCACCACATAATCAGCATCATCTATCACATAGTCTGAATATTTTTCCATAACCGATTTTTTTACCGCTTCCGGTAAATTTGCCACCTGTACATCCCAGCTTGTTCCCATCCATTCGTTCCGCTCATTGAAATAAACCTCTTTCTCTTTGTTTTCATCTAAAATAGTAACTTCCTGCAAACCTTTTTCACGTTCTATTTCTACAATTGTCGCATTGGGATATTTCTGCTTGACAATAGCTATAATGCCGTTTGCATCAGGCTGCGGCAAATAATCATCATAATCTTCTTCGTGTCCGGTATCTACAACAGTTTTTACCAATATGCCTGTAGACGAATAAAACAAATCCAGCTCGGATTCTCCTTTCTCCACCTCAATGACATAAAGAGTTTCCATTCCCTCACGAGTCAACTTATCCACATCATCCACCCGCCAATCAGCATATTTGCCTGCTTTATGGGCAGCAAGTACAGGTTCGGGAAGATTTTCATAACGAACATCTGTTTCTGTCATATACCAGGCAGCCGATAACGGATTGAACCATGCAGAATGCTCTCCACCATCCCAATAAAAATCTACTACAGCATAATCACCTTTCAGCTCCCATTTCACGTCTTTGGCTTGCGGATATTTTGCATTAAATGCAGCCTGTACTTCTTTTGAAACCAAATGTGTGTTTTCAGGAGCATCACTATTGTCATCATCACTACAACCACTAAAAGTTAGTGCAGCAAAAGCTGCGAAAAATAAAAATAACATCCAACTCTTTTTCATAATTACATTGTTTTATAGTTTCTTTTTGATGCAAAATTCTTATAGGATTCTGAAAAGAAACTGAAATCATAGAGAAAAGTTCAAAAGACATTCGTCAAACAGCAAATAACAGAAAAACCATACCTAACAGCCCATTTGCACTGAAATGACCTTAAAGCCCCCGATACCTACTTTTAAATTCTTATAAAAGAAGAACTAATAAAGACAAAACAAAATCTCTTCCGAGGTTTTTATTACCTTTGCAATCCTATTTGAACAGAAACGAAAAAAAATATGATAGTTTGTATTGCCGAAAAACCTTCCGTAGCCCGTGACATAGCGGATGTACTGGGAGCAAAAACCAAAAAAGACGGATATATAGAAGGAAACGGATATCAGGTTACCTGGACATTCGGACACCTCTGTACTTTGAAGGAGCCTCATGAATACACTCCCTCATGGAAAGCATGGAGTCTGTCCAGCCTTCCTATGATTCCACCTCGTTTCGGCATTAAGCTAATCAGCGATCCGGGCATTGAAAAACAATTTCGTATTATAGAAGGACTGATGCAAAATGCCGATGAAATTATAAATTGCGGTGATGCCGGCCAGGAAGGAGAACTTATTCAACGATGGGTCATGCAGAAAGCAGGAGCACACTGCCCGGTGAAACGTCTATGGATTTCATCCTTGACTGAAGAAGCCATACGCGAAGGATTCAGCAAACTAAAAGATCAAAAAGAATTCCAACCTTTATACGAAGCCGGATTAAGCCGTGCTATCGGCGATTGGGTATTGGGCATGAACGCCACCCGGCTCTATACCTTAAAGTACGGACAAAACAGACAAATTCTATCGATAGGACGGGTGCAGACCCCGACTTTGGCACTGATAGTAAAGCGTCAGCAAGAAATAGAGCACTTCACTCCTCAACAATATTGGATACTGGCTACTTTATACCGGGAAACCACATTCTCTGCCATCATCCGCAAAAGCGATGAGGAACTGGCTCAGGAAGAAAGCGATGCTAAAGAGAACCCCAAGAAAGTCAAAAAGGCTGAAGGGAACAGGGGAATTCCTCCCATCACCGATCTTGCTACCGGACAGGCACTTATGGAACGTATCAAAAATGTTCCTTTTACCGTGACAGAAGTAGCAAAAAAACAAGGCACAGAAGCACCTCCCCGTCTTTTTGACCTGACTTCCCTACAGGTGGAATGTAACAAAAAATTTGCTTATTCAGCTGACGAAACTCTAAAACTTATCCAGTCATTGTATGAAAAGAAAGTGACTACTTATCCTCGTGTAGATACTACTTTCTTAAGCGATGACATCTATCCCAAATGTCCCAATATCTTGGCGGGACTAACTCCATATACAGTATTTACCGCTCCGTTGGCAGGACAAAAGCTCATCAAGTCCAAAAAAGTATTTGACAATTCAAAAGTAACGGATCACCATGCCATTATTCCTACGGGACAACCTCCTGTAAATCTGACAGAAATGGAGAAACGGGTATTTGATTTAGTAGCACGCCGCTTTATTGCCGTATTCTATCCCGACTGCAAGTTTGCCACTACTACCGTAATAGGCGAAGCTGACAGTATAGAATTCAAAGCCACAGGAAAACAGATTCTAGATCCCGGATGGCGCGTTATCTTTGCCAAACCACAAACCAATCTGCCAGAAGGTATGACCGATCCCGATGCAGAAGCCCGTGAAAATGACGAAGAACACTCCTTGCCCGCTTTTGTGAAAGGAGAAAGCGGGCCGCATCTGCCCAAACTGGACGAGAAGTGGACACAACCCCCACGGCCATATACAGAAGCAACTTTACTACGCGCTATGGAAACTGCCGGTAAGCTGGTAGATAATGACGAGCTACGCGATGCATTAAAAGAAAATGGAATAGGACGTCCGTCTACACGTGCAGCCATTATTGAAACCCTATTTAAACGCCATTATATCCGTAAAGAACGTAAAAATCTGATCGCAACCCCTACCGGAATAGAACTGGTGGGACTAATTCGCGAAGAACTGTTGAAATCCGCCGAATTAACGGGAATATGGGAAAAGAAACTACGTGAAATAGAAAAGAAAAGCTATGATGCAACGACTTTTCTAAATGAATTAAAGCAAATGGTAAGTGAAATAGTACACAGCGTTTTAAGTGATAATACAAACCGCCGCGTCACCACAATAGAGGAAACAGCAACGAAAACTGCAACAACCTCTACGGTCAAACAGCCGAAAAAAAAGGCAGGGACCTCACGAAAAAACGCTTCTTCAGCCACGCCCGCTCCCACTATCCCATCCGATAACGAATTGGTGGGAAAATCCTGCCCGCTATGTGGCAAAGGAACGATTATAAAAGGAAAAACCGCGTATGGCTGCTCAGAATGGAAAAACGGGTGTACCTACAGGAAGCCTTTCTGATAATCACATTTTCCTTGTACGAAGCCAAACAAATTTGTATATTATAGAATACAAACAAGTCTGTACCCGGAGAAGCATTGCGCCAGTCTATGAAAAACAATATGCACAATCTTCCCGAACAAATCTATGGCTCCTTTTAGCATACAAAAGAAAGTTCTTCGGGTAAATAACCGCTTCGGATACGCCATTCCTGCGGATAGAGGTTATTAGCCCGATTGCCAATGTTCTTGGCAAATCCTAATGGAATGTTTTTATAAGTCAAAAGTATATAACCACGCGGAACAGAAGCATCCAATGTGATCGCTTCTTTACGCAAATAAGCAATAGCCTGTTCATAGGTCAATTCAAAACGAGAGAAACCATCATGATTCAGCAATGTGCTCATTGCCAACGAATGATCCGGTATAACGTCTTTTCCTTTCAACTCACCTATAGTAACACCCGCATGAACAACTTTTAATTCCTGACGGAACAGATCATATTCTGAAAGATGGACATTGGGGAAGGCTATCACCTTCGTGCCTCTTACCTCAAATCGGAAATCCTCCGCCTGCTTTAACCAACTTTTTACTTCTTTGGGAAAAGGAACAACCTGAGACAAGCTCCCCTTTTCTCCTTTTCTCTTCTTTTTTGTTATTTTCTCTTTGTCATCCTGACAACGAATACAAGGAACAACATGAGAAATGGCAGCACTCTTCCTCAATACAGCCAAGAAAAATCCTTCTCCTTTCACTCTATGAGGCAAAAAACGATAAACAGGAAAATCCTGTCCCGCCAAATTTCCTATTATCCCCCATTCCGACGCCACTGGCACTTTCAGTATCTCCGCACCCAATTCATCAGCAATCCAAGCCACATTTTCCTCATCCTCTTCCCTATTATAAGTGCAGGTACTATAAATCAGCAGACCACCGGGTTTCAAAGCCGGCCATATATCCGCTAAAATCCTACGCTGACGTTGCCAACAAACCTGCACATTGTCCGTACTCCATTCCTCTACAGCCACAGGATCCTTCCGGAACATCCCCTCACCGGAACAAGGCACATCCGCCAAGACAACATCAAACACCTCTGTCAAAGAAGTGAAATCGGCCGGATCGTTGTTCGTCACCACAACTTCTGCATTTCCCCACTTTATCAAATTTTCAGCCAATACCTGAGAACGGTTACGCATCACCTCATTAGCCACCAACAAACTACCTACGGGGAGAACTGAACGCGCATGAGTAGACTTGCCACCGGGAGCAGCACACAAATCGAGCATCACTACAGGTCCGGTAATATAAGTGCGTAATACCTGTTCCACAAACATGGAAGATGCTTCTTGCACATAATAGCAACCAGCATGAAACAACGGATCGAATGTAAAAGTGGGCCGTTGCGATAAATAAACCCCTGCAGATGCCCAAAGTACCGGTTCTCCTGCAACTTCCCCACTCCACTTCGTACGATTGACACGAATACTGACAGGAGGCTCCGTCTGCAAAGCCGCTTCCAACGCGCGATAAGTTTCTTCTCCCATCCATTCCAGGGTTCTTGCTTCAAATTCTGATGGTAATTTCATGTTCCTTCCTTTTTATGTTACAAAAATACGATGATATTTTGGGATTATCAGAAAATTTTCTGTCTATTTGCAACCTATTTCCTTATTCGTTCCGTCTAACTAGCAGAAAACAATAATAAAGATATAAAAACATGAAACAGTTACTTTTTATTTTGACCTTACTCATAGGGACTTGCTTCGCAACCCATGCCAAAACAATCAAATTAGTACCTTCAGCCCTTGACAGCACTCGGATGGATACAGTCGTTATAAGCGACCTGCAAGATGTAAATGAAGATCAGAATGCTGCCATGCATGACATTAGTTCGGATTTCGGTGATTGGAATAGCGGTCCTCCTACTTCGGTAGCAATTGTCGCACTCATCATCTGTTGTGGCCTCCCTTTCTTTATCGTAGCTATTGTACTTTGGTTCAGGTACAAGAACAAACAAGCCAAATACAAACTGGCTGCAGAGGCTCTGGCAGCAGGACGAACCATTCCGGCCGAACTGTTCAATGACCCCGAAGAACAAGGAAATGCTGTAATGACAAAGGGGATCAAGAATATATTCTTAGGCATTGGTTTGGGAGTATTCCTTTGGGTACTGACAGAAGAAGAAGGATTGGCAGCTATCGGATTCCTTATTTTCTGTATGGGGTTGGGACAAGTATTGATAGCTTACACTACCACTCCACACAAAAAGAAAAAAGATGATCCTTTCCCTCCTACCCGAATAAACCAGGATGAAAACGGAGTCAGATCAATGAAAATTGAAAATATTGAACTGGGACGTAACAAAGAGGCCAAAGAAACACAAAACATAAAGGACAATATAGACACTCACCACAACGAAGAATAAAAATGAGCCAAATCAACGACATAGCGTTGGTAGCACAAGTGGTGGTCTTTAAAAACACCCGGGCGTTTGATACTTTGGTCAAAAAGTACCAATCGCCCATCAGGCGTTTTTTCCTGCACCAAACATTGGGAGATACAGAGCTCAGCGACGACTTGGCACAGGAAACTTTTATAAAAGCATACACCAACTTGGCTTCATTTAAAAATTTGTCCAGTTTCTCCACATGGCTTTACCGTATTGCTTATAATATATTTTATGACTATATTCGCAGCAAAAAAGAAACGTCCGGACTGGAAACTTGGGAAATAGACGCTGTTTACCAAACAGAACAAAGGCAAGTAGGTGAACACATGGACATATATCGGGGATTGAGCCAATTAAAAGAGGTAGAGCGAACCTGCATCACCTTATTTTTTATGGAAGATCTTCCGATAGAAAAAATTGCAGTGATTACAGGAATGCCTGCAGGAACAATCAAGTCCCATTTATCACGCGGAAAAACAAAATTGACAACTTTCTTAAAACAGAATGGTTATGATGGAAAACGATGATACATTAATTAAGAATTTCATGCTTGCCAACAAACATGAAATTGAGGACAATGGATTTTCACGCGGGGTTATCCGCCGCCTCCCCCAACCAGCCCAATGGTTATCGGATATACTCAGTGTAACTTGCGCCATTGTCTGTTGTGCATTATTCTACATTTTCAATGGCTTTGAAATTCTATGCCAGACAATCAGTGACATAGTTACTTCCCAAACTTATTATTTGGTAAGTGATACTAATTTCCAATCACTGGTTATCGCCACTGCGGTTCTTATCATCATCGGCTTACAACGTGTATGCAGCCTGAAATGGTGAAAACTGAAATAGAACTAGGGTCATGCTCGGAAAAAGAAAGATTTTGTGTACTTTTGCAATCTATAAAATGAATATCCGAACATGAAACAATATTTAGACCTATTAAACCGTATCCTGACCGAAGGTATTCACAAGGAGGATCGCACCGGTACAGGAACCATCAGCGTATTCGGTCATCAAATGCGCTTCAACTTGGAAGAGGGTTTCCCTTTGGTCACCACCAAAAAGCTGCATTTAAAATCCATCATTCACGAACTTCTGTGGTTTCTGCAAGGGGATACCAATGTGAAATACCTGCAAGACAACGGGGTACGCATCTGGAATGAATGGGCCGATGCAAACGGAGACCTAGGACATATCTACGGCTATCAATGGCGTTCCTGGCCAGATTACAATGGAGGCTTTATTGACCAAATTTCCGAAGCAATAGAAACGATCAAGCATAATCCGGATTCACGACGCATCATTGTCAGTGCATGGAATGTAGCCGATTTAAATAACATGAATCTTCCCCCTTGCCATGCTTTTTTTCAATTCTACGTTGCCAACGGACGTTTAAGCCTACAACTTTACCAACGCAGTGCAGATACATTCTTGGGAGTACCTTTTAATATCGCCTCCTACGCATTGTTGCTGCAAATGGTAGCACAAGTTACCGGATTACAGACCGGTGATTTTGTTCATACACTAGGTGACACACATATCTATACCAACCACTTGGAACAAGTAAAACTTCAATTGAGCCGTGAACCCCGTCCCTTACCTCAAATGAAAATCAACCCGGATATCAAGGATATATTCAGTTTTAAATATGAAGATTTTGAATTGGTGAATTATGATCCATGGCCACACATTGCGGGTAAAGTATCTGTTTAGCAGTTATGGTGAATAGGCTGCACAAGCTTATTCATCACTTACCACTAATATCACTAAACATTCACCACTAACCACTCATCACTATGAATATTTCAATTATAGTAGCAATAGCACGCAACCACGGCATTGGATTTGAAAATAAATTATTATATTGGCTTCCCAACGATTTGAAACGTTTTAAAGCTTTAACAACCGGACATACTATCATCATGGGACGCAAAACCTTTGAATCACTTCCCAAAGGAGCACTTCCCAATCGCCGGAATATTGTATTAAGCCGCCGGGAAGGAGCAGTCTTTGCCGGAGCTGAATGTTTCCCTGCATTGGAAATCGCTTTATCCCACTGCAAAGAAGAAGAAGAAGAAATATTTATTATAGGCGGTGCAAGCTTGTATAAAGAGGCAATGCATATAGCCCAACAATTATATATCACATTTATTGATGACACATCCAAGGAAGCTGATGCTTATTTTCCCGAAATAAAGAAAGAGGAATGGAAAGAAACAGGCAGAGAAGATCACCCGACAGATGAAAAACATCTCTACCCGTATAGTTTTATTAATTATAGCCGGATAAAGTAACGATTAATCTTCATCAGCTAAATCGAGGATAGGCATTTGTCTCTTGATAGCCTCATTAAAAGATATAATAGTTTCTGAACGAGCCAAGCCCAATGGTTGCAACTTATCATGAATTATGCTAAGCAAATGATGATTGTTCTTTGCATAAATCTTGATAAACATATCATATTGTCCCGTAGTGAAATGACATTCTACGACTTCAGGAATATTTTTCAAAGCCTCTGTCACTGAATCAAATTGTTCCGGATCTTTCAGATAAAGACCAATATATGCACATGTCTCATATCCGATCTTTTCTGGATCAATAACATATTCAGATCCCTTAAGAATTCCCAGATTAGTTAATTTCTGAATACGCTGATGAATGGCTGCACCGGATACATTGCAAGCACGGGCTACTTCCAAAAACGGAATACGAGCATTACTGGCTATCAACCTCAAAATCTGCTCATCCAAACTGTCTAATTGATGATGTCCCATTCTTTTTAGTTTAATTTTCTGCAAAGATATGACTTTTCCCGACAATATTCGTGCGATTCATAACTTTTATTGTATAAATACCAATAATTTAATAGAATGTCCTATCTTTGCAGAAAATGCAAAGACGATGAAAAAGACATTTATTTTTACCTTGTGCAGTTTATTCAGCATGACTGTAAACGCTCAAAATTTCAGTGATTATTTCGAAGATAAAACACTTCGGGCAGATTATATTTTTACCGGAGATGCCAAAAAACAAGAAGTATATCTGGACGAACTGTCAAGCCTTCCGCAATGGGCAGGACGCAAGCATCATCTAGCAGAACTTCCTTTGGCAGGCAACGGTGAAATCACAATGAAAGACAAAGCAACAGGAGAAACCATTTATCGAACGTCATTCTCTAGCCTTTTCCAAGAATGGGTAAGCGAAGAAGAAGCAAGTAGGATAAAAAGAGGCTTCGAGAATTCTTTTCTTTTGCCTTATCCCAAAAAAGAAGCAGTAGTGACCATATCTCTAAAAGATGTATATCATAAAGTAAATGCCTCACTCACACATGAAATAATCCCCAATGATATTCTGATCCATCAGAGGGGAACAAACCATATTACCCCTCATCGCTATCTTCTGCAAAACGGAAATGCCGCAGATTGCATCGATGTAGCAATCATGGCAGAAGGATATACAGAAAAAGAGATGGATATATTTTATAAAGATGCCCAGACAGCGTGTGACGCCCTGTTCAGTCATGAACCTTTCAAGAAACTGAAGGACAAATTTAATATTGTCGCTGTGGCAAGCCCTTCGGAAGACAGCGGAGTCAGCATACCGGGACAAGGCAAATGGAAATCTACAGCTGTAAGTTCACATTTCAACACGTTCTATTCCGACCGGTATCTCACTACCAGTCGGGTAAAAAGTATTCATAATTGGTTGGCTGGAATTCCTTACGAGCATATCATTATTCTAGCCAATACAGACACCTATGGAGGAGGTGGCATCTATAACTCATATACACTGACCACAGCACACCATCCTGATTTTCAACCGGTTGTAGTCCATGAATTCGGCCATAGTTTTGGAGGATTAGCAGATGAATATGCATATACCGAAGCCCCAAGCCCGCAATATCCATATGAAGTGGAACCTTGGGAGCCAAATATCACCACATTAATTGATTTCGACAGTAAATGGAAAGATATGATTCCGGAAGGTACTGCCATACCTACTCCGGTAGCTACAGAAAATGCCGACTTATACACCAAGGTGGGTGTCTATGAAGGAGCAGGCTATACACAAAAAGGACTTTATCGTCCTACTACCGAATGCAGAATGAAGATAAACGAAGCACCTGCATTCTGCCCGGTATGCCAACGTGCATTAGAAAGACTAATAAACTTTTATACTGCGAAATAAGTTCATAACTTAAGACTAAACAAAGACAGATAAAATGATTGAAATTAAACAAGTAAAAACACAAGATGAGGTTAATTATACCTTTGTGGAAAAATTAATGCATACGGCATTCCCTCAAGAAGAACGCCGTGATACCGTACAGCAGAGAGAATATTCTGATAATAATCCCCGGTTCTGCAACAACATTATTTTAGAAAACGGTAACAGCATTGGTATGATCAGCTATTGGACAATGGGAGATTTTTACTATATCGAACATTTCGCTATTGATCCCAGCCTCAGAAACGGAGGGTATGGAAAACGTGTGCTGGAAATGATAAAAAAACAGTTAAAAGGTCCAATTGTATTGGAAGTAGAGGAGCCTAATGATGAAATGAGCACACGCCGTATTCACTTCTATAAACGTTTGGAATTCACTTTACATAAAAAGCCCTATATACAACCTCCCTACCGTAAGGGAGATAGCGGCCTACCAATGCTCTTAATGACCTATGGGGATATAGATATGGAAAGTGATTTTGAGAAAGTTAAAAAGACTCTTTACAAAGAAGTTTACGGACAAGAGCTCTGAACATTCTTTTTCTTCAATTCCCTGAACCACCACACAGGAGTTTGTCCTCAAAAAATCCATTGTACGTACTATTACTAGCCATAGGTAACGGATAAATTCGTCCATAACAAATAGAATGGAAAACATAAAAAAAGGAAGCTGTTAAAAACAGCTTCCTTTTTTATCTATGCTTATATAACTATTACTGACGTTGAGTAGCTGAATAGTTTATTTTCAAAGCGTAAGCTTGACGAAGTGCCTGCTTTACATCCTGTACAATACCCATCTTTGTATCTTTATCAACTTTCAAGGATACTGTCATAAATGGCTGGTCTTCTTCTTTCATATTCTCACGTTCCTGATAAATGTAGTCCTGAACTTCTGACACTTCAGCAAACTTATCATTCAACTGAATACGACTTTCAGCACCCATTTTCTTTTGGAATTCCGGCAACGGTTTACCTATATAAATAAAGGAAACCAACGACTTCTTTTCCAACTTTTCCAATTCTGTTCCTTGAGGAACCTGAAATTGAACCTTCAATGTAACCTCACGCATGGTTGTTACAATCATAAAGAAGAACAACATGGTAAAGATAAGGTCAGGCAATGAAGAGGTATTCAACTCAGGCATTCCACGTTTACCTGTTTTATTAAATTTTCCCATTACTTACCTCCATACTTTTTAGGTTCAGCTTCAGAAATCTTCTGCGGATAATATTCACGAATAGCTTTTTGTTCATCTTCGTTGCACTCATTATAAAGCTTTCCAAATTTAGCTTTACCTAGTTCATTACGAAGTTCATTATACGCAGCAACCAATTCATTTTGCACATCAATATATGCTTGATAGCTAGTTCCAACGTCATTCTGAACAGAGATTACATGATTTTCCGTAATCATACAATCACCCAGCAAAGGAATATTCTTTCTATGCTTTTCAGGCAGATTTTCATCATCATACGGATTGGCTATAAACTCTTTTGCCTTTTCTTTCAATTGCTTCACATCAATATAGTCCGTACCACACATCAGCTGGTTGTCTTTATTCAGACGGACTTGAAGGATGTTTCGTTCCTTTACAATAATATCATCATCTTTCTGATCCTTGTTTTCGGGAGGAGGCGGAAGCCGTCTCGCCAAGCCACGGTCAGTATCCATTGATGTTGTTATCAGGAAGAAAATAAGCAACATAAAGGCAATATCAGCTGTTGAACTGGAGTTAATTCCAGGTACGCCTCTTTTTTTTCTTGCCATTTTACTTACTTCGTTTTAAATTATTTAATCAATGTAGATAATATTATCTTTTAAAGATACCGCTCAAGTTTACTAAAGTACCGATTGCAGCCACACCAAACAAGAAATAAATGGAGTAAATCAGCATATCAGTAATTTTCAACCAACCTGTATCAGTGTAAGCACTACCATCGGCCAAAACAACAGGAGAGTCAGAACCCATACCGTAAGAAACGACCAATACTACCACAAACAAGACCAAGCCGATCAAAGACTTTATTGCACTTTTAGGATTATCTCTCAAAGCAGCGCCAAATTGTGCTATCGCACCAATTACAGTTACTGCCACACATATTCCAAACATTGCATACATTAAGTAAATCAATGTTTCCGTATGTTCAGGTGCATTATATTCACCTACCGGATTATTGTATCCTACAAAATAGAACATTCCCAGCACGACAAGAATCAGCGCAAAGCAAATGTACATTATGTAGTAAGACACTTTATATGATAACTTAGCCATCTCCTAATTATTTTTTGTATTTCAAGTTATATTTAGTGATCATATCCAACAAAGTGATAGAAGAGTCTTCCATTTCACTTGTCAAACCTTCAATCTTAGAAAGGATGTAGTTATAGAATACCTGAAGAATCAATGCTACAACCAAACCGAAGATAGTAGTAATCAAAGCCACTTTCATACCACCAGCTACAACTGTCGGAGAAATATCACCAGCCTGCTGAATCTTATCGAACGCCATAACCATACCGATTACAGTACCCAAGAATCCCAAAGACGGAGCCATTGCGATGAACAATGTAATCCAAGAACATCCTTTTTCCAAATAACCGGCTTGAACTCCACCGTAAGAAACAACTGAACGTTCTACTACATCAATACCTTCATCTATTCTCATCAAGCCTTGATAACAAATAGAAGCGACCGGACCACGAGTATTGCGACATACAGTTTTAGCAGCTTCAACATCACCTTTTTCCAAAGCAGCCTCAATGTTAGCCATCAACTTCTTTGTATTCGTTTCAGCCAAGCTCAAATAAATGATACGTTCAATACAGAAAGCCAAACCTAAAACCAATGCGATAGCTACCAATGACATGAAGCTGGCATCACCTTCAATAAATTTGGTTTTTAACTCTTTGTGAAGACCACCACCTTCTTCAACCACTGCTGCTTCAGTAGTCTGTTCTGTTTGAGCCGGAGCTGCGTCTTGAGCCATAACAGGCTGAACTGATCCTAAAGTAAGGACTCCCATCACTGCAAGAATTGCAAATAACTTTTTCATTGTGTGTCTAATTTTTAAGATTAATTAATTGTTATTTATTTGTTTTAATTGTCTTCCAGTCTGTTGTGCTTTCCATTACAATGCGGAGAGAGCGGGATTCGAACCCGCGAAACACTTTTGGCGTTTACACGCTTTCCAGGCGTGCCTCTTCAACCACTCGAGCATCTCTCCTTTTCGGGCGACACAATACTATCTTTTTTAAAATCGGGTGCAAATTACAAAGAAAATCGGGAACTGCAAGCGATTTCAGCTACAAATGTATTCTTTTTTTTCGTCTTACGTAGAATTAGCCCTGCCAATATTTAAATTACCTATCAAAATTAATAAACTTTAAAAACTTATTCAGCCATTTTGAACACTTTTAAAGCATTATTGGCAGTAATTCTATCCACATCTTTAAAATCCAGACCATAGATTTCGGCAAGTTTCATCGCTACATTCTTTATATAAGAAGACTCGTTCCGTTTTCCCCTGAAAGGCACAGGAGCCAAATAAGGAGAATCCGTTTCAAGAACGATTCTGTCTAAGGGGATATGAGGTAAGACCTCAGCCAGACTACTCTTCTTGAATGTAACGACTCCATTGATCCCAAAGAAAAAACGAGCATACTCTAAAACCTGCCCTGCTTCCTCCAGAGTACCCGTAAAACTATGAAAGATACCGCTTAACTCAGTTTTTTTATAAGGTTCCATCACTTCAAACAACTCCGGAAAAGCTTCACGGCAATGCAACACCAAAGGCAGATGATATTCCAATGCCCATTGAATCTGTATATCCAACGCCTTCTGTTGTTCTTTCAAATATGTCTTATCCCAATACAAATCCATTCCCACCTCACCTACAGCCACAAAAGGATGTTCACCGGAAAGCAGCTTTTTCATCTCATAAATACGGAATAACGAATCAGCCCCAACAGAAGTCGGATGAAATCCAATCATAGGAAAACAATACCCCTTATATGCCGTACAGACATTCAACATCGCTTCCACCGTGGTGTCATCAATATTGGGCATAAAGACTTTAGATACTCCGGAATCCCGAGCACGTTCTATCACAGCCGGCAAATCCTCATCAAACTCCTCAACAAACAAATGAGAATGCGTGTCAATCATATTATACTTTTCTATTCATTAAATGACAAACAAAAGACTTCAGCTCTTCTTTTCTTTCAGAAGGCACAGCCATACTTTCCAACAATGAAAGCCCCTCGACATAATAAGCGTTAATCTTTTCTTCACAAATTCCGCCGATGCCTATCTTATCATAAAGAGCTGTTACAGCTTTTATCTTTTCTTCCGGACAAAAAGCAGTAGAAGCTATCCATTTTTCCAACTCCTTCCGTTGTATCCCATCTGCCAAAGCCAACGCATTGATCAGCATAAAAGTCTTCTTATTGCATAAAATATCTCCACCTATATTTTTTCCAAACACTTTCGAATCCCCATACACATCCAGATAATCATCCTGTAACTGGAATGCCAATCCCATTTTGATACCGAAATCGTATAATTTGCGGGCATCATCTTCCGACCCCCCCCCTAATACAGCACCAATTTTTAACGCAGCAGACAAAAGTACCGATGTCTTTAAACGAATCATCTCCATATATTCGGGAACAGTAACATCATTCCGGGTTTCAAATTCCATATCCCACTGCTGTCCTTCACAAATTTCCAAAGCAGTCTGACTGAAAATATCCATCACTTGCTTCAAATAACGCTCCGGACAATTGTTCATCAGCCGATAAGCCAACACCAGCATGGCATCCCCCGAAAGAATAGCCGTATTCTCATCCCAAACCTTATGCACGGTAGGCTTGTTTCTGCGCATATCCGCACAATCCATCAAATCATCATGCAACAATGTATAATTATGATAAGTCTCTATACCTGCCGCTTGTGGTAAAATATCATCCACATTCTCTTTGTAAAGCTGATAGGAAAGCAACATCAAAACAGGACGGATACGTTTACCGCCTAATGACAAGACATACTCTATAGGAGCATACAATCCTTTTGGTTCGCGCACATAAGGCATCGTAGCAAGATAAGTATTTACCTTTTCCAATAACTGGTCTGCAGAAAAAGCCATAAATTATTTTGATTAAGGGGTTCTAGAAAAAGAGGCTGCTTTTTAAAGGCAGCCTCTTAATTAAGATATTAAAGTATTTTATTACTGTAATTTGAAAGTTACAGGCACTGTATATTTCACACGTACAGCTTTACCACGCTGTTTGCCAGGTTTCCATTTCGGCATGGTCTTGATTACACGGAGTGCTTCCTTATCCAAGTAGGGGTCTACACTACGCACAACCACCGGGTCAACGATAGAACCGTCCTTATTAACGACAAACTGAACGATAACCTTACCTTGCACACCGTTTTCCTGAGAAATAGTGGGGTATTTAATATTCTTACCCAAGAACTTCAAACATTCAGCCATACCTCCGGGGAATTCAGGCATTTCCTCTACAACTTGGAATATCTGCTGTTCTTCAGGTTCTTCTTCTTCCACTTCTACCGGAACATATTTAACTTCCACAGCCTGACCTGTTTCTTCAGAAGCCTGAATGGCAGTTTCTTCTACTTTAGCATCGTTTTCAACGATCTGAAGCACTTCTTCTACCTTAGGAGCTTCGGGAGGAGGAGGAGCTTGTTTTTGTTCCTGTTCCGTAATAGGGATAATTTCTTCTTCAAATACGACATCGGTTATACCTGTTTCCGTAGTCACTTGCTTGTCGCGATCAGTCCATTCGAAAGCTACAAACATGAGAGCAAGGATAAACACATAACCGATAAGCAGCCAGGTACTCTTTTTACCTTCGAGATCTGCTTTAGGCGATTTTTTAACTTCCATAAATTGTGTTTTAAAATTAAGTGTTTCTCACTGAGGGCAAATGTAACACAAATCTTTTAAATAAAAAGTATTTTCACATGAAAAATATGCTAATTCATTTTATTTTCATCCGATTTCATAGACATACACCCAACTTTTATCTATCTTTGAAGCGTTTTTAGTAGTCACCTATACATTAATTATATATGAAAAAAATAACTATTGCCATTGACGGTTTTTCATCATGTGGAAAAAGCACGATGGCCAAAGACTTGGCACGTGAAATAGGATACATTTATATTGATAGCGGTGCCATGTATCGTGCTGTTACATTATATAGCCTGCAGAAAGGGTTCTTTACGGAAAGAGGCATCGACACCGAAGCGTTAAAAACAGCGATGCCCGATATACATATTTCATTCCGGTTAAATCCGGAAACACAACGCCCCATGACTTTCCTGAACGATACAAATGTAGAGGATGCCATCCGCAGCATGGAAGTTTCCTCTCATGTAAGCCCTATCGCCGCCTTGGGTTTTGTACGTGAGGCTTTGGTGAAACAACAACAGGAAATGGGAAAGGCCAAAGGAATTGTCATGGACGGAAGGGACATTGGAACCGTTGTTTTCCCCGATGCCGAACTGAAAATATTTGTAACCGCCTCGGCTGCCATACGTGCACAGCGCCGTTATGATGAATTAAGAAGTAAAGGGCAAGAAGCCTCTTATGAAAAAATTCTGGAAAATGTGGAAGAGCGTGACCGTATAGACCAAACCCGTGAAGTCAGCCCGTTACGGCAAGCGGATGACGCTATCTTGTTGGACAACAGCCACATGAGCATTGCCGAACAGAAAAAGTGGCTGACCGAAAAATTTCAAGCAGCGATAAATGGTTAACATAGAGATAGACGAAGGATCTGGGTTCTGCTTCGGAGTCACCACAGCTATCCGTAAAGCAGAAGAAGAACTGGCAAAAGGAAACACTCTTTATTGTCTGGGAGACATTGTACACAACGGACAGGAATGTGAACGCCTAAAAAAAATGGGGCTTATCACAATAAACCACGAAGAGTTTGCCCAATTACACGATGCCAAAGTACTGTTGCGCGCACATGGAGAACCTCCTGAAACATACGCTATAGCCCGTACCAACAACATCGAGATCATTGACGCCACCTGTCCGGTAGTATTACGCCTCCAAAAGCGCATCAAACAGGAGTATGACAATGTTCCGGCAAGTCAAGACACACAAATCGTGATTTATGGCAAGAACGGTCATGCCGAAGTACTGGGGCTGGTAGGTCAAACTCATGGAAAAGCAATTGTCATAGAAACACCTGCTGAAGCTGCTCATCTGGACTTCACCAAAGACATACGCTTGTACTCCCAGACAACCAAGTCTTTGGAAGAATTCTGGCAAATCATAGAATATATCAAGGAGCATATCTCACCCGATGCCACTTTTGAATATTACGACACAATCTGCCGGCAAGTGGCCAACCGGATGCCTAACATCCGCAAATTTGCAGCAGCACATGATCTGATCTTTTTTGTCTGCGGACGAAAAAGCTCAAACGGAAAGATCTTATATCAAGAATGCAAAAAGATCAATCCGAATTCATACCTCATTGACCAGCCGGAAGAAATAGACCGGAACTTGCTCGAGGACGTCCGTTCCATCGGCATTTGTGGAGCGACTTCCACCCCCAAATGGTTGATGGAAGAATGTAAAAAAGCAATCTTAAACGAAAAATAGACCAATAAAAAATAGAAAATTATCGTTGTCCAACTGATAATTTGTTAACTTTGCGACATAAAAATATTAAAATGGGTATTTATGGGAACGATTAAAAGTATTGGTATTTTAACCTCTGGAGGAGATGCTCCGGGAATGAATGCTGCCATTCGTGCAGTCACACGTTCTGCCATCTATAACGGCTTGAAAGTATATGGCATTTATAGAGGTTACAAAGGATTGGTAACAGATGAAATTCAGGAATTCAAAAGCCAAAATGTTAGCAACATCATACAAATGGGAGGTACCATTCTGAAAACCGCCCGTTGCAAAGAATTCACGACACCCGAAGGACGGGCACAAGCTTACGAAAATATGAAAAAGCACGAGATTGATGCTTTGGTCATTATCGGCGGTGACGGTTCGTTGACCGGTGCACGTATCTTTGCTCAGGAATTTGATGTGCCTTGTATCGGTCTGCCCGGAACGATTGACAACGACCTGTATGGAACCGACACCACCATCGGCTATGATACAGCTTTGAACACAATTTTGGATGCAGTAGATAAAATCCGTGATACGGCAACTTCTCACGAACGCTTATTTTTTGTTGAAGTGATGGGACGTGATGCAGGTTTCTTGGCATTGAACGGCGCTATTGCCGCAGGTGCAGAAGCAGCTATCATTCCGGAATTCAGCACAGAAGTTGACCAATTGGAAGAATTCATCGAACATGGTTTCCGCAAATCCAAGAGCAGTAGCATCGTATTAGTAGCCGAAAGCGAACTGACCGGGGGTGCAATGCACTATGCCGAACGTGTGAAGAACGAATATCCGCAATACGATGTGCGTGTAACGATATTAGGACATTTACAACGTGGCGGACGCCCCACAGCGCATGACCGAATCATTGCCAGCCGTATGGGAGTGGCCAGCATCCAAGCACTATTGGAAGGACAACGTAATGTAATGATTGGTATTGATGATGATAAGATTGTTTATGTACCTTTCGCTAAAGCTATAAAGAACGACAAGCCTATAGACAGAGAATTGGTGAATGTACTTCACGAACTTTCTATCTAATTTCATCCACCACAGACAATAAAAAAAACGCAGATTTAATGAATAATCATAATCTGCGTTTTTTGTTTTGCCTGTTGGTAGCAAAACCTTATTTCAAGGTTGAGAAATAAGCATCCAATAACTTTTTGGCAGCAACAAACGAAGTCAGTTTGCCATTCAGCACCTCTTCCTCTTTTGCAGCCAACATAGAAATTATCTTTTCATTATTATAGAAACTATCACGCAAATGCTCGTTGATAGACTCATACATCCAATACTTGGCCTGTTCATTTCTGCGATATTCAAAATAACCATTCGCTTTCACAAAAGCGAAGTATTCATAGATCATATCCCAGATTTCTTTAATTCCAATACCATAAAAGCCGGAATACGTCATTACTTTAGGACTCCAGCCCGAATCAGGAGCAGGAAACAAATGTAAAGCATTGCGGAAATGACTGGCAGCCAGTTTTGCTTTCTCAATATTGCTGCCGTCGGCTTTATTGATAACAATTCCATCCGCCATTTCCATGATACCTCTCTTAATCCCCTGCAATTCATCACCAGTACCGGCCAGTTGGATCAGCAAAAAGAAATCCACCATAGAATGCACTGCCGTTTCGCTCTGCCCTACTCCAACCGTTTCAACAAAAATCTTATCAAAGCCCGCCGCCTCACAAAGTATGATCGTTTCACGAGTCTTACGAGCTACCCCTCCCAACGAACCTGCCGACGGACTAGGCCGTATAAAAGACTTCGGATGGACAGATAGTTTCTCCATACGGGTCTTATCTCCCAAAATACTGCCTTTAGAACGCTCACTACTGGGATCAATAGCTAAAACAGCTAATTTTCCTCCCTTCTCAAGCACATGCAATCCAAATACATCAATAGATGTACTCTTGCCGGCACCGGGCACACCACTGATACCGATTCGCATAGAATTTCCGGAATAAGGCAGACACTTCTCTATCACTTCCTGGGCAATAGCCTGATGTTCCGGTTTTACACTCTCCACCAAAGTAACCGCCTGACTCAATACGGTCACATCACCTTTTACGATGCCTTCTACATATTCACCTACGGAAAACTCACGACGACGAGGTTTTTTACGTAGTTTCAAATAAGGATTCACAATAGATGGTTGCTCAATACCTTTGTTCACTGTCAATCCCTTATATTCTTCACTATTTTCAGGATGTTCCATAGCTATTTTTTTGAGGTTACTTTTACTTTTATAATTATCTTCGGATTGTTAGGATCATTGGTTATCATCAAGACACGCGGAGTACCCTTTACTTTCTTCAAATTTTGACCGAAAGCAGTAATCTTCAACTTGGTAGACGCACCCGGTTTCAAGACACGTTTCTTCAACTGGACCCCCAAAGCAGAATTAAACACCTGCAAATCAAGAATTTCCAGATTAGATTTTCCTACATTCTTAACAATAATCGTATGTGCTTTCTTTTCATCGCTTTTCAGTTCTCCCATCTGCAACTCTTTGGCAGAAAGATGAATGGCAGGCGGATTCAAGCGTTCCTGCTGGCTGATATGCGAGAAATCCGGCAATAATATGGCAGAAACCGGAATTTCATTTTCCTCTCCTACCTTATCTCCCGGAAAACGGGATAAATAAACAGAAGCTGTTGTCAAGCCCAATTTAGGCAGCTTATCCGTATCAAGAGTGATCTTGATTTTACCCGTACGTCCCCTTCCTAATTTTTCCGGAGTTGCAACAGCACTGAGGTAAGGAGGCAAATGCATCAGCACAGGGGTATATAGTTTATCTGACGTATTGGCAACCAACAATTCCATAGTCGGTTTATCACCTTTATTGGCATCCTCAAACTCTATTTCTTCCTTATCCAGACGAATAGCGCCAATTTGAAAAGGATGTGTGAAAGTGTAATTCTTAGGATCGGCTGTTACCTCTCCCCGGATAGCCAGATAGATAGGTTTATTCGAGGCATTGCAATAAATGCCTACGCTCTTCTGAAAACGTCCGATGGCTTTGGCGTCAAAAGTAGAACTGACAATCCCGGTCTTTCCCGGTGCAATCGGTTCTTTGGTCCAATCAGCAACCGTGCAGCCACAAGACGTTGTCACATTAGATATCACTAAAGGTTTATCTCCTTTATTAGTGATTTTAAAGGTTGCCGTCACCGGATTTTTCCATAAAATAGTTCCAAATTCATGCGTTGTCTTATCAAATAATGCTTTGGGTTGTGCCTGTACTCCCAAAGTCACTCCCATTAACAAACTTACTATCAGTATAATATGTTTCATACAATTATTTTATGCTTTTTAGATAGCAAAGATAGACAAAAAACATCCTTTACCCATTTTTTCAGCCTATAATTTATTTTATCTTATGAATAACCTTTATCTTTGTCCCGCATTAAAAATCAGATAAATTATGAAAATAGTAAAACATTACTGGTTCGTTGCCATTGCATTGATTACAATGATAAGTTTTTCTTCATGTGAAAGCGATGAGGAAAGAGGATTTGACATTTCAGGATTATACGGTAAGACTTGGTGGGGCGATATGGGATTTGAAGACCGATATGGAGAACCTCTTTACAGTTACATCACATTCACCTCAGGTGCTTTCACAGATCATGGTGTAGGTACGGAAGAGCGCTGTTACCATAATGATGAACTTTATAGGGTATATAAGTTTGACTGGGAAATTCAAAACGGTTGGTTGTATCTATATTATTCAGATGGTTATACATTTATAATTGAATATCCATCCGTTTCAGGCCGCTATTTTTATGGCACGGCTGAAGATGGTTTTGAAATAAGACTAGAATGGGTGGACGGCAGAAGCATAAGAAAAAAGTAAGTTAGCAAGCTAACTTACTTTTTATGAAATCACACAATTAATTCCAGACATCCCGTGTCTTTATTCCACCATCACCCGATATCCTCCCGTATGCCCTCCGAATTCCGGAGCATAAGCAGACTGAACAGTTGCAATTCCGGCCTGATATTCTCCTGTCCGGTTCACATACACCTGATACTCTATCACATAAGTTCCTTTTCTCATCTGATCGATAAAGAACTGAGTCGAAGCATCTTTGGTAGCCTGATAATATCCCAGCCCGTTACCCCAACGGAATCCCGAAACTGCCTGTAACGGTTCCATACAAGCTGCACGGTCATCCTTGATCTGAACAAAATCCATATCACGGTCAGCCTTCACAGTCAGGCGAACGGTAATCTTATCGCCAACCTTCAATGGAGCTGATTCATTCAAAGCCTCATCTCCTTTATATAATTGACGGCTGACAGACAATCCGTTTCCCTGCTCACCTATTTGATCCATACTTTCCAGATATTGGGCATAAACGGCTCCCCAACCCATTCCGGTTCCTTCTTTATCCACGCTTACTTTCTTGATATTCATCACATCACCGGACACCGTCTTCTTGATATAACCGATGGCATCATCTGCCGGAGTCCGGATCACTTCTTTACCTAAAGTAATCTCTACTCCTCCTGTATTTGCCAATAAATCCGAAGCTCCTGTAGCCATCAATGCATACACCGCATCAGCCGTGGCAATCGGCGTTTCCCAAGTCTGTGTCTGTTTCTGCTTCAACAGCCAGCGTTTCATTTCATCAATAGCTTTCGTATCTTTTGTTATACGCTGTATAGCTTCCATAGCAGCCACTTCAGTCGGAATTTTATAACTGAACCATGAATATCGGGCTTTAGGAGTATCAAAGTAACGTCCCATTTCATCCGTCACAACAGAATACTCCATCAATGACTGCATAAACAGCTTGGCTTCTGCCACCTTACCGGCTTGCTGCAAGATGATAGCTCCCAACGCCTTTTCATAAATCGTCAGTTCTTTTCCCTCACCGGACAACTTGTCTATGAAATACCGGTTCACCTTTTCATCAACCGGAGCCTTGCCATCCAAAGCACAGATATACAAATACCTGAGAACCTGCTCTGACGGACGGATACCGACAGCCCCTTTCTTTTCAGCTTCTTTCATGGACTTATACTCTTCGGCTGCCTGCTTGCCTAAATACTCGAACCCTTTTTGAATCATAGGCTGCATCCGGCTGTCAGCATCCTGATGAGTCAATGCATTCAGCCGGACCAGCATTTCCATTACCTGAGTAGTTACATAGCGGCTGCCTTGCATACCTTTATACCAACTCCATGCGCCATCGGCATTTTGCAATTCTCCCAGTTTCTCTACAGAAACAGCCAGTTGGCTATTCATTGTATTCAGGTCAAACAAAGTGGCGATACGCTGTTTTTGTTCGGCTTCATTGGTAGCTTCTGCCAGCCAGGGAGTTTCAGCCAGCAGGATATTTTTCAGTTCCTGATTCTTTTGCAGATTGCTCATAAAAGTCTCCTTCGTGCCACCTTGAGCCTTCCAGCTATCAAAGACTTGCTTGATACGGGGATTTTCTTTGACTATATATGCAGCCAATGAATGGGCATAATAAGCGGTAGCCCAGGAAAGAGCATCTTCATTCTGAGGATGAGCCACTACAGGCAAAGCCTGCACGGCATACCAAGCCGGATGGGCAGTAAATTCTACGGTCAACCGTTGTTCGGAAACCGTTTTGCTATGCTTGTTAAACAGGTTTTCCAAAGAGAAAGTATGCGCACCTTCCCCATTCACGTTCAGAGGAACGGTTTCCGTCACCCACTGTTTGTCTGTCAGAACGGGGATGTAACGCTGTTCTCCATCACTGAAGGTATCTCCATCCGCTACCATCCGGCATGCCATTACCGCATATTTGTCACTCACTTCAAAAGTAAAGTTCACATGCCCGGTTTCTCCTCCCTTCACATCAAACTTCTGTTTTTGTGAATAGAATACCTTTTCTGTTTCCGGATTGAACAATTCCATGCGGACAGTCCCTTTCACTCCCTTGTCCGACAGGTTCATCAGTGAAGCGGCAATATTCGCTTTATCTCCCACGCGGACAAAGCGGGGCATATTAGGCTGAAGCATAAACTCCTTGCTGGCAGTAGCGGTAGCTTCTATCTTTCCATAATCCACATTCCGGGTATGTGCCAAGCCCATAAACTTCCATCGGGTAAGGCTTTCGGGCAGTACAAAGGAAATACTGACTTCACCTTTTTCATTGGTGCGGAGCTGTGGGTAAAAGAATGCCGTTTCCGCAAAGTTTTCACGTATCTGTATATCACCCGTTTCTGCCAGTTCTTCAGAACTGCCCATTTCTGCCTTTTCCTGTGCAGATGTTTCTACCATTTCTTCCTGGAGCACCATATCAGTAACAGCCTCCTGGTTCATCACAGCATTTGCGGCACTCCTGCCTCTAATCTTCAAAGCTCCTGCAAGAGTGGCACGAGGACTGCCTCCGTAACCTACCACCATAGCCTCCATTCTTCCTGTAGATGGAATGATCAATTCACTATATTCCAAAGGAACCGCACGGAGCCTCTTCAACGGGAAATCAACATACAAATAAGCATTCCGCATATAGGATGTATTCCAATAAGTCAAAGGAACCACATAATGAAAGTCCACTCCAAAGTCCAACTTATGTGCACTATAGATTTTATCCAGAGAAGCATCATACATAGTAGCCAGCATTTCAGCCTCAGCCGGGCTTCCATCCGGATAAAGTACCGTCAGTTTCCATTCCTCTTGCTGTCCAGAACGGAGTTTGTCACGGAACGTAGTCCATTTCAGCTGCAACTTCTTTTCAGGGGCCGGTTTCATAATCCGTGCATTATGACTGTAAAGTCTGCCATCTTTCACAAATGCCATACTTACCAGAATGCCGTCACCATATTCCTTCTTATAAGGGAAGCGGAAACTGACCACCGAGTCCGAAAGCTCTATACGTTTGCTTTCCAAGCGCTTATTTCCTGCAAATACATCATAAAGCAGATAGACATTCTTTTCGCTGCTACCTATATATACAGTAGCCGGAGATGCTGCATCAAATTCCAGACCATCCTGATAGAACCAATCCGTTATCACGAAAGGCGGACGCTTGTCGTTCAATGAAAACAGAAGGAAATTCTTAGATGCCGTACACTCTCTGCCCTGCGTATCCTTAGCCGAGAGCTTCAAACGATAATTGCCGGAAGGCAGGGCATAAATAGCCTCAGGAACAAAACTCTTGTTGGCTTCCACCGTACCGGTCAATACCTTTCTGCCTTCTTTTTCCTGACCGTCTTTCTGCTCCTCCATCTCGACTACCTGATAAGTAACCGGAGTATCTACCGGCTCACCCGAAAGATTCATGGCTGTCAGTTTTATTTCCAGCTTCTTTTCTTTCACCAAATTATCGGGCAGATTATCCATATTCAGCACCATTGAAGTGCTTCCTAAAGGCAATGACAAATTAGCTTGCTGTGTCTCACCTGCACCATCCGTCACATCCGCCTGTATGTTGTACGTATAATACCACAACGGAGATTCTCTCCTGTCCGAGTCTATTTCAAAATGCACCGGAACGCTGAACTTACCATCCGCATCGGTCATTGCCTCTCCCTCCCAACGGGCTGAACCTCTGCCCATAAACCGCCAGACCCAGGCATAGGAACGAGATATATTATAGTGTACCCTGGCATTCTGCACAGGCGCACCGGCAAAAGTCTTTGCCATACCCACCACTTCTATAGAGTCACCCACTTGATACTCCACTTTCACGGGCTCAAACGTGACATCAAAGGTGGGACGTTTATATTCTTCTACCTTAAAACTGACAGAAGTATCGGCCGCACGCAAGCTAAAATAACCGGTCAGGCAAGGAGAGGGCAAAACAAACTGTCCGCTGAACGAGCCAAAACCATTCGTCCGTACTTCCACTTTTCCTGTTTCATTATTATTCGCATCATATAGGGATACCGTATATTTTTTATCCGTCAGCACACGCGTAGAATCCTTTTCCATTTCATAAGCCAAGCCGGATACATATACGGTTTGACCGGGACGGTAAATGGAGCGGTCGGTAAATAATTGCAAAACTTCTTTCCTCTTGCTCTCTTTATAGTAATAATCATTTTTCCAAAGATTCAAGATGGGCATCGCATTATCAGCCGCCGTATGTGCATTATACCAGTATTTGTTACTATTCAGGAAATCCAGTTTCAAAGTACCCTGTTTATCCGCCTGGTAGGTCTGTTGGGGAGAATAGCCTCCCCCCTTCTCCGTATAAATGGTTACTTCCGCTTCCGAAACCGGCTGTCCGCTCACTGCATCTACCACCACCAGTTCCAACGTACCATCCGGCAGAGGACGATAAATGGTCTTTAAAGCGGTGACATTCATTAATGTTCCGTCCGAAACGCCCTTCTTCCCATCGGGCACTGCCTTTAAGAAATAAATTCCCGCTTGAGGAGCCTGTATGGTCAGGGTGGTATCGACATTCAAATAATCTGTAGTAGGTTTCAAAGAAAAATGCTCCTCGCGTTGCAAACGGGCATATTTACTTTCAAAATGGGTGGTTCTGTTCTGCAATACGGCAGAGGTAACGGGTAAATTCACCTTATATAACTGCAAGGTGATGCCGGTAAGGTTTTTATAATTTACTTTCACCGACTGCTGTTCACCCGGGTAAGCCGTAGCTATTTCCAGTGAGAGGCTTGCATTCAGAATTTCCTTTTCTATATTCTTCAGTTGGTTGATACCTTCGTAACGGGGGTATCCGGCTATTCCTTCACGAACTATCCGCAAGCGCTCTACCTGATTATTTTGATACTGTAGGAATTGTGCCAAAGCCAGATAAGCTTCAGGGACTGTTTTCACAGCCGGATAAGTATGAATCCACTTCCGGAGTTCCTGTTGGCATACGTCATTCGAGAAGTTTCCGGAAAAATTGCGGTACAGGTAATTCAATGCATCTATCCCGGTCAGCAACCAGCCCTCACGCTCCGTTTCCGTATCGTATGCTTTCAGCAAGGACTGATAAGTCTGCATGACAGCTGCCGTCAGGTCACAATCAGAGACAGGAACAAACTGATAAGTAACAAACTGATCCATATCCGTCATATCCACAGGCAGACTGTTTGTCTGATTTGCTTTAGCAGCCGCCTGCCACCTGTACTGCTGCATGATCTGTATGGCACGACGTGCCAGCAGGTTGTACAGATTATCACGAAAATACCGTTTACTAGTCTCTCCCACTCTCACCATAGGTCTCAATTTCTCGACCGGGATAAGTAATAACCGGTCCTTATCCTTGAGAGAGGCCTGCAAATAACCCAATCCTTTTTTTACGTCGACAGGCATGGTCATTTCACCCAGAATGGAATACAATATAGCTTTGTCTTCCACACTGCCGGTTTGGGAAGCCCATTGTTCCAAACCATTCATATCTACCTTCAAGCTATCGGGAGTTAAAAGGGAACGGTACTGCATGGCAGTGAGATAGGCTTTCATCATTTGCGGTACATTCTGTTCCGCTTTTGCTTTATCGTAGATTTTCATTGCTTCGGAAATAACCGACTTGGGCAGATCCTTTCGTTCCAATACTTCCAGTTCTTTCCACAAATTGTCATAGGTTTGTGCCTGCATAGGAGCAAATACGCTCATTACCAGTAACACTATCAAAGATAAATAACGAATTTTCATATCTACAATCTTTTAGTTCGTACTAAGTCTTCTTTAACAAAGAAACGAAATAGATGTTTAAAGACTGCATACGTTTTAATTAAAATAACTAAAACAGAAAAGGAAAGATCTTTCAGCGCAGCCAAAGCAAACGTTGCAGCACCAGTCTTTTATAGGGTTTCTTCATGTCTTCGGGCAGGAAGGAAACATCTATCAGTTCCATCCATTTAATGATGGAACGTCGGAATTTCCAAGCGATGTTCTCTATTACCTTGCCACTGCCCCCCGGCGAGCTCCTCCGTATCCTCGGGCATGACAATAACCGTGGACAGCAAATGGTATGCAGGCGTCAGACTATAGCCCATCCCCGTATCATACAATGAAAAGTTCTTCAGGTGCCAGCCGGATAACGCAAGAATCCGGCATCATAGACAAAGGTAAAACCATTTTCGTCTTCCGTCAGCGTCCCCGCGTAGATATATATCATTCAGGTATATTTTTCCCCTTCTCATACGCTATGCTCCTTTCCTGCAGGCACTGCTCCCACTTCATACCCGAAGAGGGCAAGCACCTGGTTTACCTTGTCTATTCGCAAAGTTTGCTTTCCTTGCTCCAACTCGCGCACAAAGCGAAGCCCCACTCCCGCCTTAGCTGCCAAATCTACTTGCGTAAGTCCGAACCGCTTGCGCATTTCCTTAACAAACAATGACAATGAATTATTCATAATTACACCCTTTAGGGTACCAATATAGCAAAACCAGCGATAATTACACCCTAATGGGTATAATTTATTAGCTTCTTTTGCATAATATACCCGAAAGGGTGCAAAGTATTAGCCCGGGCCATCGCATTACGGAAAACCAGGAGTATTCAGCAAATTCGTGATACAAAGAAAAAGGACAGGAAAATTCCTTCAAAAGCTTCAGCCTCTCCGCAAACCCTTTGCCGGTGGGCATTCCGGCTGAAGGATTACACCGGAAAATGCTTCAGCCCGAAGAAAAATCCTTCAGCCGCGCCTCTGGGAGTATGCGTACTCCGCACAGACTGGTTCCCCAATGCTTCAAAAGTCCTATATCCAGGCACTTGTCACCGTATTGCACCCCTAAATGAGCAAACTGACACAACCGGAAACATATTCTTTTTCATCAGGATAAGTTTATATTTTCTGCCTTTCAAGTTTATCGTTTCACTCTAGTGATGAAGTTTCATCACTAGAGTGAAATAATTTGATCACTAAAGTGATACAACTTCTTCACTAAAATGAAACGATAATTTTGAAAGGCAGTCAAAGCAAACTCTTCCTAATAGTAACATCATTTCCAACAGGCATAAAAGCACTAGAGAAAATAAACTTCCACAAACACATCCCGAACAGCCAAAAACTGAAGCTTCCATAATCGGGCTGAAGAAATTTCCAAAGGCAATCCTTCAGCCGCTTCGCCCTATTGACGGGCTTTTGCGGAGAGGCTGAAGCTTCTGAAACAAAAAACAGGGCAATGTCCCCGGAGGCACTGACAATCATCTCAACGGTAGCAGAAACCGACAAGTGTACACATGAAGCGGCAGTTTCCGAATAAAATAAGCCCACTCCCGCAGTATATAGCCGGAAATATTGTATATTTGCTCTGTACAAAAAGAAATAGAACCACTATGGAAAAAGAAGAATTAATGCGGAAAGCCATTGAGCTTTCTATAGAGAACGTGGCAAACGGCGGCGGCCCTTTCGGAGCAGTTATCGCCAAGGACGGAGAAATTATCGCTACCGGAGTCAATCGTGTCACTTCACAATGCGACCCTACCGCCCATGCGGAAGTCAGCGCCATCCGTGCGGCGGCAAGCAAACTAGGAACATTCAACTTGAGCGGATGTGAAATTTATACTTCGTGTGAACCGTGTCCTATGTGTCTGGGAGCCATTTACTGGGCACGACTGGATAAAATGTATTATGCAAACAACAAGACAGATGCCAAGAATATAGGTTTTGACGACTCTTTTATCTATGATGAGTTAAGCCTGAAGCCTTCGGCACGCAAGCTGCCTTCCGAAGTTCTTTTGGCGGAAGAGGCGATAAAGGCATTCCAACAATGGACAGAGAAAAGTGACAAAGTGGAGTATTAATAGAAAGGCGCGGACGAAATCCCTATCATCCGCGCCCGAAATCTTTATAAGATCTTAAAGACTATTCTTTTACCGGCGTATTTTCCAACGTAGCTACCACGAAATCATAGAACTTGCCTACAGAAGGAATAAAGCAGCGTTCATCCGGTGAGTGAGGAGAACGCAAGGTAGGACCGAAAGAAATCATATCCAATCCCGGAACCACCGCACCGATGATACCGCATTCCAAGCCGGCATGAATCACTTTCACAGCAGGTTCCGTACCGAATTGTGCCTTATAAGACTCCTTCATGGCTTTCAGAATAGGAGAATCCACATTGGGTTCCCAGCCTGAATAACCACCTGAACGGGTTACTTCCATACCTGCCATAGAGAAACAGCTTTCCAATGCAGTATTCAGATAATCCTTCATTGAATCGCGTGAACTGCGGGCCAGGATTTTTATCTCCGCCTTGCCACCACCTATAGAAACAATAGCCAGATTGGAAGAGGTTTCCACGGTATCGGGGATAGTAGGAATCATACGCATCACTCCATTCTGACAAGCATAAATGGCATCCACCAGATTATCTTTAATTTCATCGGGAACCATCATCGCAGGCAATTCCACCCGTTCTGCCTTGAAGCTGATCGGTGTTTCGTGTACATGATATTCTTCATTCCACAATGCTTCGCACTCCTGCACAAATTCCAGTACGTCCGCTTCTTCTTCAGCCGGAACCGTAATGACCACTTCACATTCACGAGGAATAGCGTTACGCATATTGCCACCTTGCCAGGACACCAGACAAGCCTCATCGTAAGTTATCACCTGGTTCATGAAACGAGCCATCAGCTTGTTGGCATTGGCACGTCCTTCATTTATTTCCAATCCTGAATGACCACCGCGCAGCCCTTTCAAGGTAACTTTCAAAGCAATGTCAGCCGGATCTGTTTCCACTTCTTTATATTCCAACACTGCTGTCAGGTCTTCACCGCCTGCACAACCGATATACAATTCTCCTTCTTCTTCCGAATCCAGATTCAACAGAATATCACCGTCTACCGTTCCCGGCTTCAAACCGAACGCACCGAACATACCGGTTTCTTCGTCGGCAGTA
This sequence comes from Phocaeicola sp. GP0067, assembly GCF_031119655.1. NCBI lineage: Bacteria > Pseudomonadati > Bacteroidota > Bacteroidia > Bacteroidales > Bacteroidaceae > Phocaeicola > Phocaeicola sp. GP0067. Next base: position 88,363 of record NZ_JAVHZY010000004.1, read on the forward strand.
ATCAGTGCTTCCAACGGACCATGTTTCAGCGTCTTGTCTTCCATGATAGCCATGATAGCGGCAACACCCATGCCATCATCGGCTCCCAAAGTCGTGCCTTTAGCTTTCACCCAATCTCCGTCAATGTAAGTCTCGATAGGATCATTTTCAAAATCATGCACTGTATCGTTATTCTTCTGAGGAACCATGTCCATGTGAGCCTGAAGAATCACCTTCTTACGGTTTTCCATCCCCGGAGTGGCAGGCTTGCGGTAAATAATATTACCGGCTTCGTCCTGGAATGACTCTACGCCTACACTTTTTCCAAAGTTCAGCAAGAACTCTTGCACTTTCTTCAAGTAACCCGAAGGGCGGGGAACCTGAGTCAATGAATAGAAATGCTTCCACACATTCTGCGGAGCGAGAGAGAGAATTGTACTCATAACTTCTTAGTTTTATTTGTGAACGGCAAAGCCGCTAATCCATATATACCCAACAAAATTAATAAAAAAGTTTGTATTCCATGCACTAATAAGGCAAAAATTCCCGCATCTTCTTTTCCCACTCCATAGAGCATCATCATCGTTATGACAGCAAAATGCCACGGACCCGCCCCATTAGGAGTCGGAACTACTACCGCAATGCTACCTACAGCAAACATGACCAGTCCCGCCATCACTCCCAAATTATCGGAAAAATCGAAACAAAAGAAAGAAACATAGAATTGCAGGAAATAGCAAGTCCAGATACCGACGGTATAAAGAATGAACAGAGGCATCCGCTTTACATGACGCAAAGACAGTACACCGACCCATACATTATGGAGAATGCCTTTCACCTTAGCAAAGACCGTCACATTCCTGATCAGAAAAAAAGCCAGCACCAATACGGCCAGCACACAGACGATAGTGATATAGAAATGCCCCGAAGTAAATACCTGTGCCAAAACCGTGGTATCCGTGCCGGTTTCTTTAAAAAAAATATCGAATACCCTTGCCTGCATTATAAGAGTTACCCCTGTAATCAACGACACACACAGCGTATCAATCAGCCGTTCCGTAACCACCGTACCCAGCGATTTGGAAAAAGATGTACCATCATATTTAGCCAACACCCCGCAACGGGAAATCTCACCTACACGGGGAACAACCAAGTTGGCGGCATAAGACACAAAGATGGCATACACACAATCGGATGTTTTGGGATGCTCGCCCAACGGAGCCAGCGTAAGCTTCCACCGCCAGCCACGAAAAATATGGCTAAACACACCAAACACTAATGACACTAACATCCACCCATAGTTCATTCCTCCATCCAAGACCTCCCACACCCGGGAAAAATTGAATCCGTGATACATCCATATCAGTATCGCAGCCCCCAAAAATAACGGAAATGCAATCTGCAAACCTTTATTTATAATCTTTTTTAATCGAGTTCGTTCCAAAATCTGTGTATATTAATTTAGAATGTTTACCTTTGCACGATGCAAAGATACTATCTTAGCGAAATAAACCTATTTATTAACGATAGAAAAATAACGGAATGGGATTAGTAAAGCCAAAAAAATTTCTAGGACAACACTTCTTGAAAGATCTCAGTATTGCAAAAGATATAGCCGATACGGTAGACGTGTGCCCTGACTTGCCAATTCTGGAAGTAGGACCGGGGATGGGGGTACTAACCCAGTTTATTATGCAGAAAAACCGTCCGGTAAAAGTGGTGGAACTGGACTATGAATCTGTAGCCTATCTCCGTGAGAACTTCCCTGCCCTGGAAAATAATATCATTGAAGACGACTTCTTGAAACTGAACCTCGAAAAATTATTTGACGGAAAACCTTTTGTCCTGACCGGCAACTATCCTTATAATATATCCAGCCAGATATTCTTTAAAATGCTGGATTACAAAGACCTGATACCCTGTTGTACCGGAATGATCCAAAAAGAAGTGGCCGAACGCATTGCCGCCGGTCCCGGAAGCAAGACATACGGCATTCTCAGTATCCTGATACAAGCCTGGTACAAAGTAGAATACCTGTTCACCGTACACGAACATGTATTCAATCCGCCTCCCAAGGTGAAAAGTGCGGTCATCCGTATGACACGCAATGAAACGACGGAACTGGGATGCAATGAAAAATTGTTCAAGCTCATTGTAAAAACAACATTCAACCAACGGCGTAAAACTTTGAGAAACTCTATTTCTTCCATTTTAGACAAAGAGAACCCATTGAGCACAGACCCCATTTTCAACAAACGCCCGGAACAGTTGTCTGTACAAGAGTTTATCGAACTGACCAACCGGGTGGAAGCGGCGCTGAAAAACAAGACGGATATTGTCTATAGCAATGATATCGCCCGGAAAGGAACAAACAAGAAAGAATAACACCTATTTATTATATTAACGGAAGAATAGGATGAATAAAGAGGAATTAGAAAAAGTAGAGCAGCTGATCGAGCAAAAAGACTCAGAGCAACTGAAGGACTTGCTTGCCGGACTGCATCCTGCCGACATAGCAGAGCTGTGCAATGAACTGGATGCGGAAGAAGCACGGTTCATATACCTGTTACTGGACAATGAGACTGCCGCCGATGTCCTTATCGAAATGGACGAAGACGCCCGTAAGGAATTCCTGGAAATCCTTCCCTCTGAAACAATCGCCAAACGGTTCGTTGACTACATGGATTCGGATGATGCCGTGGACATTATCCGTGAAATGGACGAGGACAAACAAGAAGAAGTCCTCTCACACATTGAAGACATAGAACAAGCCGGAGATATTGTCGATTTGTTGAAATATGACGAAGACACTGCCGGTGGATTGATGGGTACCGAAATGGTAATCGTAAACGAAAACTGGAGTATGCCCGAATGTCTGAAGGAAATGCGCATCCAGGCGGAAGATATGGACGAAATCTATTATGTATATGTAGTAGACGATGACCAGCGGCTGCGCGGTGTGTTCCCGTTGAAGAAAATGATCACCAGCCCTTCCGTATCCAAAGTGAAGCACGTGATGAGGAAAGAACCGATATCCGTCCATGTAGATACCCCTATAGACGAAGTGGTACAAACCATTGAAAAATATGACCTGGTCGCCGTTCCGGTAGTGGACAGTATCGGACGCCTGGTAGGACGGATTACGGTAGACGATGTGATGGACGAAGTACGTGAACAGGCTGAGCGCGACTACCAGCTGGCATCAGGTTTGTCACAAGACGTGGAAACAGACGATAATGTATTCCGCCAGACTACAGCCCGTCTGCCCTGGCTGCTCATCGGCATGATAGGCGGAATAGGAAACTCCATGATTCTGGGCAACTTTGACAGCACTTTTGCCGCACATCCCGAAATGGCCCTCTACATCCCCCTTATCGGCGGAACAGGGGGGAATGTGGGAACACAGTCCTCGGCACTTATCGTACAAGGACTGGCAAACAGCTCGCTGGATGCCCAAAACACCTGGAAACAAATAGTAAAGGAATCTGTAGTGGCCGTAATCAATGCTACTATTATTTCTATGCTGGTATATATCTATAATTTCATCCGTTTCGGGGCAAGTGCCACCGTGACTTATTCGGTTTCATTCAGCCTGTTTGCAGTAGTCATGTTCGCTTCCATCTTTGGGACCCTGGTTCCTATGACACTGGAAAAACTAAAAATAGATCCGGCCATCGCTACAGGTCCGTTCATATCCATCACCAATGACATTATAGGTATGATGCTTTATATGGGCATCACCGTATTACTATCCTGACACATTTCACTACAGATTACATAGATTGAAATTCAGAGAAAAACAGATTCACACAGAAACCGGCAAAGAATCACAATAAAAGAGAATCTGTATGAATCTATGTAATCTGCAGTGCATTTATCCCCCTTGATTCTCCTATTTTCTCCACTTTTAAGGATTTTCCTAAAAAAATCGGGAAAAACAGTATGAAGTTCTAATTTATTTCTTTTAATTTGTAAATTGTTGTTATAACAAAAACGCTTACTTTAAAAATCTATACGATGGACTCGAATGAAACTATCCGCCCTTTAACCGAAGTTCCAGTGGAACAGACATCTGAAACTTTGGTATCATCTTCCGCTACTGCAGAAGAAAATAACGCTACGTATGTACCTAAACAAACGAAAGAAGAGGTCATCGAACGTTTAAAAGAAATCAACGAAGACGCCTGCAATGCAGACAAACAAGAGTTGGATTTATTGAAACAGAACTTCTACAAGCTGCACAAGGCTGAGCAAGAAGCCGCCCGTAAGGCATTTATTGATGGCGGAGGTGCTCCTGAGGCATTTATTCCCCAACCGGACGATGCTGAAAGCCGTTTCAAAGATATCATGAGCTCTATCAAAGAGAAAAGAAGCGCCATACAAGCAGAACAAGATAAAGAAAAAGAAGATAACCTGGTGAAAAAGCTCGCCATTATCGACCGCTTGAAAGAACTTGCCGAATCTCCCGAAGATGCCAACAAAGCATACAATGAATTCAAGAAACTGCAACAGGAATGGAACGATATAAAACAGGTGCCGGCTGCCAAGGTAAATGAACTATGGAAAAATTATCAGCACTATGCAGAAAAGTTCTATGACTTGATAAAGCTGAACAATGAATTCCGTGAGTATGATTTTAAAAAGAATCTTGAAATAAAAACTCATCTCTGTGAAGCCGCAGAGAAATTGGCTGATGAAGAAGATGTGATTTCCGCTTTCCACCAATTACAAAAGTTACATCAGGAATTCCGGAATACGGGTCCTGTTGCAAAAGAATTGCGCGAAGATATATGGACCCGGTTCAAAACTGCCTCTACAGCCGTAAACCGTCGTCACCAGCAACATTTCGAAGCCTTAAAAGAAAAAGAGCAACGTAATTTGGATGAAAAGACCGTAATCTGTGAAATTGTGGAAGCGATGGAATACGATACGTTCACTACTTTCCAAGACTGGGAAAACAAAACTCAGGAAATCATTGCTTTGCAAGCTAAATGGAAAACAATTGGTTACGCACCTCAAAAAATGAACGTGAAGATATTCGAACGTTTCCGTGCCGCTTGTGATGAGTTTTTCAAACGCAAAGCCGAGTTCTTCAAATCCATCAAGGAAAGTATGGCAGGCAATCTGGAAAAGAAGAAAGCATTATGTGAAAAAGCAGAAGCACTAAAAGAAAGCACAGACTGGAAAGCAACTGCTGATATTCTAAGCAAATTACAAAAGGAATGGAAAACAATCGGTCCTGTACCTAAAAAGTATTCGGATGCCGTATGGAAACGATTCATTGCCGCATGTGATTATTTCTTCGAGCAAAAGAACAAGGCGACTTCTTCACAACGCTCGGTTGAACAGGAAAACATGGTTCAGAAAAAGGCGATCATTGAAAAATTAAATGCAATTGACGCACAGGAAACACCGGAAGAGGATGCGGGAAACACCATTCGAGAATTAATGAAAGAATGGAACGGCATCGGTCATGTACCGTTTAAAGAAAAAGATAAACTGTACAAGCAATATCATGGTGTCATCGACAAGTTGTTTGACAAGCTGAATCTTTCCGCATCACAGAAAAAATTAAGCAATTTTAAATCAACCATCAGCAAGGAAGGCAACCTTTATCGTGAACGTGAAAAACTGGTTCGTGCTTACGAAAATATGAAGAACGAAATTCAGACTTATGAGAACAATTTGGGCTTCCTGACCAGTTCTTCCAAAAAAGGTAGCAGTTTGGTTACGGAAATGAATCGTAAAGTGGAAAAACTCAAAGCAGACCTAGAATTGATCTTGAAAAAAATTGAGGTGATCGACCAATCAATGAAAAACGAATAAAAACAGTTATATGAAAAAAGAGTCTAACGCAAATGCGTTAGACTCTTTTTTCATATAACACTACTAATTCTTAAGATAACCAACACAAAATAAAAAAAGATCTTCTAAAATTATAATTTTAGAAGATCTTTGTCTTTGACAAGTGGTTTGTCTGTTGGGATACCAGGATTCGAACCTGGAAAAACAGGACCAGAATCTGTTGTGTTACCATTACACCATATCCCAATTTTCCTATCAAAACACCCGTTTTGATTTTGACGCTGCAAAGATACGGCTTTTTATTTAATCCACAAATTTTTGAAGCTTTTTTTTCTAATCAAGATTCTTTTTTTCTCCATTTGCCTTCTTTTCCGGCCTTCCTTATCCTTCTTGACCGTGTATCATCATTCTAGACTTAACATAACAATAAAAAGATTCTCTAACTAAAAAAAACAAAAACCGAATATATTTAATGCACATTTTTTCGCTAGAATGAGAAAACCAAGTATCTTTGTGCATTGTTGTAAATACATATATTAGAATAATCAGTTGTTAATAACATTATAATGAACGAAGCAGAGACTTTAGTAAAAAAAATAACAGAAGGCATTCAAGAAAAGAAAGGTAAAAACATTGTAATAGCGGACCTCACCGCCATTAATGATACCATTTGCAGCTATTTCGTAATCTGTCAAGGTAATTCCCCAAGTCAAGTTACAGCTATCGTTGACTCAGTCAAGGAATATGTACATAAAGAAATAAATGACAAACCTACGGGAATAGACGGACTGAGAAACGCAGAATGGGTTGCAATGGACTACAGTGATGTACTGGTACATGTCTTTTTGCCGGAAACAAGAAATTTTTATAATCTGGAACATTTATGGGCAGATGCCAAACTAACCCAAATTCCTGATCTAGACTAATCCAATACAGAATCAAAATGAGTGAAAATACCAATAATAAACCAAAGATAAATATGCCACGCTTCAATTTGAGTTGGCTGTATGTTATCATTGCCATGAGTTTTGCCATCCTCTACTTTTCCAATCAAGAAGGAGGAATTGACAAACAAATAACATATACCGAGTTTAAAGATATGATAAACAAGGGATATGCCAATAAAATAATTGCATACGATGACAACACGGTAGAAATGTACATTAAACCGGAATTTGTTAAAGATGTATTTAAAAATGACTATAAAAAAGTAGGTCGTAATCCAGCCTTGAACGTAGAAATAGGTTCCATGGAGTCATTGGATAAATTCATGGAAAAGGCACAGGAAGAAGGTCATTTTACCGGATCTATCAGTTATGAAAAGAAACGCGACTACTTCGGTGCATTATTTTGGAATATCGCTCCGTTTTTACTGTTGATCGGTATCTGGATGTTTGCCATGCGCCGCATGAGCGGCGGAGCAGGGGCCGGAGGCGCCAATCCGTTCAACGTAGGTAAAAGCAAAGCTCAGGTATACGAAAAAGGAGACAAAACTAACCGGATTACTTTTAAAGATGTAGCCGGACAAGCGGAAGCTAAACAAGAAGTGGAGGAAATTGTAGAGTTTCTGAAACAACCTCAGAAATACACGGAGCTGGGAGGTAAGATACCTAAAGGCGCTTTACTGGTAGGCCCTCCGGGAACCGGTAAGACTTTGCTGGCAAAAGCTGTTGCCGGTGAGGCGGATGTACCTTTCTTTTCGCTTTCGGGTTCCGACTTTGTGGAAATGTTTGTCGGAGTAGGTGCATCCCGTGTACGTGACTTGTTCCGCCAGGCGAAAGAGAAAGCTCCTTGCATTATTTTCATTGATGAAATTGACGCGGTAGGACGTGCCCGTGGCAAAAATCCAAGCATGGGTGGAAATGATGAACGCGAAAATACATTAAACCAATTATTGACAGAAATGGACGGTTTTGGTTCAAATAGCGGTGTGATCATTTTGGCCGCTACCAACCGCGCGGATATATTGGATAAGGCATTATTGCGTGCCGGTCGTTTTGACCGCCAGATTCATGTTGACTTACCCGACTTAAACGAACGTAAAGAAGTATTCGGAGTACATTTGAAGCCTTTAAAACTGGACGAAAGTGTTGATCTGGATTTGCTCGCCCGTCAAACTCCGGGATTCAGTGGGGCAGATATTGCCAATGTATGTAATGAAGCAGCACTGATCGCCGCCCGCCATGGTAAGAATGCGGTTGGGAAACAAGATTTTCTAGATGCTGTAGACCGTATTATCGGTGGTTTGGAAAAGAAAACCAAAATCATGACTGCCGAAGAAAAGCGTACTATTGCCTTACACGAAGCCGGTCACGCTACGCTGTCTTGGTTTTTGGAACATGCCAATCCTTTGATTAAGGTAACCATTGTTCCCCGTGGACGTGCATTGGGAGCCGCATGGTATTTGCCCGAAGAACGGCAGATCACAACCAAAGAGCAGATGCTGGATGAAATGTGTGCCACTTTAGGTGGACGTGCAGCCGAAGAACTGTTCACCGGACATATTTCAACCGGTGCCATGAACGATTTGGAACGTGTGACAAAACAATCATATGGAATGATTGCTTATGCCGGAATGAGTGAAAAGTTACCCAACTTATGTTATTACAGCAACGATGAATACTCTTTCAGCAAGCCTTACAGTGAACGTACAGCCGAACTGATTGACGAAGAAGTGAAAAGAATGATCAACGAACAATATGATCGGGCAAAAGCAATATTATCCGAACATAAAGATGGTCACAACGAGCTGGCCCGTCTGTTGGTTGAAAAAGAAGTAATTTTCGCCGAAGATGTGGAACGCATTTTCGGCAAACGCCCCTGGACTTCACGTTCAGAAGAAATTATGGCTTTAGAAGCTACAGCAAAACCAGTAGAAGTAACCGAAGATTTTGAAGAGAAGAATTCTTCAGATTCTGAGGAAAAGGAAAAAAAAGAAGCATAACATTGTAGAAAGATCTGTCAACTATATAAGCATTGTCATTCTGAATGATACAAAGAGTCCGTAATAATCCAGATATATCCGGATTCTTCATGGCCACTCAGAATGAAAAAAAACAGATCTTCTACTTTGATTTTTGAATCACTTAAGACTAACGACCGTGAAAAGCAATTTCTTACAACGTGCCATAACCGGAATTATTTTTGTTGCAGTACTGATAGGCTGCATCGTGGGAGGGGCTGTCTCATTCGGCATCCTATTTGCCATTATCAGCGCATTGGCAATCAATGAATTCTGTAATTTGGTCAATCATGTAGAAGGAATACAAGTAAATAAACGTATATGTATTCTCAGCGGAATTTTTCTTTTCCTGTGCTTTTTCTATTTTGGAATAGATCCTTCACAAACAGGTATATTTATTCCTTATTTAGCTTTATTTATTTATCTGATGGTCAGCGAACTTTATTTGAAAAAAGAAAACCCGCTGAATAATTGGGCTTATGCCATGTTAAGCCAGATGTATATTGCCTTGCCATTCGCTTTGCTGAATGTATTGGCTTTCCATTCGGACGAAACAGCCAGCCTTTCACAATACAACGCTATTCTCCCACTATCTATTTTTATATTCAACTGGGTGAATGATACAGGTGCTTACTGTACAGGCATGCTGTTTGGCAAACATAAACTATTTGAACGCATCTCTCCTAAGAAGTCATGGGAAGGCTCTATTGGCGGCGGCATTTTCTGTATCATAGCTTCTTTCCTGCTATCTCACTTCTTCCCTTTCATGTCTACCGGAGTATGGATCGGACTAGCATTGACAGTGGTAGTATTCGGAACCTGGGGAGATTTAACGGAATCTTTATTAAAACGCCGTCTAGGCATCAAAGATTCGGGCAATATTTTACCGGGACACGGTGGAATGCTCGACCGTTTTGACAGCGCGATTCTCGCAATCCCGGCAGCAGTAGTCTATCTGTATGTAGTTTCTTTATTTTAACTCTGCCAAATCCAAAGGATTAAAGCCCGGTACATCCTCGCCAGTGAGCGGATAAGAGAAAATATATGTTTTTTCTTCCCCGTCCACAGGATTAACCAATACCTTTATTCCTTTCAATTCACTGTTTTCCGGTGAATAATCACCTAATTTAAAAGAAACCATACCAGGTACCAATCTGCCCTGACTTCCGTTGTTATTATAGCGGAGTTCCAAATGCGCATATCCGTCCTTTGTCCAAGGAATCATCTCATTCACAACCAGATTAAGAATAGGTTTCTGCGGACTGGGAAAATTCAACATAAAACGTACATTCAGATAGTCATCAGAAGGCCACATATCCTTGATCTGTACTTTCATATTTCCAATACTGTCCATATTATCGGGGTTCAATCCGATAATTTCCTGAACAGGTACTAAGGTATAGTCATTCAAACGGATATTATAAGCAAATCCACTTTCACCGGCTTCCAAAAAAGAATAATTTCCAAAAATCCGTTCTCCTGCCTTCAAATCCCGGTAAGGAACAATATGCTGCACCACCCACAACTTCTCTCCGTTGTCCAACACCAAATAAGGAGCATCATACTGAGGTTGTTTTTCTACGGTAGCCATAGCTATAGTCACCGTACTGTCCGGATCACTTTCATCATTACCACAAGATGAAAAGGCGAATACTCCGCTCAAAAGAAGCATCGCCCCTAACATAGATTGAAAAAAATATTTCATATACTTCCAGGGTTTAAGTTGTTTACCCGAAAGAACAAAAAGAGATCGTGAAAAGTTTATTTCTTCAACAAAGCTACCATTTCACGGGCTGCTGTCCCCGAAGCTCCTGCCGGACCTAAAATCTGAATAATACGATCATACTCTTCCAACACCTTATTTCTGTATACCTTATTATATAAAAGAGATTCTAACTCTGAACGCACGTTATCCACCGTCATCGTATCCGCCACCAGTTCACGAACCACTTCCTTGTCGGCTACCAGATTAACCAACGAAATATATTTCACTTTTAGAATATGCCGGCGAAGAAAAGCGATAAATTTCCCTACCGGAGTATAGTAACACACCACTTGAGGAACACGGAAAAGAGCTGTTTCCAAAGTTGCAGTACCCGAAGTCACCAATGCCGCCTGCGCGTGCTGCAACAACCTGTAGGTCTGTCCGAAAATGATTTTAACCGGTACATTCGGATTTATATAATCCGAATAATAGGCAGGGTTCATCCCCGGAGCCCCTGCCAGCACCAATTGATAATCTTTGGTAAACGGAGCAGCAGCCTCCAGCATCATCGGCAGGTTGTCTTTGATTTCCTGTTTCCGGCTGCCCGCCAACAATGCGATAACAGGCTTTTCGGACAAGCCATTATCCGCCACAAATTCCGGAAATCCATCCGGATGTTCCTTACAATAAGCATCCACTGCATCTACACAAGGATTACCCACATAATGAACAGGGTACTGATGTCCGGCAAAAAACTCAACCTCAAAAGGCAGGATGGAAAACAGTTCGTCCACATCCCGCTTGATATTTTTAATCCTATACTCTTTCCAAGCCCATATTTTAGGAGAAATATAATAGTAGACAGGTATTTTCGTCTGCTTCTTTATAAACTCGGCTATTTTCAGGTTAAAGCCGGGATAATCCACCAGAATCACTACATCAGGAGCCCAACGAACAATGTCCTGCTTACATTCTTTCATATTCCGAAAGATAGTACGCAAATGCAACAACACCGGGATAAAACCCATATAAGCCAGTTCTTTGTAATGCTTCACCCGCGTTCCACCAACAGCCGTCATCAAGTCCCCGCCAAAGAAACGGAATTCTGCTTCCGGATCTTCCTGTATCAAGGCACGCATCAAATTAGATGCGTGCAAATCGCCTGATGCCTCGCCTACTATCAAATAGTATTTCATACTTCCAGATTCCAGTTTTTCAACTCATTCATCATCCCATAAGCAGTCACATCAATTTGGGTCGGAGTTACCGCCACATACCCATGTCCTAATGCCCAGTGATCCGAATCTTCCGCTTCCGGTTCATAGTTATCAAACTCTCCGGTCAGCCAGAAATACTCTCCCCCCCGAGGATGCAGACTACGCTTCCATTCATTAATCCAAGCCCCATTCGTCTGACGGCAGATGCGTACCCCTTTCAAGGAAGCTGTATCCGGAAAGTTCACATTCAAGCAAATCCCCAAAGGCAAGCCATGCTCCAGGACCTGCTCAGTAATACGGCGTATATAAGGCAGCGATGAAGAGAAATCAGCATCCGCAAAATGATTACATAATGAATATCCGATAGAAGAGATCCCCTTCAGACACCCTTCAATCACTACCCCCATCGTACCGGAATAATGCACATTCACTGAAGAATTATCACCGTGGTTTATTCCACCTATCACCACATCGGGACGACGGGGAACCACCGTATGCAATGCCAGTTTCACACAATCTACCGGTGTGCCCGTACATTTATACACAGTCAAATCCTCCTCTTCACGTACCTTGTAATACTTCACAGGATGCTCGGAAGTGATCGCCCCCGAAGCTCCCGAACGAGGACCGTCCGGTGCCATTACGATTATCTCACCCATTCCACGCAACCCGCGTATCAATTCATTCAATCCCTTAGCTTCCACGCCGTCATCATTTGACAGCAATATCAACGGTTTTTCTTTCTTCATATTTTTCCACTCTTTTTCTCGGAGCGTAAAGATACAACTCTTTGCCGGAACTACCCCTCACCGGAAAAGAAAATTATCTTAATGTTCTACAACCCAGTGCTAAAAATAGAATAGAATTGAATGAAAATTTCTATCTTTGCCGCCGTTGAGTTATTAACAAAACCAATGAGTTATCAACAGTTTTGCTAATGTCTGCCGTTTTTTATAGGTGCAATCACCTATTATTTGTTACTTCGCAGCGAGAAAAACTGATTAATATGGGAAAAATTATTGCTTTAGCCAATCAAAAAGGTGGCGTAGGTAAAACTACCACAACGATTAACCTCGCAGCTTCTCTGGCAACACTGGAGAAAAAGGTGCTGGTTATTGATGCAGACCCTCAGGCCAACGCATCATCAGGATTGGGTGTGAACATCAAAGAGGTAGAATGCTCTATCTATGAATGTATTATCAACGAAGCCGATATACGGGAAGCAATTTATACCACCGACATTGACGGACTCGACATTGTTTCTTCACACATCGACCTGGTTGGCGCAGAAATAGAAATGCTGAACTTGGAAGACCGCGAGAAGATCATGAAAAAAGTATTAGCCCCAATGCGGGACGAATATGACTATATCCTGATAGACTGCTCCCCGTCGTTAGGCTTGATAACAATCAATGCGCTGACAGCAGCCGATTCAGTGATTATCCCTGTTCAATGCGAATATTTTGCATTAGAGGGCATCAGCAAATTGCTGAATACCATTAAGATTATTAAATCGAAACTGAATCCTTCACTGGAAATAGAAGGCTTCCTGCTGACAATGTTCGATTCACGTCTGCGTCTGGCCAACCAGATTTATGATGAAGTGAAACGCCATTTTCAAGAATTGGTATTCAAGACAATTATACAGCGTAACGTCAAACTGAGCGAAGCTCCCAGCCACGGCATTCCTGCAATATTGTATGATGCCGACTCTACCGGAGCCAAGAATCATTTGGCATTGGCACAAGAAATTATAACACGTAACAGTAAGTAAACAATGGCAGTACAGAAGAAATTTGCTTTAGGACGCGGGCTTGACGCACTGATCTCGACTGAAGAAGTAAAGACAGCCGGCTCATCTTCTATCAACGAGATAGAACTGAGCAAAATATCCGTCAACCCTAACCAGCCGCGTCGTGAATTTGATCCGGTGGCGTTACAGGAGTTGGCCGACTCTATTGCCGAAATTGGTATCATCCAACCCATTACGTTGCGTCAACTGAGTGAAGACTCTTACCAGATCATAGCCGGAGAACGTCGTTACCGCGCCTCCATACAGGCAGGACTTAAATCTATTCCGGCATACATCCGCACAGCCGATGACGAGAATGTAATGGAAATGGCGTTGATTGAAAATATTCAGCGTGAAGATTTGAATTCATTGGAGATTGCACTGGCTTATCAACATTTATTGGAACAATATGCATTGACACAGGAACGGCTGAGCGAACGTGTAGGGAAAAAACGTACCACTATCGCCAATTATCTGCGCCTGCTGAAACTTCCGGCCCAGATTCAAGTAGCATTGAAAAACCGCGAAATAGACATGGGACACGCCCGTGCCTTATTGTCCTTAGATGATCCTAAGACCCAAATACGTATCTTTAATGAAATACAGTCACAAGGCTATTCTGTCCGTAAAGTGGAAGAAATTGTCAAGGCACTGAGCAGTGGCGAGACAGTGGACAGCGGTGGGAAGAAGATCAAACCGAAAGGCTCCAAACTATCCGAGGAATACACTTTGCTGCAAAGCCACCTCTGCGGATTCTTCGGTTCGAAAGTACAGCTATCATGTACAGCCAAAGGAAAAGGCAAGATCAGTATTCCGTTCAATAACGAAGAGGACTTGGAACGAATCATGGAAATACTGGATTCACTGAAAAAGAAAGAATAAAGCGTTATTACTACATTGAAAAGAAGAACATCCACATATAAACTGTTTACATTCCTGCTTTTATGCCTTATGATGGCTGGAAGCATGAATGTTCACGCCCAAAAGGCACGCAACCGCCGTATGGGTATAAAGACAGATTCTATTATACAAGTCAAAGATTCACTTGTCATTGACAGCCTGAAACTGCTGGAAGAACGGCAAAAGATAGAAAATATGGAAGCACCTGTTGATACTGCCGCTTTAGTCCGTAAAAATGATTCCATACAGAAAGCAATGGCTGCCGAAACAAAACCCCGGTTTATCCCGAACTCCAACCGTGCCATCTGGCTGGCGTTGGTAATTCCCGGCGGAGGACAGATATACAACCGTAAATATTGGAAACTGCCGATAGTATATGGTGGTTTTGTGGGATGTGCATATGCGCTGACCTGGAACAACAGAATGTACAAGGACTATTCTCAAGCCTATCTGGATATTATGGACGATGACCCTGATACCAAAAGCTACGAAGACTTCCTGCCTCATGGCATGAGCGCGGAAGGTATGGAGGACACCTTTAAAAAACGAAAAGATTTCTATCGCCGAAATCGGGATTTAAGCATATTCTGTTTTATCGGTGTATATATACTGTCTGTCATAGACGCATACGTGGATGCCGAACTATCTGATTTTGACATATCCAAAGACTTAGGTCTTCAAATACAACCTGTTATTTTTAATGACGGCCGGAGCAGGATACCTAATACAATAGGCCTGCAATGCAGCTTCAAATTTTAATCGCATGAAAAACTTTTTAATTGGTTTATTTACATTTATAGGAACAACGGGAATAAGCGCACAAACCCAAAGTATTACCGTTCACTCGCAAACTACAGGAAAAGAAGAAATTATTGATGTTCCTGAAAGTATGCAGTCAGAAATGGACAGTCTTTACTGGGACTGGCAATCTAAGAATCACATCACATTGGGAGAGAACTGCACAATGGCCTCTACCAACCCTGTTGTAAGTGATTCCATCTATATGGATCGTCTGTCACGTATTCCCTCTATCATAGAAATGCCTTACAATGAGGCAGTACGCAAATTCATTGATATGTATGCCGTCCGTCTGCGCAATAAAGTATCCTTTATGCTTGCGGCAACCAATTTTTATATGCCTATCTTTGAAGAAGCACTTGATTTATACGACCTTCCTCAAGAACTGAAATATCTGCCGATTATAGAGTCCGCCTTAAATCCTGTCGCTGTTTCCCGCCAGGGAGCTACCGGCTTGTGGCAGTTTATGCTGGGTACAGGAAAAATATACGGGCTGAAGAACAATAGTCTGATAGACGAAAGACGGGACCCGGTCAAATCAACTTGGGCGGCAGCACGTTACCTGAAAGACCTGTACGACATCTATCAAGACTGGAATCTGGTATTGGCAGCTTACAACTGCGGGCCGGGCACTATCAACAAAGCCATACGCCGTGCCGGAGGAGCCACGGATTATTGGACAATCTACAACTATCTGCCCAAAGAAACCCGTGGGTACGTTCCTGCTTTCATAGCGGCAAACTACATCATGACCTATTATTGCGAACATGGCATCTGTCCCATGGAAACACAGCTTCCCAACGCTACAGACACCATTCACATTAACAAAGACCTCCACTTACAACAAGTGGCAGAAGTATGCAACATCAACCTAGACCAGCTTCGCAGCCTGAACCCCCAATACAAAAAGGACATTATTCCCGGTAACAGCGAGTTGTGCGCACTTCGTCTGCCCAATAACTTTGTCAGTACTTTCATTGACCGCCAAGACAGCGTGTTCGCTTATAAGCCCAATGAATATCTGACCAAAAGAAAAACGGTAGCCATCAAGGAAACAACCAGTAGCAGAAACCGCTCATCCAAGGGAACTCTTTATCATAAAATCAAACAAGGAGACACATTGGGAGGAATTGCTGCCAAATACCACGTATCCATCAGCCAATTACGTAATCTAAACGGTATAAAGGGCAATAATATCAGAGCCGGAAGAAGTTTGCGGATCAGATGATTGATAAAAAATACAGATTTAACACTATACATTTTCTGAAAATACTTGCTTGAATATGTTTTTTGTATATTTTTGCAGTATAGATTATAGGAGGCAAAGATATGACGGATGAAAAGCAGACTCAGGAACAGGCGGATGAGGAAATGATAAACCAAGGGTTTCAGGAACTTTTGGACAGTTATCTAGCGACCAAGCACCGCAAAAAAGTAGAAATCATCACAAAGGCATTCAATTTTGCCAAACAAGCACATAAAGGAGTAAAACGACGCTCGGGTGAACCATACATCATGCATCCCATAGCCGTTGCTAAAATTGTATGTACCGAAATAGGACTGGGATCAACTTCCATTTGTTCGGCTTTACTGCATGATGTGGTTGAAGATACAGACTACACTGTGGAAGACATTGAAAATCTGTTTGGTCCTAAAATCGCACAGATTGTAGATGGCCTGACTAAAATATCCGGCGGCATATTCGGAGACCGGGCTTCCGCACAAGCCGAGAATTTCAAGAAATTGCTACTGACCATGAGTGATGACATCCGGGTTATCCTCATCAAAATAGCCGACCGTCTGCATAATATGCGTACACTTGGCTCCATGCTTCCCAACAAGCAATACAAAATTGCCGGAGAAACCTTATACATCTATGCGCCACTGGCTAACCGCTTGGGGTTAAACAAAATAAAGACAGAACTGGAAGATCTCAGTTTCAAATATGAGCATCCGGAAGAATATGCACAGATAGAATCCAAGCTACAAGAGACACAAGCGGAACGCGAAGAAGTATTCCGTGAATTTACAGCACCTATCCGCGCACAACTGGACAAAATGGGTATCAGCTATCAATTGATAGCACGAGTCAAATCCCCTTATTCCATCTGGAACAAGATGCAGACCAAGCATATCACATTTGAAGAAATATATGATATCCTGGCCGTCCGTATCATCTTCTGTCCCAAAAATCCGGAAGAAGAACTCAACGAGTGCTTTAACATATACGTATCCATATCCAAGATTTATAAACCGCACCCAGACCGCTTGCGCGACTGGGTAAGCCATCCTAAAGCCAACGGCTATCAGGCACTTCACGTAACTCTGATGAGCAACAAAGGCCAATGGATAGAAGTGCAGATACGCAGCGAGCGGATGAATGATGTAGCCGAACAAGGCTTTGCCGCACACTGGAAATATAAAGAAGGCGGAGGCAGTGAAGACGAGGGCGAACTGGAAAAATGGCTGCGTACCATCAAGGAAATTCTGGATGATCCGCAACCGGATGCCATGGACTTTCTGGATACCATCAAACTGAACCTGTTCGCTTCTGAAATATTTGTCTTCACTCCGAAAGGTGAAATCAAAACGATGCCGCAAAACTGTACGGCACTGGATTTTGCATTCTCCATCCATACATTCTTGGGCAGCCATTGCATCGGAGCTAAAGTCAACCACAAGCTGGTGCCCTTGAGCCACAAACTGCAAAGCGGCGACCAGGTGGAGATTCTTACTTCCAAATCACAACATGTACAGCCTTCGTGGATAAACTTTGCCACCACTGCAAAAGCCAAGGCTAAGATACAGGCCATACTGAAACGCGAACAGCGAGGTATGCAGCAGGCCGGTGAGGAAATGTTACGGGAATTCTTCTCCAGGGAGGGAGTAGAGTACACTCCCGAAAACATACGAAAGATCTGTAATCTGCATACCCTCAAGACACAGGAAGAATTGTTTGCAGCCATCGGATTCAAAACAATCATTCTAGGAGAAAACGATAAAAACGAACTGAAAGACAAACCGGTTTCCAGTAACTGGAAAAAGTATATCTCTTTCGCTTTCGGAGGCAGCAAGACAAACAAGGAGAAACCGACAGAAGAGAAGGTTCCCCTACCAAAGATAGATAGCAAGAAAATATTGAAACTGACTCCCGAAGCTATCCAAAAGAACTATGTGATAGCAGAATGCTGCAAGCCTATTCCGGGAGATGACGTTTTGGGATATATAGGCGACAATAATCGTATCATCATCCACAAACGCCAATGTCCGTTGGCTACCAAACTGAAAAGCAGTTATGGCAACCGCTTGTTGGCTGTCCAATGGGAGACTGGAAAGTCCTTGTACTTCCCTGTAAATATCTACATAAAAGGTATTGACCACATCGGTCTGTTAAACAAGGTAACAGAAATCATTTCACAACAATTGAATGTAAATATCCACAAGTTGAATATTGAAAGTAACGATGGTATCTTTGAAGGAAGAATACAGCTATTTGTGCACGATGTGGATGATGTAAAATCCATCACTACCAACCTAAGGAAAATAGATGAGATAAAAACCGTCACCCGTATCGAAAAGTTCGAAGACCAGCCGAATTAACCAATACCAGTTTCACCGCAGATTACACTGATTTGTCCATAACGATTATCTGCAACTCGTTTTTAATCCGTGCAATCTGTGGTGAATATTCTTAAGTCAGGTAATCCAGTTCTTTACGCATACTAACCAATTCCTCACGTATCAGTTTCAATCTGTCCAAAATCTCCGTAGTACGGATAGTGGTTTCCCTGTTCATCTTCAGTTTCTGCTTGGCCCCCTGTAAAGTCATCCCTTTCTCTTTCACCAGATGATAGACCAGCCGGATATTCTCAATATCCTCTTTACGATACTGACGGACATTCCCTCCCGCCTTCTTGGGCGAAATAATAGGAAATTCCTTTTCCCAATAACGCAACAAGGATTCATTTACATCAAACATCTTCGCCACTTCCCCAATGGAATAGTAAAGTTTCAATTCTTTATTCGGATTATAGGCCATGGTAAATTAAAATTAAGAATTAAAAATTCACGGCTAGTCAAATACCTTACCGTGATTGGCTGCAATCTGTATCATCTTGTCATAATCTTCCGCACTCAAATCCATGAAATAATAATTCACAGGATTCTGCACTTTTCCTTTCACGTGCACTTCATAGTGCAAGTGCGGCCCGGTACTCTTGCCCGTATTTCCTACCTCCCCTATCACTTCCCCACGTACCACCTTTTGCCCCGGGCGAACCTTATACTTGCTTAAATGTGCATACCAAGTCACATACCCGAAACCATGATCCACCTGGATCAGATTTCCATAACCGGTTTCCCATCCCGCCTTTACCACCGTTCCGTCTCCCGTAGCATAAACAGGAGTACCTATATTGGCAGAGAAATCCATTCCCGCATGAAACTTGGCTGTTTTATAAATAGGATCTATACGTACACCGTAACCTGAAGCCGTCTTCTTCAAATTCTTATTGGATACCGGCATTATGGCCGGAATACATTTCAGCATCTCGTCATGATTCTTGCACAAATCCACCACCTCGTCAAAAGACTTGGACTGGATATAAAGCTGCCGGTTCAACATATCCAGCTTCTGAGTGGTATTGATAACCAGATCGGCATTCGCCATATCCCGCAACTGTTCATAGCGGTTTGTCCCCCCATAACCGGCCTTACGGACTGCATCCGATACAGGATCGGCCTGCAACACCACCCGATACAAATTATCATCACGCTGCTGGATATCCTGCATCACCCCCATAGCCTCATCCAGACGATGGGACAACACATTATACTGGGCCAGCAAACGGGTATTCTCTATACGGAGCTCCTTCTCGGACGGAGAACCAAAGATCAATAATAAGATAATGAAACTGCCTGCCCCCAAGCCCATTCCCACAAACAAACGGCGCAAGATGCTTAAGGCACGCTGCCTCACTGTAGGGTAAATGCGGTCATAAGTTCGGGTCTTAGGATTATAAATATAGTAGACTTTACGCATCTAATTCTGCTTTTTGAAGTTTTTAATGCACAACACATCAATATTTTGCACAATTCTTGACGACAAAAATAATAAAACCAATTATCTTTGCAAATCCTTTTTGAGAATATTAACTAGAAGACAATATATTATAAGCGACATGATGACAGCTAAAGAAATTAGAGATTCTTTCAAAAGCTTTTTCGAGTCGAAAGGACACCAGATTGTCCCATCGGCTCCGATGGTCATTAAAGATGACCCCACATTGATGTTCACCAATGCAGGTATGAACCAGTTCAAAGACATTATTCTGGGCAACCACCCGGCCAAATACAAAAGAGTCGCGGACTCACAAAAATGTTTGCGTGTAAGCGGCAAGCACAATGACCTGGAAGAAGTGGGACATGATACCTACCACCATACTATGTTCGAAATGCTGGGCAACTGGTCTTTCGGAGATTACTTCAAGAAAGAAGCTATCGGCTGGGCATGGGAATATCTGGTAGATGTACTGAAGATAGATCCGAAAGATCTGTATGCCACCGTATTCGAAGGAAGTCCCGAAGAAGGACTGGAACGGGACAACGAAGCCGCCTCTTACTGGGAACAGTTCCTGCCGAAAGACCATATCCTCAATGGCAACAAACATGACAACTTCTGGGAAATGGGTGATACAGGTCCCTGCGGCCCGTGTTCCGAAATCCATATCGACTCACGTTCGGAAGAAGAAAAAGCTCAAATCCCCGGCAACCAACTGGTAAATAAGGATCATCCGCAAGTAATCGAGATCTGGAATCTTGTATTCATGCAGTTCAACCGCAAAGCAGACGGTTCACTGGAAGGTCTTCCCGCCAAAGTGATCGATACCGGTATGGGATTCGAACGTTTGGTGCGCACACTGCAAGGCAAGACATCCAACTATGACACTGATGTGTTCCAACCGATACTGAAAGCCATTGCCGAAATGGCAGGAACCACCTATGGTCAAGACAACCAGAAAGATATCGCCATGCGCGTTATAGCCGACCATATCCGTACCATCGCATTCTCAATCACCGACGGCCAGTTGCCCAGCAACGCAAAAGCCGGCTATGTAATCCGCCGTATCCTCCGCCGTGCCGTCCGTTACGGATATACTTTCCTGGGACAGAAACAAGCATTCATGTACAAGCTGCTGCCTGTATTGATTGAGAATATGGGCGAGGCCTATCCGGAGTTGAACGCACAGAAAACACTGATCGAGAAAGTGATCAAAGAAGAAGAAGAATCTTTCCTGCGCACACTGGAAACAGGTATCCGTCTGTTGGACAAGACTATGAACGATGCCAAAGCTGCCGGGAAAAAAGAGATCAGCGGTGTGGATGCCTTTACATTATATGACACTTTCGGTTTCCCCCTCGACCTGACAGAACTGATTCTCCGCGAAAACGGCATGACTGTAAACGAAGAAGAGTTCAACGCCGAAATGCAGAAACAAAAAGAACGCGCCCGTAACGCGGCAGCCGTTGAAACCGGCGACTGGATCACCATAAAGGAAGGTGACACCCACTTTGTAGGTTATGACTTTACCGAATATGAAACCAGCATCCTGCGCTATCGCCAGATCAAGCAGAAAAACCAGACACTGTATCAAATTGTACTGAGCGATACTCCTTTCTATGCCGAAAGTGGTGGTCAGGTAGGTGATACAGGGGTGATCGTAAGCGAATTCGAAACCATTGAAATCATTGACACCAAGAAGGAAAACAACCTTCCTATCCATATCACCAAAAAACTGCCCGAACACCTTGACGTTCCGATGATGGCTTGTGTAGATACAGAAAAACGTGCCGCCTGTGCCGCCAACCACTCTTGTACTCACTTGCTGGACGAAGCGTTGCGCCAGGTATTAGGAACTCACGTAGAACAAAAAGGTTCTTTGGTAACCCCTGAGTCATTACGTTTCGACTTCTCTCACTTCCAGAAAGTGACTGACAAGCAACTTCGTGAAGTGGAACATTTGGTAAATGCCAAAATCCGCGAGAACATCCCTTTGACGGAATACCGCAATCTTCCTATCGAAAAGGCAAAAGAACTGGGTGCTATTGCTTTGTTCGGTGAAAAATACGGTGATGAGGTACGTGTTGTCCAATTCGGAAACTCTATTGAATTCTGTGGAGGTACCCACGTTCCGGCTACAGGCAAGATCGGTATGGTCCGTATTATCAGCGAAAGCTCTGTTGCTGCCGGTGTGCGCCGTATCGAAGCTATCACGGGTGCCAAAGTAGAGGAATTGATGGATACAGTCCAAGATACGCTGAATGACTTGAAGGCATTGTTCAACAATGCTCCCGATCTGAAAGTCGCCATCCGCAAGTATATTGACGAAAATGCAGGATTGAAGAAGCAGGTGGAAGAGTTCATGAAAGAAAAGGGCGCCGCACTGAAAGCCAGACTGGTAGAGAATGCCAAAGAAATAAATGGTGTGAAAGTGGTGAAAGCCATCATTCCGATGTCTGCCGACGTAGTGAAAGATATTGCCTTCCAGCTGAAAGGTGAGATTCCTGCCAATCTGTTCGTTGTAATAGGTAGTGTGGACAACAACAAACCGATGCTGACTGTCATGATTAGCGAAGACCTGGTAAAAGCCGGACAGAATGCAGGTAAACTGGTCCGTGAAGCAGCCAAACTGATTCAAGGCGGCGGCGGTGGTCAGCCCCACTTCGCAACGGCAGGCGGTAAGAATCCCGACGGTCTGAATGCGGCTGTTGATAAAGTGATAGAGCTGGCTGCATTGTAATCTATTCGAATTTCGTCCATATTTCGTATATATCAAAACTCCGCCATCTGGTCTGAAAGCCGATGGCGGAGTTTTTTTATCTGGTTTACTAAGCCTTTTCTTCTTTATGGATAAGGGAAATAAAAAGGAAGATTTCTATCTCCCAAGCCTTTGGAGTTATCTCCATAACCTTTGGAGTTAACTCCATAAGCTTGGGAGTTAACTCCAAAGGTTATGGAGATAGAATACAAACGTTCAAAAAGGCTTAGCCATAAAGAAAAAAACATTAACCAAACGGTTGAAAACATATCATCAGTCATTAACACCTCACTGACTGCCCGCTCATTCCGTCTGCTCCTTCGGCCAGTTCACTAGATACAGAATTTCCGTAGCACGGGTGAAAGCCGTATACAGCCAACGGAAATAATCCGGAGTCAACATATCCTCCGTCATATAACCCTGATCCAAAAAGACCCGTTTCCACTGGCCACCCTGCGCTTTGTGACAAGTAACGGCATACGCATATTTCACCTGCAAGGCATTGTAATGAGGATCGGCTTTCATTTTCTTCATCCGCTCACGTTTCACTGTTATATCAGCATAATCCTCCAATACCGAATAAAACAACTTGTCATTCAATTCTTTAGGCAGTGCGGGTGTTTCAGTATGCAAGGTATCCAACAAAAGTTTCACCTCCAGTTCCATACCATCATAGTCGGGGAACGCCAGCACCACATCGGCAAAACGAAAGCCGTATGCCTCACGCACCCGACGGACACGGCGAACCACAGCTATATCTCCATTGGCTATAAAATCAATCTCCTTACAACCCTCCGTCCAAAAATAGTTATTCTTCGCCACCATCAGCAGGTCACCGCTGTTCAGCTCATCCTCCCGAAACAGAATCGTATTCCTGATTCCCTTATTATAAATATTCGCCCGTTTATTGGAACGGCAGACCACAATCGTTTCGTCCATACCTGCCTGACCGTAACAATCATTGATTACCTCAATCAGCTCACTACCAGAAACCATCCGGATATCCGGAAACCCTTCCACACGGACAGAAGGCAAAGTGAGAAAATTTTCCTCGGATATGTAGCGGCGCAATTCTGTCGCATTCCAAAGAATCCCCGAATCATGCATCTGACGGACCACCTCAGTGAGCTGCGCCTCATATACTTCCATGCCATACCCGCGTAACTTATCGGCCGAAAGAGCCGGACTCTCCTCCTCTCCCACCGGAGGAAGCTGCGCCGTATCTCCTATCAGCATCAGACGGCAACCTGTTCCGGCATATACATATTGAATCAAGTCGTCCAGCAAACGCCCTGTACCAAAGACCGCCCCCGCCAATCCGTCATTAGCGATCATCGACGCCTCATCCACAATAAACAAAGTATGCTGATGCAGGTTATCATCCAAAGAAAAGTTGTCCAGGTCATTTGAAAAGTTGCGCTGGCGGTAAATCTTCTTATGGATAGTATAAGCCGGATGCTGTGCATAATGTGAAAAGACTTTAGCCGCCCTTCCCGTCGGAGCAAGCAGAACACACTTTTGCTGTAACTGGTCCAAGGTCTTCACCAATGCTCCGATAAGGGATGTTTTACCCGTACCGGCATATCCCTTTAAGAGAAAAACCGAGTCCGATTGGCGGGAAAAGAGAAAATCTGCTAAAAATTTAACAGCTTTTTCTTGTTCTAAAGTTGGTTTATATAGAAAATTTCCCTTAATTTGCTGCACTAAATAACTATTAATCATAATTGCGTAATAAAAAGTTCCTTGAACTGTGCGTTATTAGATTTATTTGTTTTATTTTTGCGATGCGAATATAAACTAAAAAAAACACATATTTATCATGAAAACAGTTATTAATATTGTATTGGCTGCTTGCGTTATCGGTTTGATATACGTTTGCTACGGCAGTATCATGGGACCGATCAACTTCGATGACGCTAAAAAGACTAGAGAGAAACAAGTTATTGCACGCTTAATTGACATCCGTAAGGCACAGTTGGAATACCGTAACCTGCACAATGGACGATATACTGCAAGCTTCGACACCTTGATTGATTTCGTCAAAACTGCAAAACTTCCGTTTGTAAAGAAAGAAGGAGTTTTGTCTGATACACAACTGGAAGCCGGTATGACTGAAAAGAAAGCGATGGCAATCATCAACAAAGCCAAAAAGACCGGTAACTGGAAAGAAGTTGAAAAAGAAGGTTTGATGAACTTCAAACGTGATACTTTATGGGTTGCCGTAACAGATACAATCTATGCTCCGGGCTTCAATGCAGACTCTTTGAGATATGTTCCCTTCGGAAACGGCGTACAATTTGAGATGGTTACCCGCAGCGATACTACCAAATCGGGTGCTCCTTTGAACTTGTTCCAAGCTCAAACTCCGTATGAAACATATTTGGGCGGCTTGAATACTCAAGAATTGGCTAACCTTAAAGACCTTCAGACCAAATTGGGTAAATATTGCGGTTTAAGAGTGGGTGATATCGAACAGCCTAACAATAACGCAGGTAACTGGGAATAAGAATGACTGAACGTATCGATTTTACAAAATCGGAACAATATACATTATCCATCCGCCTCAGTGCGGATGGATTTTCTTTTTCTATCTATAACCCACTGACAGATAATGATTTCTGCTTTGTTCCGCATCCGGTCAACACCGGATATTCCATGACGGCCAATCTGAAAGATATGCTGACTAAAACAGAAGCGCTGAAGTATCCGTATAAACGGGTTAACATCTTGTATGACTCCCCCCGTTTCACCCCTGTTCCTTTGGAATTATTCGAAGACGAACAGATGGATACAATTTTCTATCATAATTTTCCTAAAGCTAAAGGAAATAACGAGATTGTACTTTGCAATGTCCTGGGAAGAAGCAATGTGGTAATACTTTTTGCTATGGACAAACATACCCATTTGTTACTGACTGAACATTTTCCTACAGCTCGTTTCTTCTCCACCGCCAGCCCGCTGACTGAATATTTCGCCCGGAAAAGCCGGTTGGGTAACAGCCGGAAACTATATACATACATACGCGAGCAACAAATGGAAGTTTTTTGTTTTGATAAGGGCAACTTATTACTGATCAACTCATTTCCATGCAAACAAACCACAGACCGTGTGTATTACCTATTATATGTATGGCAACAATTAAATTATAATCAGGAAAGAGACGAGCTGCACTTGACAGGAATATTAAAGGACAAAGAAGAATTACTGAAAGAGTTGCGCAATTATCTGCGCCAGGTATTCGTCATCAGCCCCAAAGCGGAATTCAACCGCTCCGAGATAAGTAAAATAGAAGAGATACCTTTTGACATGCAAACCTTATTATTATGCGAGTAATCAGCGGTATATACAAACGGCGCCGTTTCGATGTGCCTCATACATTCAAGGCACGTCCGACAACGGATTTCGCCAAAGAGAACCTTTTCAATGTATTAAGTAACAATTATTTTGACTTCGAGGACGGAGTTACAGCCTTGGACCTTTTCGCCGGTACGGGCAGCATCAGTATAGAACTGGTTTCACGCGGTTGTGACCGGGTTATTTCAGTAGAAAAAGATCCCCAGCACCTTTCTTTCATCTCACAGGTGATGCGTGAAGTGAAGACTGACAAATGTTTTCCTATCCGTGCTGATGTCTTTAGATTTATAGACAAATGCAGCGAGCAATTTGATTTCATCTTCGCCGACCCTCCATACGCCTTGAAAGAGTTGGAAAGCATCCCCACCCGTATTTTCGAAAGCGGGATTTTAAAGGAAGACGGATTACTGGTACTGGAACATGGCAAAGAGAATCATTTTGAGGATGACCCCCATTTTATTGAGCGCCGTGCATATGGCAGTGTGAACTTCTCTTTCTTCAAAGCAACGGTGCCAGCAACCGGACAATAGATTCTTGTGCTTTTTGATACCAAGGACGCTTTATCCATGTTTTTCTCTGCAACAGGATGGCGTCCTTCTGGTCTTGCAGGAAAATACCTTTCAACAGCAATGCTGAGGACGGATCATACATAAAGGCATTCACCTCAAAATTATGCTCAAAGCTACGGAAGTCCATATTTGTAGAACCTACCGTAGAAAGAGTATCATCACTGACCATCAGCTTGGAATGCAAAAAACCTTTCTGATAAAGGTAAATCCTGACACCCGCACGCATGATATCATCCAAATAAGATAACGAACCTAAATGTGTTATCCATGTATCGGCACGTGCCGGTATCATAATGCGAACATCCACGCCTGCCAAAGCTGCCGTTTTCAATGCCATCAGAATAGGTTCGGTAGGCAACAGGTAAGGTGTTTGTATATAAAAATACTTTCGGGAGCTGCTGATAGCTATCAGTAGCCCTTGCATAATATCCCGCCATTCGCCTACAGGATCGGAAGTGACAATCTGTATCAGAGCCTTTCCAAAGATTCCGACTTCGGGGAAATAACGGGAGGAAGTGATAAGAGTACGGTCTACCACATACCAATCGGTCAAAAAAGCAGTCTGTAACCCATATACCGCTTTTCCTTCTATTTTAATGTGAGTATCCCGCCATATCCCCCATGGAAAGCCTTTCATATAGCGCAAAGCAATGTTCATCCCTCCCGTATAAGCCACACGACCGTCGATTACTACTATTTTACGGTGATTACGATAATTTACCTTACTGGTAAATAAAGGAAAACGGACTTTCAAAAAACTGCGTGCCTCAATACCTGCTCCCCGCATTTCATCAAAAAAAGCATGGGGCACTTTCCAGCAGCCCACATCGTCATATAGTAAACGCACTTCTACTCCCTGCCGCGCTTTATCTATCAACAAATCGCGCAGCAACCTGCCTGCCGGATCATCCTCAAAAATATAAAACTGCAAATGGATGTGATGCTTTGCCTTACTGATTTCTTTCATCAATGAATACAGCATGGAATAACCATCCGTAAAAACTTCCGTCGCATTTCCTTCAAAGGGCAAAGCATTATTCACTTTCCGGAAAAAACGCATCAACTGGTGCTGTTCATCAGGACACTTAAACGCCTTTTGCGCCTGATATTCTGCCATGGGACGTTTTATGAGACGGGTGAACCCTTTCTTGCTGATCAATTTCTCCTTACGTGTGCTTCTGCCGAAAAAGAAATAGAACACAAGCCCCACAATGGGCAGGAAAAAGAGCACAAGTACCCATGCCATTGTTTTAACAGGATTACGATTATCAAGTATCACT
This sequence comes from Phocaeicola sp. GP0067, assembly GCF_031119655.1. Taxonomy (NCBI): domain Bacteria; kingdom Pseudomonadati; phylum Bacteroidota; class Bacteroidia; order Bacteroidales; family Bacteroidaceae; genus Phocaeicola; species Phocaeicola sp. GP0067. Next base: position 116,541 of record NZ_JAVHZY010000004.1, read on the forward strand.
ATAAAGATAGTTCCGATGATAATCACAAAATAAAGCACGTTAAAAGCAACAGCAAAGATTTCATTAAAGATACTCCACTCTACCATATAATTCCAGTAATTTACTTATAAGCAAACTTATAAAAAAAATCCCAACCTATAACAATATAGATTGGGAAAAGATTAAGATATAGTTTCATTTAAAAAGGACGCCGGCCATGTCTTCCCGGACCGGGACCAAAACCGGGCCCACCGAATCCCCTATGGCTATTCATCATCTTGTCACGGGCGGCTTTACTTCCAAAAATATTCAGACGATAGATAAAATGTACCATACAATAACTGTTGATACTGTTGTATTCGGTAACCGAACGTACATCCGCAGTCAAAGAACGGCTGATATTGCTCTGTTGTTTTAAGATGTCGTACATTTCAAAACTAACAGTTGCAGCTCCTTTCAATAGACTTTGTGCTATTTGGGCATTCCAAATCAGTTCATTATTGTTCAAACTGGCATCATCATATCCTCTACGGGACTGGTTGGTGATATTAGTAGACAATGTCATCTGCCATGGTAAAGTGACATTGGTACTCGCTCCATATGAGAATGTATAAGGATTCTGGTTCTTTTCAGGACGCAGCTTGCTACGTTCCGCTGTATACTCAATAGAACCATTCAATGAAAATTCAAACCAGTCATTCCGATAGGACCCATTCAGATTCTCCGCCAAAGTCAAACCGGTAGTCGTATTCTTATCATCATGCAATGTTTCCTTATTGTATAAGAATGCTACCTGATTCCGGTAGTCCACACGAGAAAAAGAATTTATAGTAAACTTTTTATTCTTCAAAGCCGAATTAAAACCGAACAATCCAAACGCATTCCAGTTTCCATTGATATTCTGAGGAGTTGAAGTAGTACCACCCGTATTCTCATCATATACCGTACTATTACTGATACTATTCTGAGTAGCAGTGAAATTTACATGAGTCATTATGCCACGCTGCTTCTCGGCATTATAAGTGTTATAAAACAAACGCATGGTATGGGCAAACGAAGGCTTCAAACCTGGATTACCCACACGGATATTCAACGGATTGGAATTATCGACAATCGGCAACAGGTTTTCCATACTAGGCTGGCTACTACGCCCACGATAAGTGATACGCAACTGACTTACTTTGGAGAAGCGATAACGAAAATCCAGATTCGGAGCAAAATTGAATACCGTTCTTGTGGTATCAGTCATGTAATCTCCCTTCTTATAGGACAATTTCGTATTTTGAGGCTGTAAGGACATGCCGGCACTCAACTGATATTTCTCCCGGATAAATCGTAGTCCCAAAGAAATATCATGATTAAAGTATTTATATTCAGCATCCTTACTCAAGCTATCCACATAAGCAGTTTCATAGTTTTCGGGTAATCCGTCATTTATATCCCAAGGATACCCCAAATCGTATGTCGATTTATCACTCTTGCTATTCTTATATTGGAATCTATAACTAAATTGCAGGAAAGTAGCCCGTGCTATAGGTTCGCTATAAGTAAACTGTGCTGTATAATTATAATTTTTAGTAGGCATCGTAATGTATTGATTACGATGTTCTATAGAATCCCCTCCTAAATAGTTCTTTATCTGATAATAACGGGTTTCCGATTGAGCATACTGATCGCTGTCATCATCTCCATATCCAAATGAACCACGGAATGTAATGTTACGTCCCTCATTATTCAGTTTCCGGTTCAGCTGCAATGTTGCATTAGCCGACAAACTATTTGATTTGGACAGATTATGTTCATTGGTAGCATTAATACGAGTATCCCTTAACGGATCATCAGACCCTATATTGTCAAAGTTCAAATAATCATTGGGATTTACCACATACTGATAAGGATCCTCATTAAAAGTACCTGACTCTGCAACTGAAGCTCCCCTTGTCTTATCATAAGAAACATTCGGCCGGAAAATAATATTGGTCATTGAATCGGGACGCCATTCCATACGGAAATCTGCCTTGAAACCTGTTTCCTTATTACTATTGGCTTTGTTTGAATTGGAATAAGAATCCCCCGACTGCAAAAAACGCTGTGAAGATCCGACTGTTACTACATCTGCATCACGATAGTTGTAACGCATACTACCTCCCAATTCCAGTTTTTCTGTTTCTGTAGCAAAATTCGCTCCTAGCATTTTAGTCGCGTTCAATCCATTGTTACGCCTCCAACGAGGTCCTCCCCCCGAAAATCCCTGATCATTCACATTATTGGCGGAACCAATAATAGAAACCTGAGTTTTATCATAAAAACGGTTAATCATAGCTCTTCCTGTATAACGGTCTTCCGTTCCGGCGCCTACATCCACGTTTCCAAACCAGCCTTGATTCATCCCCTTCTTCACCGTCAAATCGAGCACTGTTTCCTCCTCACCATCATCAATACCCGTAATGCGTGCCAAATCGGATTTCTTATCATAGGTTTTCAGTTTTTCCACCATATCGACTGGCAAGTTCTTCAAACCGGTCTTCACATCACCGCCAAAAAACTCTTTGCCATCTACCATAATCTTTTTTACTTCCTTACCATTGATTTTGATATTACCATCGTCATCTATTTCTGCTCCCGGAAGTTTTTTCACCAATTCTTCCAACATCGCCCCCTCAGGAGTACGATAAGCAGAAGCGTTATAGCCAATAGTATCTTCTGAAATGGTTACCTGCGGAGCCTCGGCTACAATAACCGCCTCACCCAACATGATAGCATCGGTGGGTAAAGTGACTGTTCCAATATTAACACTCGGTTTACCAGCTGTCAGCTGCAAAGATTTTTCCTGAGTAAGGTAACCTACAAATGAAATTTTAAGTACATATTTCCCCGGACGGGCAGCAATAGAGAATACTCCGTTGTTATTGGTAACATTTCCTACCACCATTGTACTATCGGGTAGAGAAAGTAACTGTACGGTAGCTTGTCCAACCGGGCTTTTATCATCACCATCAATCACAGATCCCGTCACGGTTATGCGCTTGCCACTTTGCGCCCAAGAGAGAGTTGCACAGGTACATACCAGTAACAACAATAATACTAACTTCTTCATTTTTTCTTTTTCCTTGAAATTTTAATGCCTAATGTCCTTTGGACACTCTTGTCGACAAAAGGTTTAACGGAAAAGTGTATTTATTTCTTAAACAATCGGTCAACCCGGCTTTTTTGTACACCAAATTCCAGACAAATAACATTAAAAACCATATAAACTATAGCAATGGAATTATCCGCTTCTTCCAGATTTCCATTATATACTCCTCTGACCAACATTACAATATAATAAATGCCCAACAAATAAATAGCATAACAAATAGCCTTGATACGTATTCGGGAAATCTTCTCATTCTCATCCTTCACTTTTGCCAAGAAGATCATAAACAAAGAAAACCAGATAAGTAACTTGATAGAAGCCTTTGTAAACAACAGGTTACTATCGTTTATCATGCCAAACATAAACATGAACAACGGTACGAAAACAGACAACAACAGAACAACATATCCCATCGTCCTACAATAAACCGGTAAAATTCCTTTCATTATTTTATATTTTAACGTACAAAAGTAATTATTTGTAAGCAAAGAACGGTCATCTTTTTGCTTTTTTACCTAAATTTGCAGGCAAATAATAGAAAATATGAGTAAACAAGAAGTTATTATCTGCCATAACTTAGAAGAAAATCTCAATAAGGCAATAAACCAATGCCCACATGACAAATTATTTGTCTTGGCTGACGAACATACACGTGAACTTTGCATTCCTGTTTTATCAGAATTTGATTGTATTAAAAATGCCCATTTTATTTATATAGGGGCTGAAGATGTGCACAAAAACTTGGAAACACTGGCATATGTATGGAAAGAGTTGGGAGATAAAGGTGCAAGCCGTCATTCGCTACTTATCAATTTAGGTGGAGGGATGGTTACAGATTTAGGAGGATTCGCCGCATCAACTTTCAAACGAGGGATCAAATATATTAATATTCCTACCACACTGCTGGCTATGGTTGATGCATCTGTAGGAGGCAAGACCGGAATCAATTTCAACGGATTAAAGAATGAGATCGGAGTCTTCTCTCCTGCCGAAAGTGTATTGATTGACGCTAATTTTCTAAAATCACTGGATATTCGCAATCTATTGTCCGGATACGCTGAAATGTTGAAACATGGTCTTATCAGCACCCATGATCATTGGATAGAATTGTTGAAATTTGACTTCAACAATATAGATTACAAGGTCTTACAGACTTTAGTCGGAAAATCTGTACAGATTAAAGAAGATATAGTGGAACAGGATCCTTTTGAAAGAGGAATCCGCAAAGCTTTAAATCTGGGACACACCGTAGGGCATGCTTTTGAAAGTCTGGCATTAGAAACACAGCATCCGATATTACATGGTTACGCTGTGGCATGGGGAATAGTTTGTGAACTTTATTTCTCCCATATCAAAACTGGTTTTCCTAAAGACAAGCTACGTCAGACCATCCTGTTCGTCAAAGAACATTATGGAGTTATGCCTTTTAATTGCAAACAATATGAACGCCTCTATGAATTCATGAAACATGATAAGAAAAACTCAGCAGGCATTATCAATTTCACCCTATTAACTGAAATAGGAAATATACAGATTAATCAATCGGCAAGTAAAGACGAAATTTTTGAAATGCTGGATTTTTATCATGAATCCATGGGTTGCTGATCTCCCTTCAAACAGATGGAAAGGATTGTACAAACTTTCCATCTGTCCGATACAATAAAAACATCTTTTATTTATTCCCAATTATAATCGATCAAACTTTTAACAATCAAGCAATTAGAGTATTTATAATACATTAGTTAAAAAACAGACCAATCATTTAAAAAAGACAAATATAAAGCACCTTTTTTCCGTAAAATTGTTCCTAAATACCATTGATCAACTTTTCAATGCTTCAGAAACCCTATTTTTGCATTATATAATTGGTTGGTATAAATGTTATATAAGGAATTTGAAAAGAATAGAGAAGATATATTAGAGAATGAATTTTGCATGCAATCTAATGCATCAACATTGCCCATTACAGATTGCCCTTCTTATACCCCTATATGTACTATTGGAATCTGTATACAAGGAAATGCTAAAATAAGAATGGATTCTCAAGAATATACTATACACCCACATGATGTTTTTGTCTTTATGCCGGGACTGCTAGTCTCAGTCATAGAGACAAGTCCTCATTTCACAACAAACTATTTTACACTTTCAAACACATTTTTCTATGATGTAATAAAAACTATCAGGAGTTTTTCTCCTCAATTTTTCTCTTACATGAAATCTCGTTTCCTTTATCCCTTGCCGGAACAAGAGATGCAGTATTTCATGAATTATTATACGTTACTGAAGAGTCGGATCAAACTTCCCAAAAGTTTTTCCAGAGAAGCAATTATAGCTCTGCTAAGAATTATATTCCTAGATTTATATAACGATTTTGAAAATTATATCAATCATAGAAATAATACAAGTACAACACGTAAAGAAGATTTAACGCATAGATTCTATACGCTAATGATGGACAACTACAGAGAGCATAAAGAGGTTATCTTTTATGCCGACAAACTTCATGTTTCTTCCAAATATCTGTCTGAAGTAGTTAAAGAAACCAGTGGAAAATCTCCTAAGGACTGGATTATAGATTATTCATTACTGGAGATAAAAGAATTATTGAAAAACAGTTCTCTTAATATTCAGGAAATAACAATCAGAACTAAGTTCCTGAACCAGTCTGCTTTAGGTCGTTTTTTTAAAAGACACACCAATATGTCTCCCTCTGAATATAGGGAATCGACTTATTAGTTTCATCAATACCTTGCATAAAAAGATGCACTTTTAATGTAAAAAAGTACAGAGAATATTTGCAAATACCAAAAAAAGCCGTACCTTTGCATCCGCAATTCGGGGTGTAGCTCAGCCCGGTTAGAGTACGCGTCTGGGGGGCTCAAAAGATTTATTCTAAAGCATTCAAGGTAAAACAATGATATAGAAAGAGTTAAACAAAAAAGTTTAGCTCTTTTTTCTTTTTTATCTACAACTATCCTAAAACTTTCATTACAATTAAATGCAAATAGATGCAAATCAACCATCAATATATTCATTTTTTAAAGACTTATTGTTATTGCCTAAAGATAGACCATAGTCCTATTTTAGACAACAAATTTCGACAACATTTATTCAATGTATCAGTAATGTCACCTCTTTCATTATTCATTCACTATTTTTTTAAACAACTTAATCTATAAACTTAGCTTTCCAACATCTTTTCTCTTCCAACAGGTGAACCCTGCTTTGCTTTTTCTATAATTTCGTCCATAAGTTGTTGTTCATTTAATAAATAAGATATATCTTTAGGTAATGAAAGAGCGCCAGAGCTTATTAAGGAATTGCGTCTCGCTGAGTCCGTATCATTAGAACTATCAGGTCTATTAAGTATAGTCGAGCTCTTTCTTATTTTATCTTCTTTTCTAGAATTATCATAAGAAGTCAGAATCCAATCTTTATCCCTAAAATTATCATCTTCATCATAAAAAACAAGCCCAGACCACCCCAACATCAGTATCATTTTTCCATAAACATTTCCCATTTATCCCTTAAACACCATATCATCTTTAACAAAATAGAAATTCCTATATAATAAAAAAATGCTACTTGATAATACATCAAAATAGCATTTATACTTTTCACAATATATCAAATTCATTCCTTTTTTTCATCCGTTTCCGAATTTAAGCTGTTTAAAATTAGTCTTACAGACTCTGTTTTTAACTTCTCTACTTCGTCTTTAGAGGGCTGACTAATTATACGTACCGTACTGGCATCCCTCCATCTCGGATGTATAAACCATTCGCGCCTAGCATCTATAAATTCCTTAACAATTCTTCGCAAATCATCATCCAATAAAGAAAGAACCTTGCTGCGTATTCCATAGGGAATTCTATATCTATAAAAAGCTTCTGCAATCCCTCCTGTTATACAAGCCAGTGTATCACTGTCACCACCCAATGAAACAGCCAACCTTATAGCATCCTCAAAACTCCGACTCTCTAAAAAAGCAATAAGAGCTTCGGGAACTGTACCTTGACAGCTTTCATCAAATTTATAATCACAACGAATATCATCGCAACAGCGATTCAAATCATAGCCAAAATTATCTGTGATAAAACTGCGGATATATTCTTTTGATTTACCTTTTCTTGCCAAATAAATAGCCGATGCCGTAGCCTGAGCTCCTTTGATTCCTTCAGGGTGATTATGGGTAACCACAGCTGTCTCTTCCGCCACGTTTATTGTTTCTTCCAAAGAATCAAAATACCATCCCACAGGACTAACACGCATTGCCGAACCATTTCCCCAACTATTATAAGGCTTAGGATTCTTTTCATGCAGCCATTTGTCGAAACGAGCACCATATCCACCCATAGGAAAAGGATATTTAGAACCATAATACTGCATCACTCTCACCAAATCACCTCCATGAAGCAACCAATCAGCCACAGCTATCGTCATAATCGAATCATCAGTATAGAAAGATTCTTTACTGAACAAAGGAAAATCTTTCGTCTTTATATTATTAAACTCATATACAGAGCCTATAATATCACCTGCAAGTGAGCCTATCATATTAATAAAAAATCAATTCATAAACATTTTTACTCAAAAAACATAATATTCTACAATACAAATATGATAGATTTTTATATAAAACTGTCAAACATTGTTTTCCCACATTTTTCTTTCCAAAAAATCATTCTTCTCTTGTTCATCCGTTTTTCCTAAGCAATGTAACAAAATTATACCCAAAACAGGAGTGAACAGAATACTAAAAAAAACCCAAGCCCCATTCTCTCTACCAAGCCGTACAGCCAACTTAGAAGCACATCCTATTAAAACAATATATACCACAAATATAGCTATACTATAAAGTGTTCCTAATAAACTCAAGATCTCCATAAATTCTACATTTAAAATTATCCCTCATCATTTTTTTTCTGTAGAAAGTTCACCATTTTCTACAAATGTACCCAAAATTTCCCACTTATTCTGATATTCTATAATATCTTTCTTGAATATATCAATAGGACCACCATTAAATTCCTTTCTTCTCTCAACAACAATATGGCTAGGAACAATATAAAAATCAGGATGAACAGATAAATCACTAAACTTATTATTATAAATTACAAAAACATAATAATGATTATCCTTATCCACTGCATTCCCTACAGGAATAGCATTCCCCTTACGTACAGACTTCACATCAACAGAAATCCAACTTCCGTCATCCTTAGTAATCCTTATGTCAATACTCTTTTCATTACCCAAAGTCAAATATGCTTTTGCACCCAAACGATACAACATAGACAAAACCAAATGCTCACTCGCAATTCCAGTCTGATAACCACTACTCTTCTTTTCCATAATCAATATATTTGTATACTATTATTTACTAAAACCAGTATTAAACACGCTGTTTATCGCTGATTCATTCCATTAATATACAAATATATTTAATAAATTATTCCTATCAAAACATTTATTACATAATTTTTTCTAAGTAAAAGAAATAGGAAAAGGAAACACCAAGTTTTTTTCTAATGAACATTGATAGAAAATCTCACAAGCATTAAATTAAACTACTGAAAAGCCTGTTTAATTACGTTTTATTCCATTTCCTACAAAAAAGTGATTATTTACCTATCTTGCGTCTGTTTCTTTGTTAAAACTACATTTTAAACCCTTAAAGAACGATCAGCCATTCTATTCAATAACTCCCAACGATATGGAGAAACGTTTTCCACAGACTTTTTCATTTCCTCATAAAAAACACTCACCTTATTAGTCAATTCATCTATAATAGAAATAAAGTTTTCCTTATCCAGTAGTAATTTCTCTGCTTCTTTCATAACCTCCTTTATATCATATTTATTTTTACTATTGATTTTTCCTTGTGCAAATTCCCTATCCAAAACTTCATATAGATTAAATTGACCCATTACTAAAGCAACACAAGAACGCTGAAACTCTTTCTTGCCACCAAACCTGAGTAAATCAACTTCCGATACAAATCCTTTCTGTATAATCATGTAGCCATCATACCATTTTTGCAATACTCGCAAATAGAAAACAGGACTATACAAGTCAGCCCCTCTTACTACACCGCCAAAAATCGATGTAACTTTTTTGAAACGAAACTCATATCGCAGCACGTTTATTTTTTTTAAACATTCTAAATTCTCAACCTCCCTATTCTTTTTCATCTCCGTCTTTTTATCATAAAAGCAAAGCTGCGAATCATACTTGTCAAAATACAAAGTTTCTTGTTTTATATTAGAACGAAAATAACCATCGCTATGAAGCAGACAATCCCAATATACCCAAGGAACATTAACCATAGAAAAACAGATACCAATATCAATCCTATTGATTACAGCCTGTCGCATAGGAACATTCAACTCATTACTCAATTTATTTATCGATTTTCTGACATCCCATACAGACAAACACTCTGCATAATTATAACCCTTGAAATATTTAAGCAAACTACCTTGCACTATCAAAGTAGTATTTCGCACTTCAATCTTCATATTCTTCAAAAAACCTACCACTCTATTTGAAGAAGTAGACTTTATCGATATCCTACACGGAATCTCTTCTAAAAAGCAAATTGCATTATCCAATTCACTTTCTTTTATTACAAATTTTATTGTATCATACATAAAAGTATCCTCTTCCTTTATTATTAATATAATAATATTATTTCACTTATTATTATAAACTCAATCCTGAGATTCCAAAAACTCATCAATAGTCCCTATACGATGGCGCAACATCCAATTTAGAATCTCAGAACGTCTAAAACGCAGGAAGGACCTTTTGTTCAGAGTGGATTTATAAAAAGGAATTTCGTGATTAGAAGTCTTTTTATAAATCGTGCTGCGAGAAAGACTTGTTATTTTACAGACTTCGTCTATACCAATAATATCAGACACTATCATGATGCTTTCTGAAACACCTGAATTTATTCTCATGCCTTTTTCCTTACTTGATTCTGCTGTAGAAACAGCTTTTTTTCTTTTTATCATATCTTTTTTTTAAAATTATGATGCAAAGAAAGGGCACTACAATTAATTTTTCAAATTCATTTTGCGACACAAAGCAAAAACAAAATCGATATATACATCTGAATATCAAACATATATATCGATTTAAAAAAGCGCATTTAATTCAAGGAAGTTATTTTAAGACAGTATACGAGCTATTTCCCTCCGATAATCATCATAAGCCGTGGCTCTATGATGGCTGGCTATTTTCAAATCACCACCATCTTTATCCGCAAAAAACAAGTTAACCAATGAAGCAGAAAATTGTTTAGTCAACTCTTCGACAGCAACTCTCAATAGAGCCTTTGCACCTGTTCTAGAGGTATTCACTTTTATTTTATGCGTTACATCAGAAGCTTCAGATTTAAATATCTTAAAAAAATTACTGAATTCATCTTTGTTACAAAACAGAGATTTAGAACAAAGATATTCATAAACAAGTTTCAATTGCTCCTCCGAATAACAGGAATACATGGGAGAATTGCCGGTTCGTTTAAGACAATCCTTTAATAAACATGAGTAATTATGAAGATTTATATTTTCCAAATATAACAAATCAATCAATAGATGCGCGGCATAATTCCAATCCTGCTGAATACGTATTCCAATTCCACTCTCCTTTTCATATCCCAGCGAATTTATCTTATTACGGATATCGTCTAAAGTGACAGACAACTTGTTCAAGGCATAATAACCTCTTCTAAAAGCCTCTATATTATCACCCTCATTTATTATGCCGTATTTTTCATATTGATTTTCAATAAGTTCATTTATCCGAAAATATTCTTTTTCAAGCGAAGACTTATCATAGCCGACAACATTACGGATGTGTTTCTCCAATTCGGCAGCATCAATAATATCTTTAGTCATCATCAATTTCGCGATAAAATTTTCATATTTTTTCTTTCTCATAATTTTAATTCTTTATTATTATATAATGATTTCAATGTAACTTTCTCTATTTCAGCATCTCCAAAACTATCCAAATAAGTGTTTGTCGTGCTCAAGTCCTTATGACCCATCACCTGACCAATCATTTCACGGGGAACGCCACTGCTCTGTAAAGTCATTGCCATAGAGTGCCTGCTGACGTAACTTGTTAATTTCTCTTGAAAACACAATTCTTCTCCTATTTCTCTCAGTCTCTCATTATACCTGCCCAATCTGCTGCGAAGATGATTGTACAGCTTCTCACCGACATAATCCTTGGAAACAAAAGGCAACAAATAATCACTTACCAACAAGGTATTATCTCGAAACCACTGAAGCAGCAGGCACAATTCATTTGTCAAAGGGATTCTGATGAATCTCGCGTTTTTACTATGCTCCGTCTTATGACGCTTATAGACAAGGTATTTTCCTCCTCCTTCCGATTTTATATTATCACGCTTCAAATATGCCATATCAATGAAGCTCATTCCATAACAAAAATAGGAAAACAGGAAAAGCCGCCTTGCCACTTCTCTAGGCTTATTCGCAAACACAGTATTCATCAGCTTGTCCAAGTACTCCTGTGAAAGATACCTTTTACGGGTTTCTTCCTCCAAAGCAGAGATACAGAAACCGTCTTTCCCGAAAGGATAAGAATTACCTGAATATTCCTTTGTTTTGATGGCACGGTTCAATATAGCACTCAAGGTTTTCATATCATGTTTACGGGTATTACCGCTCCATCCTCTCTTCTCCATGAATTGATTATAGGAATTCACATACTTTATATCTATCTCCTGAAAACAGAGCACATGAAGTTTCTTATCAAACAGCTTCAGATTATAAAGGAGCCTCTCCCACACGTGTGCATTACCTATATGTCCTGTGGCTTTCATCTCCTCTATGCAGAGAACTGCAAAATCAAGAAACTTACCCTGCTTACTCTTATATAAAAAAGCATCAGCAAACTGATTCAAAGTCCAGTCTATTTTATCATGCTCAAAATCAAGTTCAACATTCTGAACACGTGCCAATAATTGGACTAATCGCGCATTATACTCCTTGTAATTAGGACAGACACGCTTGTCACAACGGAAACGCTCACTTTTTTCGTCCCATTCTTCTTTCTTGCCATAAAGACCTAAAGAGATATACTTATGCTTCATGTTTTTTGTTATCCGCAACGAGACAGGATAACTTCCATTCTTTCTTTTATTTGCCGAATGAAGCAATAATTTGAATGTTGCCATATCAAACTAATTATAAATTAATAAATCAAGTGCAAAAATAAAAAGACCACAGTACAAACATCTTATAAATGATTCATAAAAAAAAAGTTAAAAAAAATAGCAACTCCACGAATTCCAAAAACTTCCATTTCTCTAACATATTCCTAAAACTTTAGAAATAACTTAATGCAAATAAAGGAAATCTAATACCATTACAGCCATCAACTATTCCACTGAGCAACAGAAACTTATAAATAAAGCCAATTAAAAAACGTTTTTTTTGAGCAAAAAAGCGCCTGAAAATTTTGCAAATTCCCCGTAAATACGTACTTTTGCACCCGTTAAACAAAACAACGGGGTGTAGCTCAGCCCGGTTAGAGTACGCGTCTGGGGGGCGTGTGGTCGCTGGTTCGAATCCAGTCACCCCGACAAGCTGAGCATGAAGGAGTTTAGTGAAAACTAACTCCTTCTTTTTATTATACTACCCAACATTGATCTTACCTTACCGAAACCAATATTCGGGGTCCAGCGGAAATTTCGCATCATCAGATAAATAAAAGGGGCAGTTCTTATGTGCCTCTCTCGTATTCGTTATACAGAAATAACATTAATGAAAATATAACAAATAAAGCTGTTAAAGAACTCATCAACCAAAAACCTTTTTCATACCTTTGCTCTACAAATTTCATGAAGATGTCCGAACGCAAAATAATACATATCGATATGGATGCATTCTACGCATCGGTAGAACAGCGTGACAACCCCGAATTATGTGGAAAACCGCTTGCTGTGGGACACGCTGAAGAACGAGGTGTGGTAGCTGCTGCCAGTTACGAAGCCCGTCGTTACGGAGTACATTCCGCCATGTCATCACAAAAAGCCAAAAGACTTTGCCCAGAACTGATTTTTGTTCCAGGGCGAATGAATGTATATAAAGCTGTATCCCGGCAGATACACGATATCTTTCATACCTATACAGATATCATAGAGCCTCTGTCACTAGACGAAGCCTTTCTGGATGTAACTGAAAATAAAGCAGGCTTTTCACTTGCTATAGATATAGCCAAAGATATAAAAAAGCGTATCCGCAAAGAATTGGGATTGATAGCTTCAGCCGGGGTCTCTTATAACAAATTTCTAGCCAAAATAGCATCGGATTACCGCAAACCCGACGGATTATGTACAATACATCCCGACCAAGCATTGGATTTCATCGCCCATCTTCCCATCGAATCTTTTTGGGGAGTAGGTCCGGTCACAGCCCAAAAAATGCACGCATTAGGTATTCATAATGGTACCCAATTACAAGCCTGCACTTTAGAAATGCTTACCCGACAGTTTGGCAAAGCAGGTAATCTATATTACGATTTTGCACGAGGCATAGACCTCCGTCCTGTAGAACCCATAAGAATCCGTAAGTCCGTAGGATGCGAACATACATTGGAAAAAGACATTTCTCTTCATTCTTCCGCCATCATTGAACTATATCATGTAGTCACCGAATTGCTAGAAAGACTGAAACGCACTAATTTCAGTGGTAATACACTTACTTTAAAAATAAAATTCCATGACTTTAACCAAATAACCCGCAGCATCACTCAAGACAGTGAACTGACAAGCATGGATAAAATTCTTCCTTTAGCAAAAAAATTACTGAAAGAAATTGATTATGAAAGCCACCCCATCCGCCTTATCGGACTATCCGTATCTAATCCAAAAGAAGAAAAAGAAGAAATAAAAAAACAATGGGAACAACTTTCATTGGAATTTAAAGAGTGGGATGATTAAGGTACTGGATAAATGAATCAATATAAGATTCCATTGTTTCAAACCCTTTCACTCCATTCTTTAATTCTAATCCATAATATATTCCCGCCAGCAAACCTGTCAATGCTCCTACCGCATCACTTGACTTACCTGAGTTTATAGCCGAAAATACGCACTCCTTATAACTATTTCCTGCCATAAACCAATTGACCACTGACTCCACCGTATCTACAACAAAGCTTCCATTACAAAGATTTTGCCTGTTAACCTCCACATCACATCTCTGCTCAGCCTGCTGTAATGCCTGTCCTTTATCTTCATACTCCAACAGGCAACGAATAAACTCAATAAAAAACCAAGTATACTTAAAGCTATAACGACTATTATGAGTAATCTTAATAAAAGGAAAAATCTCCTCTTTAGATAAAGGCGAAAAAGCCAAAACACAACATCCCATCAAACTACGGTTGCCGCTATTAGAATCCGAAGACACTCCCCTGAAATTTTTCATGATTGCTTTTTGGGTCACCTGATCAATATCAAACTCAATGTTTTCTCCTGTATACTTTCTATTAAAATACCAATCTCTTAAATTCTGCTGATAAAGTTCCAAATTACAACGACTGTCCAAAGCACATAATAACATCGAAGTATTTCCTGAACATTTGTCTCCCCGAAGATAAGATTTTGTCCACATAGGTTTAAATGTCCCTTTTCCTTTTCCCCTGTAAGGCATTCCCAACCAATCTCCTAATATAAATCCCGTTAGTCCTGTTTTAATTCTTTTCATGGCATGTGTTTAATTACAAAGTACAAAAATAATAAAAAGAGAAACAAAACCTTGCCTTCCGCTGTTAAATTCATAATTAATGGGTATTGATAAGTATGTATGCTACAACTAATTTTGCCACCAACAGAAAATGTATTACCGGGTAATAAAGAAAGGAGAACAAATGAAAAGAATCGTATTACTCCGCCATGGAGAAAGTACTTGGAACAAAGACAACCGTTTTACAGGATGGACAGATGTAGATTTAACCGAAAAAGGTATCGCTGATGCCAACCAAGCAGGTATACTCTTAAAAGAAAAAGGATTTCATTTTGATAAAGCTTACACTTCTTTTTTAAAGCGTGCGGTCAAAACATTAAACTGTGTCCTAGATAAAATGGATCAAGACTGGATACCTGTAGAGAAAAGTTGGCGCCTAAATGAGAAACATTATGGCGCATTGCAAGGATTAAACAAAAGCGAAACAGCTTCTAAATACGGAGAAGAACAAGTCTTGATATGGCGCCGTAGTTTTAACGTAGCCCCCAATGCCCTACCGGAAGATGATCCGCGCAATCCGAAAACAGATACCCGTTATAAAGAAGTTCCTGACAAAGATCTTCCACGTACCGAATCTCTGAAAGAAACAGTAGAACGTATATTACCTTATTGGAAATGCATCATCTTCCCCAATCTAGCTACAGCAAACGAACTGCTGGTAGTAGCTCACGGAAACAGCCTCAGAGGAATTATTAAATATTTGAAACATATACCGGATGAGGAAATTGTAGGTCTTAATCTACCTACTGCTGTTCCGTATGTATTCGAGTTTGATAATGACCTGAATTTGAAGAAAGACTACTTTTTGGGAGATCCGGAAAAAATAAAAAAACTAATGGAAGCTGTAGCCGATCAAGGAAAAACCACCCCCGGTGGCAGGAAATAATTTTCCTGCGCTGTCCGAAACCTCCATCACAGAATGGAGAATACATCAAAATAGTGTTTTCAATAGTGCATTCAAGCGCAATCATACGCTTTTATACTAGAAAGAAAACATTATGGATAAAAGATTATTAATCAATTAAAGAAAAAAGAGTATGAGTAAAATAACAAATTTATTGGGTGACCAAGCAGCATTTTATTTAGAGCACACCTGTAGAACTATAGATAAATCATTAATCCATATCCCTTCTTCAAGCACCATTGATGATACTTGGATATCATCAGACCGCAATATTCGTACCCTGAGCAGTATTCAAACCCTGTTAGGACACGGGCGACTTGCAAATACAGGGTATGTATCTATTCTTCCTGTAGATCAAGGCATAGAACATACAGCAGGAGCCTCATTTGCCCCCAATCCACTTTACTTTGATCCGGAAAATATTGTAAAACTCGCTATTGAGGGGGGCTGTAATGCCATAGCCTCTACTTTCGGAGTATTAGGTTCCGTTGCCCGCAAATACGCCCACAAGATTCCTTTTATTGCCAAACTAAATCACAATGAATTATTGACTTATCCCAATTCTTACGACCAAGTGATGTTTGGTACTGTAAAAGAAGCCTGGAATATGGGAGCTGTAGCAGTAGGTGCCACTATCTATTTCGGTTCTGAACAGAGCCGCAGACAACTGGTTGAAATAGCGGAAGCTTTTGAATATGCCCACGAACTAGGCATGGCTACTATTTTATGGTGTTACTTACGTAACAATGCTTTTAAAAAAGACGGTGTAGATTATCATGCAGCAGCCGATTTGACCGGACAAGCCAATCATTTGGGAGTTACTATCAAGGCAGATATTGTAAAACAGAAATTACCGGTCAATAACGGTGGTTTTACAGCCATTAAATTCGGAAAGACAAATGATAAAGTTTATACCGAACTGACTTCAGAACATCCTATCGACCTCTGTCGCTATCAAGTAGCCAATGGATACATGGGACGTGTAGGATTAATCAACTCTGGAGGTGAATCTCATGGCAGTTCTGATCTAAAAGACGCAGTAATAACAGCAATCGTCAATAAACGTGCCGGAGGTATGGGTCTCATAAGTGGACGTAAAGCCTTTCAAAAACCAATGAAAGACGGAATTGAATTGCTAAATACCATTCAAGATGTTTATTTGGATTCAAGCATCACTATAGCTTAACTTTCACTATATGTCCGGGCCGGGAACAAAACAACCACCTTTCCATGTTCCCGGCTTTTTTATACTCTCCGGTCTCCTTTTTTAAGTAGCAACCTTCAAGTATTAAGATAATATTCCTACCTTTGCAATCCGATACACATTATTATATTATATAAGGTATGATGCAAATAAAAGTAACGGCACCCGCTCAAATACATACAACTATCCAGCTCCCCTCTTCCAAGAGTATCAGCAACCGTGCATTGATAATCAATGCACTGGGAAATAGAATATTCCAACTTGAGAACCTATCTGACTGCGATGATACCCAAGTAATGATTCACGCCTTAAATGACGGCAAAAATACCATAGACATTATGGCAGCCGGAACAGCCATGCGCTTTCTTACTGCTTATTTGTCCGTCACTCCGGGAACACGGATCATCACTGGTACACAACGTATGCAACAACGTCCTATCCAGGTGTTGGTCAATGCTTTACGTGAGCTGGGAGCAGAAATTGAATACATAATCAATGACGGATATCCTCCTCTGCGTATCACCGGGCACAAACTGCAGAAAGATACCATCAGCCTGCCGGGTAATGTCAGTTCTCAATATATCTCAGCCTTATTGATGATTGCCCCTATACTAAGTAACGGACTGACCCTTACACTGACAGGAGAAATCATATCCCGCCCTTATATCAACCTTACCCTGCAGCTGATGAACGATTTTGGTGCTAGAGCCAAATGGCTCAATGAATATCAACTAAAAGTTGAGCCGCAACCCTACCAATCCATACCTTTCTACGTGGAAAGTGATTGGAGCGCAGCTTCATATTGGTATCAGATAGCCGCTCTTTCCAACAAAGCGGAAATCATCTTACCGGGATTATTCGAAACAAGCTATCAAGGGGACAGTAAAGTGGCTGAAATTTTCCAGTTACTAGGAATCGAAAGTATTTATGGAAATAAAACGGTAACATTGAAAAAGACCGATAAAATAACCGAACGGCTGGATTATGATTTCATCAACCAACCGGATTTGGCACAAACGTTTGTCGTCACTTGTGCGTTAATGAATATTCCCTTCCGCTTCTCAGGCTTACAAAGTTTGAAGATTAAAGAAACAGACCGTATGGCAGCCTTGATACAAGAAATGGGAAAGCTAGGATATATACTTCATGAAACAGATGATCGTATTCTGTCTTGGGAAGGTGAACGATGTGAAATGACCGCTGATGTTGCCATTGACACTTATGAGGACCACCGTATGGCTATGGCATTCGCTCCGGCTTGTGTAGTAATGCCCGAAATCCGGATTAACAATCCACAGGTCGTTTCAAAATCCTATCCTTACTATTGGGAAGATTTAAAGAAAGCTGGTTTTATAATAGAGGAGGTATAAAGTTATGCTCATACTTATTATTGGTCTGATTATTTTGGCAGGTATCGCCATGACAGTGGGAGTTTTACACAACCGCCAGATACAAAAAAAGATAGAAAGCGGAGAATTGAAGGCTGCTCCCGAAATAGTGGAAGCAGACGCTGAATGTTGTGGGCAACATGAAATTTGTGAAAAAGAAAGCCTGCTTGCCGCTGTCAGCAAAAAAATAGAATATTATGATGACGAGGAACTGGACCGCTTTCGCGGCCGTCCCTCAAATGGTTATAATGAAGAAGAAGTGGAAGAATTTCGGGAAATCATGTACACTTGTAAAGAAGATGAAGTAGCCGGATGGAGCCGTAGCCTGCAATTGCGTGGAATAGAACTGCCGGACGAGTTGAAAGACGAGCTTTTCCTGATTGTAGGTGAACGAAGATTCAAATAATCCGCCTACACCAAGCAAAGTCTCCATTTGAATAAAAACCACTGAAAAAAATATGGATATATTAGAACTTTTGCATTATACTTTCTTCCAACATGCCTTGCTAGGAAGCTTGTTTGCCAGCATTGCCTGTGGCATTATCGGCACATACATTGTGACGCGCCGTTTGGTATTCATCAGTGGAGGAATTACCCACGCCTCTTTTGGAGGTATCGGCCTAGGATTATACGCAGGAATCTCCCCTCTATTATCTGCTGCAATCTTCTCCGTACTCTCTTCCTTTGGGGTAGAATGGTTAAGCAAACGGAAAGATATGCGCGAAGATTCCGCTATCGCCGTGTTTTGGACTTTCGGTATGGCAGTAGGTATTATCTTTAGCTTTCTAGCTCCAGGATTCACTCCCGATTTATCCGCCTTTCTGTTCGGCAACATTCTGACCATTACGCCCACAGACATTCTGTTACTTGCCATTCTTTCCGTGCTGCTGACACTATTCTTCACTTTATTTCTGAATCCTATCATTTGCATCGCTTTCGACCGGGAATTCGCCCGTTCCCAACGTATACCGGTAGCTTTATTTGAATATATTCTGATGATGTTCATCGCACTGACCATCGTATCATGCCTCCGCATGGTAGGTATAGTACTTGCCATTTCCCTGCTGACTTTACCGCAAATGACCGCCAATTTGTTTACCCATAGTTTCAAGAAAATTATCTGGTGGTCTGTCATCACCGGTTATGCAGGTTGTTTAGGTGGACTGTTCATTTCTTATAAATTACAAGTTCCTTCGGGTGCAGCAATAATCTTTTTTTCAATCCTCATCTATACTTTTTGCAAAATGGGGAAAAGCATGTACCTTTGCAAACAAAAGAAACTCAATCAAACCAATGGATATGGAAATTAAAATCAATTCTTTAGACTCTATCCACGAAGCTGCCAAACAATTCATCGCAGCTATGGGTGATAATACCGTTTTTGCTTTCTACGGAAAGATGGGAGCCGGTAAAACAACATTTATCAAAGCTGTATGCGAAGAGCTGGGGGTAACAGATGTCATCAACTCGCCAACTTTTGCCATTGTCAACGAATACCGTTCGGATGAAACCGGTGAACTTATTTACCATTTTGATTTCTATCGTATCAAGAAACTGGACGAAGTATACGACATGGGATATGAGGATTATTTCTATAGCGGTGCCCTCTGCTTCATCGAATGGCCGGAACTGGTAGAAGAACTTTTGCCTGGCAATGCTGTAAAAGTCGAGATTGAAGAATCTGAAGATGGAAGCCGCATCATGCACTTTGAAGCTGAATAAAAGAAAAATATTCACTGTAGGGACGAACAAAATCTGCCCCTACAGCCAAATTCATTAAATTATGGGAATGCATTATCTGATCCAAGCCATATTCGTATTGGTAGGACTATTGTCCGTTCTGGCAGCCTTATTTAATTGGGAGTGGTTCTTTACCGCACACAACACACAGTTCATTGTCAGTAATGCAGGGCGTCAGCGTGCACGACTTTTCTATGCTATATTAGGACTATTAATGATAGCTACAGGCATTTATTTCTTTTTGAATGTACAAGGCATCGTATAAACACATAGTGAACAAAATCTGTGGATATTACATTCCCCTATCCACAGACATAAAACAAGTTTTTTAGGAAAGAGCAGGATTTCCACCCGCCCCCTGTTATAACAAAAATCCAAATCAATCTACAATTTCAGCCAACAGCCCCCTAGTTTCATCAAGATCAAATTCAGTAGGATCAAAATTATACCCCAACCATTCTTTATATTCACGCGCAGCTTTAGAGCGAGGCTTTTCTAAAGCTTTCAGCATTTTCCTATACCCCCATATGCCATTACAATCTTCTGGCGGACAAGCATTTTCACCATCCAACAAGGCTATAACCGGAATTTCCTCTTTCTTATAGGACTGGCAGGATTCTAATATAATTTCATGTATCCAACTATCACCGAAATCATATTCATACTTAATTTTTGATCCCTTACGACTTAATAATTCACCTAAAGAAAGCATACCGGAATCAAACTGTTTGGGTACACCTTCAAAAAAACAATCATCTGCCCGATCTTTGGGAGGAAGATAATAAGTGTTCCCCTTAATAAAACGATGCAAATGATAACCATCCCATCCCATTGCCACTTCTACCACCTCAGAAAATCTTTCCAAACAAATATTCGAAGGAACCTCCAATATGCGCCAGACTAATGGTTCAGAGTCTTTCAACTCTATTTTTATTCTAAATTTTTTAGCAGGCTGATCCTCCATATAAAGCGGATCATCATAAATCTCCTCATCTTCTTCCTCGTCAGTAGCAACCTCGAAAACTTCAACTAAATAATCCTCTACCCGTTCCATTTCCAACCCATGCATTTCCGCATAAGGCATTTTTTTCTTTAGTTCATTAATACTTGGAATACCATAAGGTTTAATATGATAAGTCCGATAAATCTTTTGCAAAATAGGTAAAGTTTCTACCCCGCGAATATCCATCATGCAAGCTGTAACATGATCAAGCAGCAAAGTAGAACAAATATCATTCTTCTGCTCTTTCAGTACATCAAAATAATAACTCAACAAATTACCAAACCAATCCATCACTTCCTCTCTTCTGTCAGGATGAGTTATCACAATATGAGCAACAGCTTCAATCACTCTATATTTAGACATAGGAAGCAGTCCGGGCTCTTTCATAAAGTCCATCAAAACATCTAATTGATTCTGTCCCAATTGATAGGTAATGGCAGACAACATTGTTTCATACAAATAACCGAAATAAAAATCATAAAAATCCAAATCCTGCCGCAGCACTTCCAAAACAATATCCAAACAATGTTCCATACGAAAATGCTCCATTATTCCTAATGCATACCACATTCTATATGAATAACATTTTTCGGGCATTTTCCGATATACGACAAAGATATTAAAGATAAAATTGCGGAGATCTCGTTCCAATGTTTCTTGTGGAATAACAGCACAAGAAGAGTAGATTTCAGCCGGTGACAGACTACTCATATCATCCATCGTCCACAAAGGCATCAGATAAGATGCGATCGGCTGCGCAATCAATCTATAATCGGGACACTGATGATGATAATAAATATGAGACAGTTCTTCATCTACCTGATTCGCTCCATCATTAAACAATTCAAATGCAATTTCTTGTTCTTCCGGGGTCAATAAAGACATGATATCCTCCAAAAGACCAGGCAGGAATTGGGAATTTTTCTTTTTAGCCATTAAGCAATGTTTTTATAGTTAAAATGAGCATGAGTGTTTTTACAAAGGTATTCTATTATTTTCTTTTACAAAAGAAATAAGAGAGCTAATAGTAGATACTACCTTGTTTTCAAGTATAAAAAAATGCGCATCCCCTACATAGAGATACGCATCTTTTATTTTATTATGAGACTTTCTTCTTAATCCACTTGTCCCAATGAATTCCCATATTCCATTTCCCCTTGGACTACAAAGAATACATCATCGGGGTCATAAGGCCCCATTCCGTCTTTCTTGGCTTCCTTGACTATGTAATTCACAATTTCATCTTGATCAATGTTAATGTATCCCTCTTCATCAGGTTGTACATCAAGGCATCCGCTGGAGGTATAGTAATCCACAATCACATCAAGGATATAATATAAATCATCCTCCGTGAATTTATCTTTCAAATCCTGAGGCAGATAATTTTTGATAAACTCTATCGTTTTTTGATCATCCTCATCTTCCAATAAGAAATCGTCTTCCATTCCCATAGTCGTATATATTAAAGGGGTGAATATTCTTTTTATTACAGTAAAGCTTTTATTTTTTCTTCCAGCTGAGCTTTGGTCACTGCACCTACAGTCTTATCTTTCACTTCACCGTCCTTGATAAAAAGAACAGTAGGAATGTTACGTACACCAAATTTACCGGTCAGTTCGTCGTTATCATCCACGTCGCACTTTCCAATTATTACCTGATCCTTATATTCTTCTGCCAAAGCTTCAACATCCGGAGCTATTTTTTTACAAGGACCACACCATGTTGCCCAAAAGTCCACTACTACAGGCTTGCCTGATGCCAGCAATTCTTCAAAATTGCTATCTTTAATTTCTAGTGCCATAATTATTATACTTAGTTATTTAAAATGTTAGCGCAAATATACTAATTAATTTTGTAAGAGAGCTGTGGTTGGCTCTTTAAATAAGTCATGATCTCTTTTTGAACTGAAATTTTCATAGTACGTGACATCAGATTGACATACATTTGCCCATCCTCATCCATCACATGAAAATAAAGCTCTGCATTACCGGGATGTGCCTTGATTAAGGCTGAAAACTCCGTTATCAGCTCTTCATCCAATGCAGACAAAGGAGCTGAAACTGTAAGTTTCTCAATAATCTTTTCCTTTACTTCCGGTAACAACTCAATAGTACTTATCTTCACCTCCCATTCTTCCTGTCGCCATTGTTTTGGCTGACATTTCCCTCGCATAAATAAAAACATACCGGTCATAAAAAAGTTCTTCTTCTCTACCCATTCATTACCGAAGAAAGCAAATTCTGCTGAGCCCGAATAATCTTCCACTTTAGCAATACCGTATGGTTTTCCCGTCTTGGTATACCCCTCACGCACTGCAGTCACAATCCCTCCCATGGTTAAGTCTCTGTTCTGCAAAGGGGTTAAATCGGCAAGTTCCGCCATGTGGACATTGCATACATTCTCTAATATAACAGCATACTCATCCAACGGATGGGCAGAAAGATAGATACCTACCAAATCACGTTCCTTATTCAAACGTTCCAAATCCCCCCATGCAGGAGACGGAATGATTTCGGGAGTAGCAATATCCACCTGATTCTCACCTCCAAACAAAGAATTTGCAGCTGCGGCTTTATCCATCTGATACTTATTCCCATAACGTACCAAAACTTCGGTAAAGGTTTCATCTTTAGCGTTCTTTACAAAGAAATCTTCACGCTTTATTCCTGTGAAACTATCAAAAGCACCTGCCAAAGCCAAGTTTTCTATATTCTTACGATTGCAAGCCGAAAGATTTACACGCTGTACAAAATCGAAAATATCTTTATATTCTCCATTTCTCTCACGTTCTTCAAGGATAGACTGCACAGCACTTTCCCCCACTCCCTTAATGGCTCCCAGTCCAAAACGGATATCCCCTTTACGATTCACAGAAAACTTCAGATAACTTTCATTCACATCAGGTCCCTTGGTCATGATACCAGTCGCCTTACTCTCGTCCATCAATTTAGTAATTTCCGTGATATTCGAAATATTCCGGCTCATCGTAGCCGCCATATATTCCGCCGGATAGTTTGCTTTCAGAAAAGCTGTCTGATAAGCCACCCACGAATAACAAGTAGCATGAGATTTATTGAATGCATAAGAAGCGAACTTTTCCCAGTCCGTCCAAATCTTCTCAAGTACTTTGGGATCATGACCGTTCTTCCGTCCGCCTTCAATAAACTTAGGCTTCATATGGTCTAGTTTGTCCCTCAGTTTTTTACCCATTGCTTTACGCAAGGCATCGGATTCGCCACGAGTAAAATCCGCCAGCAAACGTGACAAAAGCATGACCTGCTCCTGATATACCGTAATACCATATGTATCTTTCAAATATTTCTCCATAATAGGAATATCATACTCAATAGGCTTACGGCCATGCTTACGGTCGATAAAGTCCGGAATGTAATCCATAGGTCCCGGACGATAAAGAGCATTCATCGCAATCAAATCCTCAAAAGTGCTAGGTTCCAATTCCCGCAAATATTTCTGCATACCGGCAGATTCGAACTGGAATGTACCAATCGTCCGTCCTTCACTATAAAGAGCATAAGTAGGAGGATCCGAAATGTCAACCTCGTCAATATCCAAGATAATCCCCTTACTATGCTTGATATTTTCAATCGCCTCTTTGATAATAGAAAGGGTCTTCAGACCCAAAAAGTCCATCTTGATCAATCCAGTATCTTCAATAACTGAACCTTCATACTGGGTCACCAGCATTTTTTCACCGGTTTCCTTATCATCTGCCGTACTTACAGGCACCCAGTCCGTTATATCATCTCGACATATAATAGTACCGCACGCATGCACACCTGTATTACGGACATTCCCCTCCAACATCTTTGCATACTTTATCGTATCACGCAAAATAGGATCGGGTGAGACTTCCGCTGCCTGTAGTTCGGGAACATAAGCTATGGCATTAGGCAAATTCATTTTTTTATCAGGAATCTTATCCGGAACCAACTTACACAAACGGTCGGACTCCGATAAAGGTAATTTCTGTACACGGGCTACATCCTTGATTGCCAGCTTGGTTGCCATCGTACCGTATGTAATGATATGCGCCACCTTTTCCTGACCATATTTTTCAGTTACCCAATTCAGTACTCGTCCACGACCATCATCATCAAAATCCACATCAATATCAGGCAAAGAAATACGGTCGGGATTCAGGAAACGTTCGAACAGCAAATCGTATGCAATAGGGTCTATTTTAGTGATACCCAAACAATATGCTACGGCAGAACCTGCCGCTGATCCACGTCCCGGTCCCACAGACACATCCAATTCTTCACGCGCGGCACGAATAAAATCCTGCACAATCAAGAAGTAACCGGGAAAACCCATCGTCTTCATAATATGAAGTTCGAATTTGATCCGTTCCTGCACTTCCTCACTCAATACTTCTCCATAACGCTTATGCGCACCTTCCAACGCTAATTTCTTCAGATAATCAGCTTCCAGTTTAATACGATAGAGTTTGTCATAGCCACCCAGTTTCTCTATTTTGGCCTTAGCGGCCTCCTCACTCATTACCACGTTACCGTTTTCATCTTGAGTGAACTCATCAAACAAGTCCTTTTCTGTATATTTCTTCCGATATCCCTCTTCTGTTCCAAAATCTTCAGGAATAGCAAAAGTAGGCATAATCGGTGCATGATCTATACTATAAAATTCCACCTGATCACAAATATCCACCGTATTTGAAAGAGCCTCGGGAACATCAGCGAAAACTTCATTCATCTCGGCACGTGTCTTCATCCACTCTTGCTTTGAATAGAGCATACGGTTAGGATCATCCAAATCCTTACCTGTACTCAGACAGATCAGCCTGTCGTGTGCTTCAGCATTCTCTTCATCTACAAAGTGAACGTCATTGGTACAAACCAGCTTGACATTGAATTTTTTAGAATACTCTATCAGCTTTTCGTTAGCAATTTGCTGCAATTTATAAGCTTCATGGTTCGCACGAGGAACCGTCGCTTTATGACGTTGCAATTCCAAATAGAAATCATCTCCGAATACACGTTTATACCATTGGATAGCTTCCTCAGCCTCTTCATATTTTCCAGCTATGATATTTCTAGGAACCTCTCCGGCAATACACGCAGTACAGACAATCAACCCTTCATGGTATTTTTCCAATTCCACACGGTCAGTACGCGGACGCATATAGAACCCTTCCGTCCATGCCTTTGATACTAATTTTATGAGGTTGTGGTATCCTTTTTCATTTTTAGCAAGCACAACCAAGTGATAACCACTTTGATCGGGTTTTCCTTCTTTGTTGAATAAACGACGGCGCGCCACATACATCTCACAACCGAAAATCGGTTTAAACAGTTTCTTCTTTGCCGTTTCCAATTTTTCCTTGCATGCCACAAGTTCCGTCTCGGGATTATCACATTCCACCGTACCTTTTTCCAGTCCGGCTATTCTTTTCTTCAAATCCTTTATCTCACTGTTAGTACTGCTATTCTTCTTATTTACATAGTT
Organism: Phocaeicola sp. GP0067; assembly: GCF_031119655.1. Classification (NCBI taxonomy): domain Bacteria; kingdom Pseudomonadati; phylum Bacteroidota; class Bacteroidia; order Bacteroidales; family Bacteroidaceae; genus Phocaeicola; species Phocaeicola sp. GP0067. The sequence continues at coordinate 143,174 of NZ_JAVHZY010000004.1, forward strand.
GAAGAATTCCTTGATACCGAACATATCACCATGGTCTGTTACGGCTATACCTTTCATTCCATCAGCCATAGCCTTGTCTACCAAACGTGGAATAGACGCCTGGCCATCAAGGATGGAATACTGGGTATGGACATGTAAATGGACAAAATCCTGCATAATCGTTACTCTACTAAAAAATTGTCTAAAGATACTCTGCTTTCATAAAACCTGCAAAAAGATAAAGAAGAAGTTATCAACATTCGCTTTTTTTATCTTAAATGAAGTCGAAATAGGCATTTCTAACAACTTTTATTTGCAAGGTTTTCAAAATAAGTTTATTTTTGCACGATAATTGGTTTTATACAATCATGAACCGACTGAAGAAATTAAAGAAAATAAGACTACATAGAGAGGGAACAAGCATCTTAATTGTCAGTGCCATCCTGTTAATTGGTATCAATGCCCTATTGTTTTGGGGAATTGAGTGCAAAATTCCATTTTATATATTTGCCACCGCAAGTATCGTTGTTTACCTGTTAATGGTTAACTTTTTCCGTTGTCCCATTCGATTATTCGAGCACGACACTGAAAAAATCGTAGTAGCCCCGGCAGACGGAAGAATAGTAGTTATAGAAGAAGTAGATGAACATGAATATTTTCATGACCGCCGGTTAATGATTTCTATTTTTATGAGCATTGTCAATGTACATGCCAATTGGTATCCCGTAGACGGAGTAGTGAAACATGTAGACCATCATAACGGTAAATTTATGAAAGCATGGCTGCCTAAAGCCAGTACGGAAAATGAACGTTCTATGGTCGTTATTGAAACTCCTGAAGGACATACTGTCATGGCGCGCCAGATAGCAGGAGCAATAGCCCGTCGAATCGTGACCTATGCCGAAGTAGGAGAAGATTGCTACATTGATGAACACATGGGGTTTATTAAATTCGGTTCGCGTGTAGATGTTTATCTCCCACTAGGAACCGAAGTCTGTGTCAAGATGGGACAAGCGACTGTAGGTAACGAAACCGTCATTGCTAAACTAAAATAAGAAAATCACCAATGGCAAACTGTATCACACGCCACATTCCTAACGCGGTAACTTGCTGTAATTTATTCTCCGGCTGTATTGCCAGTGTCATGGCTTTTAACGAAAACTATACCTTGGCCATCTCTTTCATTATACTAGGCGCTGTATTTGATTTCTTTGATGGCATGTTGGCACGTTTGTTCAAAGTATCAGGGCCTTTAGGAAAAGAATTAGACTCGTTGGCCGATGACATCACTTTTGGGTTCGCTCCTTCCGCCATTGTCTTTTCTTTATTTAAAGAGGTACACTATCCTGATTTTCTATTGCCTGTTGCCGATTATATGCCTTATACCGCATTCCTTATTTCCGTATTTTCAGCTTTGCGTTTAGGCAAGTTCAATATTGACCCACGCCAGAGCAGTAGTTTCATCGGTATGCCCACTCCGGCTAATGCTTTATTTTGGGGGTCATTGACTGTAGGAGCACATTCTTTTCTTATATCCGATTCTTTTAATGCGGCATATCTTTTCATCTTGGTAGTTATTATGTCATTATTGCTGGTGGCAGAAATTCCAATGTTCTCATTAAAATTCAAGAGTCTTGCCTGGAAACAGAACAAAGTCAGCTATATTTTCCTCATTGTATGTATTCCCCTGTTGGCTTTCTTCAAAATCAGCAGTTTTGCAGCTATCATCCTGTGGTATATCATTCTATCTCTTTTAACTAAAAAAAGAGCGTAAACAATAAACGTGGCACGCTTGTTGTACGTGGTATATAAAAAAAGAAATTACTATGTTTGGATTTTTAGGCTTTCTACTTATTATTTTTCTGCTGATTATTTTTATCGGCTTCACTATATTAGGCAACATTCTGCGTGTATTGTTCGGGATCGGCAAACATCCCCCCTACCAGAATCGAACATCTACCCACCAAAAACAAAATACATATACCCAGACTCAAACGAATGACGAGAATGAAAACTTTGCAGAATTCTCTTCATCTTCTTCAAATAGACATTCTCATTCATCGGGAAACAGAAAAAAAATCTTTGATGACGATGAGGGAGAGTATGTAGATTATGAAGAGGTGAAATAAGAATTATCGTTTTTTCTTAAAGAAATCTTTCATCAATCGGGCACATTCATCAGCGAGTATTCCTTTCACCACGATCGTCTTTGGATGCAAGGCATCGGGGGCATATTTTTGATATCCCCTTTTGGGATCTTCAGCACCAAAGACAAGTTTTCCTGTCTGTGCCCAGGCTATGGCACCGGCACACATCACACACGGTTCCACAGTGACATACAAAGTACATTCATTCAGGTATTTCCCGCCCAAGGTATTAGCCGCAGCTGTGATAGCCTGCATTTCGGCATGAGCTGTAACATCATTCAATGTTTCTGTCAAATTATGCCCACGACCAATGATGCGGTCACGACAGACTACCACCGCCCCCACCGGAACTTCTCCTTGTTCAGCCGCTTTTACAGCCTCCATCAAGGCTTGTTTCATATAATAGGTATCATCTGCCATCTTATCTTCTCATATCATGTTCATTAAACAATGTAGGATAATCCTCTTCCATCTTCTGATGGATAAAAGTCAATACTGTTTCGCGTAACCAACGCGCCTTATTGGTTATCTTATACTTTTTAAGATAACAATCCACAATCCGTACCTCCTCTTCACTCATCAAACATACCATACGCTGCTTGCGTTTAGGGGTTGATGCCGGTACTTTTACTCTCTTTTTTACGTTGTTTGCCATATTCTCTGCAAAATTAGCTTTACTTCTGTAAATACAAAGCATAAAAAAGAGTATTTTTGTACAAAAAGAAACAGAATGGCAGAACACAACGAATTTGGCAAAGAGGGAGAAGAAGAGGCCGCTGCATATCTCATAGATAAAGGATATTCTATCCGCCACCGGAACTGGCATTGCGGAAAAAAAGAACTGGATATTGTTGCCGAATATCGGAACGAACTAATTGTTATAGAGGTAAAGACCCGCAAGAATACTAGATTCGGTAATCCGGAAGATGCAGTAACAGATAAGAAGATTCGCAGAATTATAGCTTCAACTGATGCATACTTGCGCAAGTTCTCAGTAGATTTACCTGTACGTTTTGATATCATCACCTTAGTGGGCGAAAAGACTCCTTTCACTATAGAGCATATTGAAGAAGCCTTTTATCCTCCGATTTGGTAAAAATATATATATTATATATGGACATAGAAACAATACGCGATTACTGTATCAGAAAGAAAGGAACAACAGAAGAATTCCCTTTTGACAATGTCACCTTAGTATTCAAAGTCATGGGGAAAATGTATGCCTGTATCGGATTGGACAACCCGGAATGGCTATCTTTAAAATGTGCACCCGAATATGCCTTGGAATTAAGAGAACATCATTCCGGCATTGAAGGAGCCTATCACTTCAATAAGAAATATTGGAACCAAGTATCCTTACAAGGTGACATTGACGACAAACTTATTTTATCACTGATAGACCACTCATACGAAGAGGTTATCAAAAAATTCACCCGTAAACTTAAAAAAGAATATGATGAGATCCCCTAACTGGTCAAGCAAAATCTTAAAAGAAGAAACCGTAACCTCAACAAATGACCGACTTGCAGAACTTTGTCAGGAAAAAGAAATCAAGGAATTCACCACGCTTATGGCAGAATATCAAACCGCCGGAAAAGGGCAACGTGGAAATTCATGGGAATCAGAATATGGCAAGAATCTGACATTCAGCACTGTATTTTACCCCCAAACAATCGCTCCCGCCAGTCAGTTCATTTTATCTATGGCGGTAGCTTCTGCCATTTGTACCGCATTGGCCCATTATGTCCATGCAGATTGCCTGCAAATAAAATGGCCCAATGATATCTATTGGAAAGACAAAAAAATAGCCGGCATATTGATTGAAAATGATTTAACAGGAAGCCAAATTTCACAGAGCATTATTGGGATAGGGATCAATATTAACCAGGAAGAATTTCATTCATCTGCTCCCAACCCTGTTTCATTAAGACAAATTACTCAAAAGGAAACAGACAGAATGGAAGTTCTGAACTGCGTATTGGAACATATCATAGATCTCTATTCCCGGATAGAAAACAGAGAAACCGATATCATTACCAAAATTCAGGAATGCTACCTGAAAGCACAATACCGCAAGGAAGGTTATCACCCCTATTGCGATGCAAAAGGAGAGTTTACTGCCAAACTGATCCGTGTGGAGCCCGACGGACATTTGATTCTGAAAGATAAAAACGGTTCTCTTAGAAAATATGCTTTCAAAGAAGTTAAATATATCCTTTAGTTGTCCTTCCCTTCAGGAACCATCAACATTCCTCCAGTGGCATGACGTTCTGTCGATTGATACACAGATTCCCCCCTCATAATCGATTTAGATAACGTATTCATGCCTCTGGCTGACCGGTTTATTCCTGTGATCAAGGAGATGGCTTTACCCCGCATGAATTCATCCGGATCACCCAATGGTAATAAAGCGTCCGTCGGATTTTGAGTCAAATCATACTCGTTCCATTCTATATCCGGTTTAAAACCGGCACTGTAGTCATAATTCACCGCATTAGTCACTCTCAATGTAATAGGCCAATACATCCATTCATATTTATCATTTTTCTGCATCTCCATTCCTACATTTTTTCCTTCTGTCAATTCGCCAATAAGGATAACATCCATAAATGGGTTGAGGCTGTTAATAACGACTTCCGAAGAAGAAGCCGTACTTTGGCTTGTCAATATATAAATTCGATTGGAATTAAGTTTCAAGTAACCTGCCGTTCCTTTCGTTTCCACACAAAAATCATTGGAATAGGATTGTCCCTTATTGTCAGAGAAAACAGCAAACACCTTTTTTCGAGAAGCTTCTGGAATGAGGAGTCCTGCGAGCATATTAGCAGAATTCTCATATCCACCTCCATTATAGCGCAAGTCCAGCACAAATTCATTCACACCTTGCGCCTGAAATCCGGCGAATATCTTCTTCATTTCCTCATCATAGGTACGATCCGAATATCCATTCGGTCCGGAAGTAAAATGATTATAAACCAAATACCCTATCTTCTTATCTCCCCGAGTATATACATTGTGATAGAACAAGGGATTGTCCTCCACGGCCCGGGAAGCTTCTATATCAATAGTTCTGACCTCTGTATCGCCACGTTTGACGAGCCATTGAGTCCTATCTCCATTTAATAAGATTCCATAATTATCGGAATTAATATTATTTTTTCCTTTAACACCCACGATCCAATCCCCTCTTTCCAAACCTGCACTTGATGCCGGACTATTAGGAAGAACATACAGAATACGGGCATAATAATATCCTAAAGGTTGATTACTATCGTTTACAACATTAAATAAAGTAAACTCCATACCATAAGTATCATCCGCATCAATGCTGGTACGTGCTTTATAATCTTTATTCTTCTCCATATAAGAATAATAATAAAGATGCTTTCCGTTTCTCGTCTTTCCATCTTTCAAACTGAGCATAGATCTAAAGAATGTTTGGGGATCAGCAGAGAAATCCAACTTATTTTGAGCAGGAATGTCGTTATTCCACAAATAATCACTGCGCATGACACTCTCTATCCACTCATTGACTTCCAACTCCGTGTTACCATTTCCCGGGTCATCTCCTTTAGCCGGAGTATCATCCGAACATGACATGCCTAACAGACATAACAATAAGCCCAACCAAATATGGATTTGAAAATTCTCTTTCATAATTCTCCTGTTTTGATCATTTTAATAACCGCAAATATATCTATATTCCAATGATATATCATCTTAAACAACAACTATTTTCAATTCAAATTTAAATTTTCATTGGTTATTTATGAGAAAGAGAGTACCTTTGTATCCATCTCTATCAATCTACACTCATGATTCAACTTAATAACGGAAACAAAAAAATACTTCAAATAGCCATCCCTTCTATCGTTTCAAACATTACAGTTCCTCTGTTGGGCTTGATTGATGTTACTATTGTAGGTCATTTGGGCTCTGCCGCCTACATCGGAGCGATAGCTGTAGGCGGAATGCTTTTCAACATCATCTACTGGATTTTCGGTTTTCTGCGTATGGGCACCAGCGGCATGACTTCACAAGCATACGGCAGGCACGACCTGAATGAAGTCACCCGGTTACTACTCCGTTCCGTCGGAGTAGGATTATTCATTGCATTTACTTTGCTAGCCTTGCAATATCCTATAGAAAGAACCGCCTTCACCTTTATCCAAACGACTGAAGAAGTAGAACATCTGGCGTCCCTCTATTTCTATATCTGTATTTGGGGAGCACCGGCTGTATTAGGGCTTTACAGTTTTGCCGGCTGGTATATCGGTATGCAAAATTCCCGTTTCCCCATGTATATAGCCATCACACAAAATATAGTGAACATTGCGGTCAGTCTTCTTCTTGTATATGGATTAGGAATGAAAATAGAAGGTGTCGCCATCGGAACGTTAACTGCACAATATGCCGGGCTAGTCATGGCATATTTGTTGTGGTTACGCTACTACAGCACCCTGCGGAAACGCATAGAATGGCATTCCTTCTTTGACAAACAGGCCATGTACCGTTTCTTCCAAGTAAACAGGGATATCTTTTTCCGTACCATCTGCCTGGTGGCGGTTACTGTCTTTTTCACCTCGGCTGGTGCGGCACAAGGAGAAGTGGTGTTGGCGGTCAATACATTACTTATGCAATTATTCACTTTATTCTCCTACATTATGGACGGCTTCGCATACGCCGGAGAAGCATTGGCAGGAAGATATATCGGAGCCAATAATCAGAAAGCACTCCACACGACGGTTCGCCAACTATTCGGCTGGGGAGTAGGATTATCGCTTGCTTTCACCTTATTATATAGTATAGGGGGACAATCCTTTCTCGGATTACTGACTGACGAAACAACTGTCATTCATGCTTCCGAAAGTTATTTTTATTGGGTACTTGCCATTCCTTTGGCAGGCTTCTCTGCTTTTTTGTTCGATGGAATATTCATCGGTGCGACAGCCACCCATCTGATGCTGAAAGCCATGATAGTAGCCTCTGTCAGTTTCTTTCTTATTTACTATGGTTTCCGGGGGGCAATGGGCAATCACGCTTTATGGATGGCATTCATTACCTATCTTCTACTTCGCGGAGTAATGCAAGGAGTCATGGGAAGAAATATTTTAGGATATAAAACAAGTAAAAAAGATTAATATTTTTATCTTTGCAAAAAACTAAAAGACAAACCAATATGGCAAGATTTAAAAGAATTCTACTGAAGCTGAGCGGCGAAAGCCTGATGGGCGAAAAGCAATATGGTATAGACGAAAAACGTCTGGGTGAATATGCGCAACAAATCAAGGAAATACACGACCTTGGCGTACAAATAGGTATTGTAATCGGTGGTGGAAACATCTTCCGGGGGCTGAGCGGAGCTTCCAAAGGTTTTGACCGTGTAAAAGGTGACCAAATGGGGATGTTGGCAACCGTTATCAACAGCTTGGGATTGAGTTCCGCATTGGGAGCGGCCGGAGTCAAGGCACGTGTATTGACAGCTATCCGCATGGAACCCATCGGTGAGTTTTACAACAAATGGAAAGCGATTGAAGCGATGGAAAACGGAGAAGTTGTGATTATGTCTGCCGGAACAGGCAATCCGTTTTTTACTACCGATACCGGGTCTTCCCTGCGTGGTATCGAGATAGAAGCCGATGTGATGTTGAAAGGAACACGCGTGGACGGCATTTATACAGCTGATCCGGAAAAAGACCCCACTGCTACGAAATTTGACGATATCACTTACGATGAGGTATTGAAGCGCGGTTTGAAAGTAATGGATCTTACAGCAACCTGCATGTGCAAGGAAAACAACCTGCCCATTATCGTTTTCGACATGGACACAGTAGGTAACCTGAAAAAAGTAATGACCGGTGAAAATATAGGAACACTGGTACACAACTGATTTTCTCATCAAGTTCATCCATTTGTCATTCCTTATTTCCTTCTAAATGACAGATGGGTGAACAGTTTTTCTCTGTCTTACCATTTTTTCCACAAATTCGTTCTTTATTGACACATATTCCTTAAAAAAGAGACTCAACCGATAGATTTTCCATCTAAATGAACAATTATTCATGGACTTATAGCGTTAATTAGCCTATTTTTACATCAGCAAAAAATGTAAATCATTCAAAGACTATAAAAACGACAGGAAATACCATGAAAAATTACTGTTACATCTGTTTATTGACTGCCTGCATGGCTCCCATGTCTCTCCAAGCCCAAAAAGCAATTCCGTACAGTGGAGAAGTATGTGTAGCCTCTCTCCCTACAGTCCCCACAACCCTTCCCGGCATATCTTCCGACTCGTATGCCCGGCGCTTTGCCGACTCTGAGATGCTCCGCTTTCCCAAAGCTTATCAGCTGGATCATGGCAAACGGCTCTTTTTCGGGTATTCACAAGGAGTAGGCTGTTGCGCCATGCTGGATATGTGGAAAAATACCGGTGACAAACGTTACTTTACGTATGTTGAGGAATGGGCGGATAGTTTGATTAACGAAAAAGGAGAAATCCACCTTTATGATATGTCAACTTACAACCTGGATTACATCAATTCAGGAAAAGTACTGTTCGACCTCTATAAAGAAACAGGCAAAGAAAAATACAAAGCAGCCATGGACTTACTGGTAGAACAACTCAAAAGACAACCACGTACGCTGGAAGGTGGCTTCTGGCATAAATTGATCTATCAACATCAGATGTGGCTGGACGGACTTTATATGGCTTCTCCTTTCCTAGCCCGCTATGGAGCGGAATTCAACCGTCCTGATCTGATTGATGAAGCGGTAAAACAATTCACACTTTGCCACAAACATACCTATTCACCGGAAACCGGATTATATCATCATGCCTGGGACGAGAGCAAATCCCAACGTTGGGCAAATCCGCAAGACGGTACTTCACCTAACTTCTGGGGACGCAGTATAGGCTGGTGGTTCATGGCCATGGTAGATGTACTGGACTATATTCCCGACAACCACCCCGGACGTGCCTCGCTTATCAGTTGGATTCAAGGTTTGGCAGAAAGCCTGCCCAACTATCAAAGAGACGGGCTATGGTATCAGGTAATAGACCAGCCCGAACGTGAAGGTAATTTTCCCGAAGCATCCGTAACCACCCAATGTATGTATGCTTATGCCAAAGCGGTGAACAAAGGATATATAGACGCCCGATACCGGACCATCGCGGAAAAAGCCTTCAACGGATTAAAGAAAACATTGCTTCGCGAAAACCCCGACGGAACTCTGACGCTGACCCGTTGCTGTCAAGTAGGCGGACTGGGCGGCACTCCTTACCGCGACGGAAGCTTTGAATATTACATTGGCGAAAAGATGCGTGACAACGATGCCAAAGCTACCGGTCCTTTCATCATGGGTTGCCTGCAACTTGGCAAATAGAATCATATCGCATAAACAACAGAATTATCCATCTTTTTAAATTAGCTATATACAATGAAACACACCATTTATGCTCTGACAATGTTTGCATTGGCCGCTTGCACCTCTCCCCAAGAGGAAGCCATAGACCGCCATGCACTGGTAACACGCAATAATCCGGAAGTGACTGCCATGGATTCATTATCCTCCCTGTCGGTAGGAAACGGAGAATTTGCCTACACGGTAGATGCTACAGGATTGCAGACTTTTCCCGAAGTCTATAAAAACGGAGTTCCACTGGGTACACAAAGCCAATGGGGATGGCACAGCTTCGGAAATCCCGAAAACTATAAACCGGAGGAAGCCTTGGTGGAGTATGACTTCGGCCACGGGCACAAAGAGCTATATGCCACCCAACCCAAAGAACCCGGCAGAGCAAAGGAAGCATCCGACTGGTATCGTGTAAACCCACACCGCCTGCATCTGGGTATCATCGGACTCGAATTAGAAAATGAAGTACGTCCCTCGGATGTGCAAAACATACAGCAATCACTGGATATGTGGAACGGTATCATCAACAGCCGGTTCACTCTCAAAGAAACTCCCTACCACATTCAGACAGTCTGCCATCCGGAGCGTGATATGATTGCCGCACGCCTGTCGGCCCGACAACCTGCCGGCATCAAGTTCCACTTCCCCTATCCCACGGGCGGTCACTGTGACGATGCTTGTAATTGGGAAGCGAATGATAAACATAGCACGACCCTGGTCAGTGAAGACGCACAATCGGCCGTGTTAAAAAGAACACTCGACGCAACCACCTATTATGTAACAATCAGTTGGGAAGGCACTGCGAAGCTAAGTGAAAAAAGTGCAAACTATTTCGTACTCACGCCAACGGACAGTGTATTTACATTCACCTGCCAATTCACACCGCAAGCGTCCGCTTCTCCCATCCTGACTTTTGCGGAAGTACAACAAGCCTCTTCCGGACATTGGCAAAATTACTGGACACAGGGAGCTGTCGCCGACTTCTCACAATGTACGGATGTCCGTGCCAAAGAATTGGAACGCCGGGTCGTATTAAGCCAATATCTGCTCGCCATCCAATGTGCCGGATCAACCCCGCCACAGGAAACCGGACTGACTTACAACTCCTGGTTCGGGAAATTCCATTTGGAAATGATCTGGTGGCATCAGGCACAATTCGCCTTATGGGGACATCCCGAATTACTGGACCGCACTTTATCCTGGTATGAAACCGTGGAACCCATAGCCCGCCAGATAGCGGAAAGACAAGGTTTCAAAGGCATACGATGGATGAAAATGACTGATCCCAGCGGTACGGAAGCCCCCTCTAAAGTAGGCAGCTTCCTGATCTGGCAACAGCCTCATCTCATCTACCTGGCAGAATTGCTCTATCGGGCTAATCCATCGGAAGAACTACTGAAAAAATACAATAGCCTGATACAGGAAACCGCCGAATTCATGTATTCATTTGCCACATACGAGGAAGAGCACGACCGTTATGTCTTGAAAGGCGCTATTCCCGCACAGGAAACGTTGCGCGCCGCCGAAACTGTCAATCCGCCTTTTGAACTTTCGCACTGGCATTTCGCCATGCAAGTTGCCCAAACATGGCGTGAACGTACAGGGATGGAACGTGTACCCGAATGGGATGTGCTGATAGAGAAATTATCTCCGCTGGCATACAACGACGAACAGCTGTATCTGGCAGCCGAGACCGCGGTGGATACCTATAAAGATATCCGTTTTACCTCAGACCACATGGCAGTGCTGGGCGCTGTCGGCATCCTGCCCATGAATCAGCTGATTCATGCCGGATATATGAAAAACACCCTGCACTGGATTTGGGATAACTGGAACTGGGACAAGACCTGGGGCTGGGATTATCCGATGACAGCCATGAATGCCGCCCGAATGGGTGAGCCCGAAAAGGCAGTCAGCGCATTATTGATGGACAAACGTACCAACACCTATCTGGTAAACGGTCACAATTACCAGGACGGGCGTCTGCGTATTTACCTGCCCGGCAACGGTGGATTACTGACCACAGTCGCCATGATGTGCGCCGGATGGGACGGATCGGAAGGGAACAATCCCGGATTTCCGAAAGATGGCAAATGGAATGTACGCTGGGAAGGGTTACAGCCGTTACCGTAAGAACAGGAGTTAGCAGTTATTATCATGAAAACGACATATTTACTTCTATGCCTGTTGGGCATCGGTAGCGTTTCCGGCGCAGGACAAACCAAACAGCCACAAAAGATAGGCGATTTCATAGAATCCACTTCGTACAACGAACATCGCCGGAATGCCACCCGAAGCCTGCAATATACCCCTGACGGAGACGATTTTGTCTGCATCAACGGTAAGAATCGCTTTACCCGTGCCTTATACGGCAGCCACACAGCATTCCGGCTGGAAACAAGCGACCGGCCCGTATTCGCTGCTTATACCAAGGAGAATCCGAAGCACATCTGCTTTAAACTGCAAACCTCCGGAGGAACGGTAGCCCTTGACTCTACCGAACACTGCGAGTCCCGTTATACAGCGGGACGCCGCAGCTACAGTTTATCTGATCCGGCTTTCGGAGGCGGAAGCTTATCCATTACCACATGGGCACTTCCCGATAAAGAAGGGGCCATCTGGCAATTCAACGCCCGGAATTTCAAGGAATTCCATCCCGTTCTACTGGCATCCATTTCAGAGATACGTAATTCCAAACTAAACCGTAACGGAGACATGGGAGCCGACCCAGCCGACAGTTTCGAAGCTCCTCTCCAGCCTCAACAGTTACAATCCTTCCCGGTACAGATAGACGGAACACTTTATATTCTATTGGAAAACCAGGAACTACGCACACTGACGACTGCCGAAGGCGAAAACCTGTTTAAAAAGGCAGAAGCCGCCCGCTCCGAAACAGCCTCACGCATCCGCATTGAAACACCCGACCCTTATTTCAACACCTTAGGAAGCACGCTGGCTATGGCTGCCGATGGAATCTGGGACGGCGAAGTGTGGCTACACGGTGCCATAGGCTGGCGAATGCCCCTCAGTGGCTGGCGAGCCGCCTATACCGGCGATGTTTTGGGATGGCATGACCGTGCCCGGACCCATTTCAACGCATACGCGGCAAGTCAGGTCACCGAAGTGCCCAACACCCTCCCCCATCCGGCACAAGATTCCGCCCTGCATCTGGCACGTTCCGTCAAGAAATGGGGTACACCCCAATACAGTAACGGATACATCTGCCGTAATCCGCACCGCAATAATCAGATGCACCACTACGACATGAACCTTTGCTACATAGACGAATTGTTATGGCATTTCAAGTGGACGGGGGACTTGGATTATGTCCGCCAAATGTGGCCTGTCATCACCCGTCACCTCGCATGGGAAAAGCTGAACTACGACCCGGATAACGACGGGCTGTATGACGCATACGCCTGTATTTGGGCCAGTGACGCCCTTTATTACAATAGCGGAGCAGTCACCCATTCATCGGCTTATAACTACCGTGCCAACAAGACAGCGGCCCAATTGGCAGAAAAGATAGGCGAGGATCCCACTCCTTACCGCAACGAAGCCGAAAAGATTCTGAAAGCCATGAACGAGAGGCTATGGCTTCCCGACAAAGGACATTGGGCGGAATATCAAGATTTTATGGGTCACAAGCGAGTACACGAAAGTGCCGCTGTATGGACCATTTATCATGCTATAGACAGCGAAACAGCCAATCCGTTCCAAGCCTATCAGGCTACCCGTTATGTAGACACAGCCATTCCTCATATTCCCGTCACAGCCCATGGATTAAAAGAGAATGGCTATGCCACTATCGCCACCACCAACTGGCTGCCCTACTCATGGAGCATCAATAATGTCGCCTTTGCCGAAGTGATGCATACCGCATTGTCATACTTCCAGGCCGGACGTGCCGACGCCGGATACAAACTTTTGAAAAGCTCTGTTCTGGACGGCATGTATCTAGGAGACAGTCCGGGTAACTTCGGCCAGATCAGCTTCTATGATGCCGCACGCGGAGAATGCTACCGCGATTTCGGTGATCCCATCGGAGTCGCTTCACGAGTACTGATCCAAGGTCTGTTCGGTATCCTGCCGGATGCCCTGAACCAGCAAATCATCCTCCGGCCGGGCTTCCCGGACGACTGGGACAAGGCTTCCGTCAGCACTCCCGATATAAGCTATCGCTTTACCCGGAAAGAAGATACGGATACCTATCATATCACACAACGGTTCCAGACTCCTCTCCATCCGGTATTGCACGTCAATGCCAGAAAAGAGAAGATCCGTTCAGTAAAAGTGAACGGTGTCCCTGCCACATGGCAATCCATCGAATCGGCCCATGGCTATCCTCTTCTTTCAATCCAGGCGGAAGGAACATCTTCAACCACCATTACCATCGAATGGGAAGGAGCACCACTTCACACGTTGGCAGTCCAGGAACCAGTCATCACTTCAAACGGGAAGTTGGCTTTGCAAATACCTTCGGGAGCATCCATCTCCCAAGTATATGATCCTCAGAGCGTTTTAGCAAATCACACTGTAGAAGCCACCGCTTTCAACGCACAGATAAAAGGTGAACCGGGACACCACACTTTCTTTGTTTACACCCATCAGGGAGAAATGGATTGGTGGCAACCTGTTAATATCTATATAGAGAACGTCCGGGAATCCCCCTCCTATACAGACTTTGCAGATATCCGTCCCGAAAAATGCCGGATGGTTGATTTTGACCGGCAACTGAATGCTTCCGTCACCGATATATATCAAAATGAATACCTGTCTCCCCGGTCTCCATACACTACGTTGCAACTTCCCACACAGGGAATAGGAGAATGGTGTCATCCGCTGCTGAGTGCTACCATAGACGACTCGGAATTACGCAGTCTTGTACATCATGATACTTTCCAAACGTCTTTAGGCATCCCCTTCCGTCTGAAAGAAAAAGGAAACAACATTCTTTTCACCTCCCTATGGGATAATTACCCGGACAGTTCCACCATCTCACTATCCGGCACTGCCTCACATGCTTATCTGCTGATGGCGGGAAGTACCAACCACATGCAGTGCCACATTGCCAATGGAATAATACGCATACACTATGCAGACGGAACTTCCCAAGCAACGGAGTTGACCAATCCGGACAACTGGTGTCCTATAGAACAAGATTTCTATGTGGACGGCAAAGCATTCCAAGCAACTGCTCCCCGGCCGTACCGTCTGCACTTGAAAAGCGGTAAAATAAGCCGTGATCTGGGTAAGGAACTCAACATCACCGGCGTATATGGACGTGAGATAGAAGGTGGTGCAGGCATATTGCTCGATATTCCTTTGGATCATTCCAAGGAACTAAAAGGGCTGACCCTGGAAACCCTGTCCAATGATGTGGTGATAGGAATCATGGGAATCACTTTGCAATAACCACGTGTTATTCAATGCGGAATTACGTTAACTTGAACCGGCGTAGTTCCGCATTATTCATCTTTGGCACACTACGTAAATGTTCCAAAGTCACTCCTTGAATGTGTGCCTGTACCGCCCTGTTTATCAGTCCATGCCCGACTGCCAACACCTGTTTTCCATCATATCGCTCTTTCAAGTAGTCCACAAAACGCCCCGCACGTTCATAGAGCATCGCCTCCGTTTCCACATCTGCCGGAAAATGTTGCAAATCAACTTCTTTAATGGCAAGACCTGTCCAACTCCCCCAATCGATTTCACGCAGCAAGACTGTTTTCTCCCAAGGCAGGTTCCGACCTTCCACCGCGATGCGGGCCGTATCCACACACCGTTTCAAATCACTACAGACCACTGCATCCAAAGAGATGTCCCGCAAAGTATCACGCAGCGCTTCAGCCTGTGCTATTCCTTCAACAGTCAGCGTGCCCGGCATGTGTCCTTGGAAAATACGGGCGATATTCTCTTCTGTCTGCCCGTGACGGGCTAAATATAAAGATATCATTTTTTTTTAATGCAAAGATAATGCTTACCGGCCAGATTTACTTCAAAAGGGCAACCTTCTTATTCTCCTTTCCAAAGAAAAGCAATCTTCAGACAGATGATAAAAAAATAACAATCTTGCCTATAAAAGTATTCTCCCCGTAGATTAAGGGGTTTCTTCCGTACAGTTAAGGCCTTTCATGCGGTAACCTACTACAGACTCCGTCAGTAGACTGTACAGTCTGTTACATCAGACCGTACGGTCCACTACAATAGTTTATACAGTCCATTATCGGAGTCTGTAGTAGGTTACCGTATGAAAAAGCTTAATCATGCAGTAGAAAAGACTTAGTATACAGGGGAAAAAGGCTTAAGTATTCATCAAAAGCAGACAGCCACCTTCGAAATGTCACTCCGCCTGCAAGCTACAAATTATCCACCGTATCTTCCACTTCTATCACCCAGTCCCCGATAGTACGGGTGGCACTGTCGAAATTAATCCCCACCTTCACGATGCGCCTGCCATCCTTGCGATAAGGAACAGCATACAGCCTGCTGTTTATCTGCGCCAATGCCTCCCGGGCCGTACCGTCATATTTAAATTCCAGCACATAAATGGCATCCTGCATCTTTATGACCACATCCGCACGCCCCACCGCACTTTTCACCTCGCTGTCCACATACATCCCCATCAGACGGAACAACAAATAAAAGATGGTCTGGTAATGCTTCTCCGTCTTGTTCTCCAAATCATTGGAAATGGAAGCAAAGAAAGAACGCGTACGTTCCAAGCAGCTCTCTATATCTCCCTTACGAAGATCGCGAATGAAGGAAACGACATAAAAAGTACTGCTCTGACCCGGCAACTCAAGGTAAGCGGGCAACAGGGACTCGATGAAACCTTTACGCACCTCCCCGTTGGGATAGGCCAGCCGGTACACCTGGAACTCGGGATCATATCCCTTGATCGTCAGGTAACCACTTTGATATAAAACGGGGATAGGACTAGTTACACGTTCCGTCGGGGCATCAAACTGCTCGTCTGTAGCCTCCACCCCCTCCAGCTGGCGCACGTCAAAATCCGTTTCCTGCAACAAATCAATCAAGAAAGCAGGAGTGCCGGTAGAGAACCAGAAATTCTTGTACTCCTTTGCATCAAAGGCATTGAACAGACTGAAAGGATTGTAAATATCCTCACAATGCTTGCTGAAATGATACCCGTCATACTGCCGCTTCAGATGCGCACAGGCAGCTTCATACGTCTCGCCGTTCGCCAAAGCCATCCGCTCAATGTCCGGACGAAGCTCGTCCAGCAACTCCCGCTCGGTGATGCCGCATATCGCGCTGAAGTCATCCCGCATACTGATGTTCTTCAAATTATTCAGCTCACTGAAGATGCTCATCTGGCTGAACTTGCTGATTCCCGTGATAAAGAGGAAACGAAGGTATTGCCCCAATCCCTTGAGAGGACTGAAAAACTTACGCAGTTCATTCCGAAGCTCCTGCTGCAAGGGGATGTTGAAATTACTGTCCAAAAGAGGAGCGTCGTATTCGTCAATCAGGACAACGACCGGCAGACCGGTCTGTTCATACGCACGGCGGATCATACCTTGCAGACGAGCAGCAGGAGTCTTTTCCTCCTTTTCCGCCCCATAAACCTTTTCACAACGAAGTAAAAACAGATTCAACTGTTCCTGCAAATCGAACAGGGTAGTATATTTAGTCAGACTGAAATCAATATGGAATACCGGATACACGTTCCAGGCCTTTTCCAGACGCTCCATGGCCAGCCCCTTAAACAAATCTTTTTTCCCTTGAAAGTAAGCCTCAAGAGTGGATACCAACAAACTTTTCCCAAACCTCCGCGGACGGCTCAGAAAATACACACTGTCCGTGTTAGCCAATCGGTAAACCAGTTCGGTCTTGTCTACATATACACAATTCCGGTTACGCAACTGCTCAAAATTCTGTATACCTATGGAGTATCGTCTGTAATTTTCTTCCATATTCTCATTGTTTTCTAATTCTGCTTATGGGATAGAAACAAAGATAGCTGTTATCCGATAAAACACAAAAACTTTTCATTTGTTTTTAATAAAGCCCCAACAACTTAAACTGGTGATGATAAGGTAAAGAGCCGTTAGAAATATAAAATCATCTCTCTTTTATTGCAGATAATCAAAAAATAAATTACTTTTGTTTCACTTAAAACGAATCAATAAACAACTTAAATAACAGAACAGTATGATAGACGCAAAAACTTGCATCAACGACGCACAAGAGAAAATGGACATGGCCGTTATGTATTTGGAAGAAGCCTTAGCGCACATTCGTGCAGGAAAAGCCAGTACCCGGTTGCTGGACGGCATTCGTGTTGACTCTTATGGAAGCATGGTTCCCATCAGTAATGTAGCTGCCGTGACTACTCCCGATGCACGCAGTATCGCCATCAAGCCATGGGACAAAAGTATGTTCCGTATCATCGAAAAAGCTATCATGGACTCTGATCTGGGCATCACTCCCGAAAACAACGGTGAAATTATCCGTTTGGGTATTCCGCCATTGACAGAGGAACGCCGCAAGCAACTGGCCAAACAATGTAAAGGCGAAGGCGAAACCGCAAAAGTAAGTATACGCAACGCACGCCGTGACGCTATAGACACACTGAAAAAGGCCGTTAAAGAGGGTATGCCCGAAGACGAGCAAAAGAATGCGGAAGCCAAACTTCAGAAAGTACACGATAAATATATCGCGAAGATTGAAGAACTTCTGGCAGAGAAAGATAAAGAAATTATGACGGTTTAATGAAGAACTTAAAATAATGAAGCAATAATAATGAAGAAGGAAGAATTGTCCTGCACAGCCTTGCTTTTGTCCGTGCGGTCCAATTCCTCTTTCTTCATTTTTCATTCTTCATTTTAATTTATGAAAGGACTAGTAATAAAAAACACAGGCAGCTGGTATCTTGTCAAAACAGAAGACGGACGTACCATCGAATGCAAGATCAAAGGAAATTTCCGTTTAAAGGGTATTCGGAGTACCAATCCCATTGCTGTAGGAGATTATGTACAAATCATTATCAACAATGAAGGAACCGCCTTCATCAGTGAGATAGAAGACCGCAAGAACTATATCATCCGGCGCGCCTCCAACCTTTCCAAACAATCGCACATACTGGCAGCCAATCTGGATCAATGTATGCTGATTGTTACAATTAATTATCCCGAAACCTCAACTATATTCATTGACCGTTTTCTAGCCACCGCGGAAGCATACCGTGTACCCGTCAAACTGATATTCAATAAGACAGACAGGTATAATGAGGATGATACACGCTATATGGATGCTCTGATAAACCTGTACACATACATCGGTTACCCTTGCTTCAAAGTTTCCGCACTGAACAACATAGGTACAGATGAAGTGAAAAAAGACCTGGAAGGGAAAGTCACTTTGCTTTCCGGCAACTCAGGAGTAGGGAAATCAACATTAATCAACGCCATTTTACCTGAACAAACTTTGAAAACAGGTGAAATATCCGATTACCATAACAAGGGAATGCATACCACAACCTTTTCCGAAATGTTCCCGGTAGACGGCGGCGGATACATCATCGACACTCCGGGTATCAAAGGTTTCGGAACATTCGATATGGAAGAAGAGGAAGTAGGACATTACTTTAAAGAAATATTTGAATATTCCGCTCATTGCAAGTATGGAAACTGCACCCATAGGCACGAGCCCGGATGCGCCGTACGCGATGCAGTGGAGAAACATCTAATCAGCGAGTCACGCTATGCTTCTTACCTGAATATGTTGGAAGACAAGGAAGAAGGCAAGTATCGCGCCGCTTACTAAAAACCACAACTTTATGAAAAAACACCTCTTAGCTATTGCACTGTTTGCATTATGCACCACCGGGCTGAATGCCGCTTCTCCTAAAAAAGTAGCTCCTGAAAAAAAAGGAGTAGAAACCATTAACCGTGCCACAGCCGAAGCACATATCGGCTTTTTGGCCTGTGACGAACTGGAAGGACGCGAAGCCGGATGGAAAGGTGGACGCATTGCAGGCAATTATATCATTTCCTGCCTGAAACAGATGGGAATAAAGCCACTGGACGGAGACTATATACAGCCCTTTGACGTGTATCATGCTGAACGGCAAGTGAAAGGGAAACGCTGGCAAGTACATCCCGATTCTATTGCGGAACTGAAAAAAGTGGTACATCAAAAATTGGCATTACGTAATATCTTAGGTAAAATAGAAGGAAAGAATCCAAATGAAATTGTCATTATCGGTGCACATTACGACCACATAGGCTACGATCCGATGCTGGAAGGAGATCAGATTTATAACGGTGCAGATGATAATGCATCAGGCGTTCAAGCCGTATTACAGGTAGCCCGTGCTTTTCTTGCTACCGGCGAGCAGCCGGAACGTACCGTTATCTTCGCCTTTTGGGATGGTGAGGAAAAGGGATTGCTGGGCTCCCGTTATTTCGCCATGAACTATCCGGATATTAAAAAGGTAAAAGCCTATTTGAACTATGACATGATAGGACGTAACAGCCGGGAGGACCAGCCCGATTATTTCGTTTACTTCTATACCGCAGCCCATCAGGCCTTCGGTGACTGGCTGAAAAAAGATATTGAGGATTACCGCTTGCAGTTATCCCCTGACTACCGGGCTTGGGACAATCCGGTGGGAGGCAGCGACAACGGCACGTTCGCCAAACTGGGAATACCTATTATATGGTATCACACTGATGCCCATCCCGATTATCACCTTCCGGGAGATGAAACACAGAAAATCAATTGGCTGAAGATAGTCGATATAACCAAAGCCTCTTTCCTTGCGATGTGGAAACTGGCAAACGAAAAAAAATATTAAAAAAGAACGTGGCGTTTAAACTGAACGCCACGTTTTTTTATCTAATCTTACATTAACGTATTTATTAAACCCATATAGAAAGGCACATGAACAAACGAATCAAATGGGGCATCATTATATTAATCGGAGCCGGCTTGGCCGGACTAGGCATCTATCAATTTACCCCTCACGAAAATGAAGAACTGACAGCCGCCGACGCGTTGCCTAAAGAAAACAAGCAACGCACATTGAAAGTCAATGCACAAGTCATAAAACCACACTTGCTGACAGATGAAATATTGGTGACCGGACGCCTGGTTCCTGACGAAGAAGTGAGTCTGTCTTTTGAAACCTCCGGAAAGATCACCGATATTTTTTTCACAGAAGGCACATTGGTAAAACGAGGAGAATTACTTGCCAAAGTAAACGACCGGCAGTTACAGGCTCAGTTAAAACGTCTGGAAGCACAAATACCTTTAGCCGAAGACCGTGTGTTCCGCCAAAACGCCCTGTTAAAACGAGATGCGGTCAGTAAAGAAGCATACGAACAGGTAAAAACCGAACTTGCCACCCTTAACGCTGATATCGAAAATATCAAAGCCAACATTGACATGACCGAACTCCGCGCACCATTCGACGGTATCATCGGATTGAGGCAGGTCAGTACGGGAGCATACGCCTCCCCCACCACTGTAGTAGCCAGACTGACCAAAGTGACTCCATTGAAAGTAGAGTTCGCCGTACCGGAACGTTATGCCCGGGAAATAAAAAAAGGGACTAATCTGGAGTTCAAAGTAGAAGGAAAACTGGATACCTATCATGCACAGGTTTATGCAACCGAATCCAGTATAGATATGGAAACCCATTCATTGAACATCCGTGCCATCTACCCCAACCGCAACGGCGAACTGCTGGCAGGCAGATATGCAGATATTCAATTAAAACAAAAAGAAATAGAAGACGCGATAGCGATTCCATCCGAAGCGATTGTCCCCGAAATGGGTAAAAATAAAGTATTTGTTTATCGTAGCGGAGTTGCAGACCCTGTAGATGTTATTATAGGACTCCGTACCGAAGCCGAAGTACAGATTGTACGAGGATTGTCTGTGGGTGATACCATCCTGACATCGGGTACACTGCAATTACGTAAGGGAATGCCTGTGGAACTTCAGGCCATTAACTAACAACTAAAAAAATACTTTTATGAATATTTCCGAACTTAGTATCCGTAGGCCTGTGCTTGCCACCGTGCTTACCATCATCATATTACTTTTCGGACTGATCGGTTACAATACATTGGGAGTCCGCGAATATCCTTCGGTAGATAATCCGATCATCTCTGTTACCTGTAGTTACTCGGGTGCCAATGCCGATGTAATCGAGAATCAGATAACCGAGCCTTTGGAACAAAACATCAACGGTATTCCGGGAATCCGTTCTTTGTCCAGTGTCAGCCAACAAGGGCAATGCCGTATCACAGTGGAATTTGAATTATCCGTCGATTTGGAAACTGCCGCCAATGACGTACGTGACAAAGTGTCCCGCGCACAACGTTACCTGCCACGCGACTGTGACCCTCCTACTGTATCCAAGGCTGATGCCGATGCAACGCCTATCCTGATGGTAGCTATCCAAAGTGACAGCCGCTCTCTGTTGGAACTGAGTGAAATAGCAGACTTGACCGTAAAAGAACAACTGCAAACCATTTCGGATGTAAGCAGCGTATCTATTTGGGGAGAAAAACGTTACTCCATGCGCCTATGGCTCGACCCCACCAAGATGGCAGGGTATGGCATTACTCCGGTAGATGTAAAGAACGCGATAACCAATGAAAATATAGAACTCCCCTCGGGCAGCATTGAAGGTAATACCGTAGAATTGACCTTACGCACCATGGGACAAATGCACACCGCTAAAGAATTCAATAACATCATATTAAAAGAAGTAGGCGGAAGAGTGGTCCGTTTCAGCGATATCGGTTACGCCGAACTAGGTCCGGCAGATATCAAGAGTTACATGAAAATGAACGGAGTGCCGATGGTAGGTGTCGTTGTCATTCCACAACCCGGTGCCAACCATATCGAAATCGCCGATGCCGTATACCAGCGTATGGAGCAGATGAAGAAGGACTTGCCCGACGATGTGAAATACAGCTATGGCTTTGACAACACTAAGTTTATCCGCGCTTCCATTGATGAAGTAAAAAGTACGGTGTATGAAGCGTTCGTACTGGTTATCATCATCATTTTCCTGTTCTTGCGCGACTGGCGCGTGACACTGATTCCCTGCATCGTGATTCCGGTTTCATTGATCGGAGCTTTCTTTGTGATGTACATAGCAGGTTTCTCCATCAATGTGCTGACCATGCTGGCGGTGGTATTGTCCGTAGGTTTGGTAGTGGATGACGCCATCGTTATGACAGAGAATATCTATATCCGCATAGAACGAGGTATGCGTCCGTTCGAAGCAGGAATAGAAGGGGCAAAAGAAATTTTCTTCGCTGTTATCTCCACCACTATCACCTTGGTGGCAGTGTTCCTGCCCATCGTATTTATGGAAGGAACCAGCGGACGTCTGTTCCGTGAGTTCAGTTTCGTTGTGGCAGGTTCGGTCATCATTTCTTCCTTTGCCGCATTAACGTTCACCCCTATGCTGGCAACCAAGCTATTGATAAAACGGGAAAAACAGGGATGGTTCTACCAAAAGACAGAGCCTTTCTTTGAAGGTATGAACCGCATATATGCCCGTTCACTGAACGCTTTTCTTAAAAGACGCATATGGGCAATACCTGTTACAGTGATTATGTTGATAGCCATCGGAGTACTTTGGGTCCAGATACCCGCTGAAATGGCTCCGATGGAAGACCGGTCGCAAATAAGTATCAATACCCGTGCAGCCGAAGGCGCCAGCTATGAATACATCCGTGATTATACGGAAGATATCAACAATCTGGTAGATTCTATTATACCCGATGCCGAATCTGTAACCGCACGTGTTTCCAGTGGCAGTGGAAATATACGTATCACATTGAAAGATATCAAAGATCGTGATTACACCCAGATGGAAGTTGCCGAACGTATCTCACAGGCCATCCGCAACAAGACGAAAGCACGTGCCTTTGTGCAACAACAGTCTTCTTTCGGCGGACGGAGAGGAAGTATGCCCGTACAATATGTACTACAAGCTGTCAGTATAGAAAAACTGGAGAAAGTATTACCGGCTTTTTTAAGCAAAGTATATGACAACCCTACTTTCCAGATGGCGGACGTGGACCTGAAGTTCAGCAGCCCGGAAATGAGAGTGAATATTAACCGTGATAAGGCAGGTACAATGGGAGCCACCGTGCGTGATATAGCCGAAACACTGCAATACGGTCTCAGCGGACAACGTATGGGCTATTTTTATATGAATGGAAAACAATATGAGATTTTGGGTCAGATAAACCGCCAACAACGTAATACACCGGCCAATATCAAATCTATTTACATACGAAGCGACAAAGGGGAAATGATTCAATTGGACAATCTGGTAGAATTTGTAGAATCCGTAGCTCCTCCTAAATTGTACCACTACAACCGTTTTATTTCCGCTACCGTATCTGCCGGACTGGCAGATGGAAAGACCATCGGACAAGGCTTGGAAGAAATGGATAAAATCGCCGCCCAGACTTTGGACGAAACTTTCCGTACCGCCTTGTCGGGAGACTCCAAAGACTATCGGGAAAGTTCATCCAGCCTGATGTTTGCTTTCATTCTGGCATTGATACTTATCTATCTTATTCTGGCGGCACAGTTCGAAAGTTTCAAGGACCCTTTCATCATCATGCTTACCGTTCCTCTGGCCATTGCAGGAGCACTGATTTTCATGTATACCGGTGGCATTACCATGAACATATTCAGCCAGATCGGTATTATTATGCTGATTGGTCTGGTAGCAAAGAATGGTATCTTGATTGTGGAATTTGCCAATCAGAAACAAGAATCCGGTGAAAACAAGATGCAGGCCATACGGGATGCCGCTTTGCAACGCTTGCGCCCTATTCTCATGACAAGTGCCTCTACCGTATTAGGCTTGATCCCGCTGGCATTCGCAACAGGAGAAGGCGCCAACCAACGTATTGCCATGGGTACGGCTGTTGTGGGAGGAATGTTAGTATCTACTTTCCTGACCATGTATATCGTACCGGCTATTTATAGTTATATATCTACCAACCGAAACGTTAAAACAGAAACTGTATGAAACGAATCATTATAACTTTATGTATCTGTACTGCATGGGTGGCTTCCACCTATGCGCAATATCCTTATACGCTGAAAAAATGTCTGGAGGAAGGACTTGCAAACAATTATTCCATACGTATCACCCGTAATGAAGAACAGATCAGCCATAACAATGCCACATTAGCAAATGCCGGTTATCTGCCGACTGTTGATTTGTCTGCCGGATATACAGGAACGTTGGACAATACGGATACCAAGAGTAGAAGTACAGGCACTACAGCCAGTGAACGAAACATCTACGACCAAACCTTAAAGGCCGGACTGGATGTAAACTGGACTCTGTTCGACGGATTCAATATCAGCACCACCTACAAAAAACTGAAGGAACTGGAACGCCAGGGAGAAACCAACACGCGTATTACCCTTGAAGACTTCATAGCGGGACTCACTGCCGAATACTATAATTATGTACAACAGGAAATACGTCTGAAGAACTTCCTTTACGCTGTGTCTTTATCCAAAGAACGCCTGCGCATTGTAGAAGAACGATACCATATCGGTAATTTTTCCCGGCTGGATTATCAACAAGCCAAAGTGGACTTCAATGCAGACAGTGCACAATATATGAAACAACAGGAACTGGTGGTTACCTCACGTATCAACCTGAACGAGTTAATGGCCGTACAGGAAGTCAACCGACCGCTACGTGTCAATGACTCCATTATAACAGTGAATGATGCGCTGAATTACGATGAATTATGGGAATCCACCCTCAAGACGAATGCCAACCTGCTGAAAGCTGATCAAAATACAACAATTGCCCAATTGGATTACCGTCAGGTTCTATCCCGTAATTATCCCTATGTGAAATTGAACGCCGGTTATGGCTATACATTCAACAAATATGAAACAAACGCCACCAGCCGGAGAAGCAATTGGGGACTAAACGGAGGAATTACCGTAGGCATTAACCTATGGGATGGTAACCGTCGCCGTGAAAAGCGCAATGCCAGCCTGCAAATACGTAACTCGCAACTGGAAAGAGAACAGCTGGAATTGGGCTTGAAAGCGGATTTAAGCAATCTGTGGCAGGCCTATCGCAATAATTTACGTTTATTAAATTTGGAACGCCAGAATCTGGTTGCCGCCCGTGAAAACCATGAAATAGCCAAAGAACGTTATCTGTTGGGAGATCTCTCCGGTATCGAGATGCGTGAAGCCCAAAAGAGCCTGCTTGATGCGGAAGAACGTATTTTGTCTGCTGAATATAACACCAAAGTCTGTGAAATTTCCCTGCTCCAACTAAGTGGAAGAATAACGAAATATCTCGAATAATCGTTATAGCCTTTACTTATAGCTTGTAATTCAGGGCAGTTATCCGTACCTTTGCACACAATTATCACTAAATATGTTGTAAAAAGATATGGGATTATTTATCAAGAAGCCTTTTGCTGCATTACAAGCCGAAGCCAATGAATCTGGAAACAAGACCCTGAAAAGAGTCTTGGGACCATGGAGCTTGATCGCATTAGGAGTAGGTGTTATCATCGGTGCCGGATTATTCTCCATCACCGGAACAGTAGCCGCAGGATACACAGGGCCTGCCATTACTTTATCTTTCGCCATAGCGGCAATAGGTTGTTGCTTTGCCGGTTTATGTTATGCCGAGTTTGCTTCCATGATACCTGTAGCAGGTAGTGCTTATACATACTCATATGCTACAATGGGCGAACTTATAGCATGGATTATCGGCTGGGATCTAGTATTGGAATATACTGTTGCCGCTACTACCGTCAGTATCAGCTGGAGCAGATATCTCGTTGTTTTTCTGGAAGGAGTGGGGATAAATATCCCCCATGCACTTGCTGCTTGTCCCTGGGACGGAGGTATTGTGAATATACCGGCCGCACTGATTGTAGTGCTGATGAGTATTTTTCTGATTCGTGGAACAGAAGGAAGTTCTATCTTTAACGGCTTCATTGTGTTCCTGAAAGTGGCAGTGATTCTTATTTTCGTTGTATTAGGATGGAAATACATTAATGCAGAGAATTATGTTCCTTATATCCCTGCCAATACTGGTACTTTAGGCGAGTTCGGATTCTCGGGTGTATTGCGTGGAGCAGCGATTGTATTTTTCGCCTTTCTTGGTTTTGATGCCGTAAGTACAGCCGCTCAGGAAACAAAAAATCCGAAACGGGATATGCCCGTCGGCATTCTAGGTTCCCTGCTGATTTGCACCATTCTTTATATGGTGTTTGCTTACGTAATGACGGGAGTTGCCCATTATTCTGACTTTGCAGGACAACAAGGTATCGCACCTGTTGCCGTAGCGATTGACCACATGGGACATGCAGATGCCACAGGAGTAATTCATCCGGATTATCCGTGGTTGAACCGGGCCATCGTACTGGCTATCCTGTTTGGTTACTGCTCGGTTATTATGGTAACTTTGCTAGGACAAAGCCGTGTATTTCTAAGTATGAGCCGCGACGGACTGTTGCCTCCTTTCTTTTCAAAGATTCACGAGAAATACCGGACACCGGCACACAGTAATTTGTTATTCATGGTCATTGTAGGAGGGCTGGCAGCATTTGTTCCGGCACGTGTAGCCGGAGAAATGACCAGTATAGGTACCTTATTCGCCTTCACATTGGTTTGCGCGGCAGTATTGATCGTGCGTAAAAGTATGCCTGACGTACATCGTGCCTTTAAAACTCCTTTTGTTCCCACGGTACCGATTCTGGGCATCCTTACCTGCCTTTGTATGATGTTGTTTCTTCCGGCTGACACTTGGATCCGATTGGTATTATGGATGCTGATAGGTCTGGATGTTTATGCCTGCTATGGAGTAAAACACAGCAAGCTGGAGCATAACGTAAAACGACGCAAAGGACTCACCATATTGAATATGACAGGAATCGCCCTGTCTGTACTTTCAGTTATTACAGGATTGTGGCATCAACAGACAGTAGGCTGGGAAGAAGACAAGACATTGCTCGCTATTTCGTTCGCCTTTGCGTTCACACATTGCGCATTCTATATGGTACGTATCTGGAAACAGACATCCGAGAAGAAGAAATAAGCATTTTCCACACGCTATCTGTTTCCATAACTTTCATTCACCGTAAGGGGTAAATTCAATCCACCCCCTACCGTGAATAAAGTTATCATAGTTTCATACCCATCGGTTCTGAACCCATAATCAAGCCTTATAACCTATGAAAGTCTTAAGTTATCCATAGTAAAAGAACATTTAAAAAACTTCTTCAAAAATGTTTTTAGCTACTACCACAGTATTTCCTTCAGGAATTGAGGAATAGAATCCTGTTTCTTTAGTCCATGCTTCTTCCAAGGTATAAAAATCAAGTTCCTCCGGTTGCTTTCCATCCAGGACACAAGCTAAATAATCAAAATAAGCCTTCCATCTCATAAAATAGAAATCTTTCAAAATGCCATTCCATTCTTTATGAGCATAATCACGAAGTCCGCCTTGATCTGCCGCTACACGATTTCCCCATGTAGTAATCTGAACACGTGCATTCCATTCGTATAATGCTTTTTCTTCCTGGGTCTGTCCTGCTGAACGTGCCGCTTCAATCCAAGTTCCAACCTTGAATTCTTTCCGGGTACCCAGCAACTGGTCTTGCAATAGAATAAGATGCAGAAAATGCTGTGAAGCCAACTCAAATACTTGCTTGTCTCCTGCCCGGAACGCAGCCGTTACTTTTTGCATCAAACGCCCCTTTTCTGCCAATGCCTGCCGGAGCACATCCACCAAATCGAATTCAAAATTATTATTACCCTGATATTTATCAGCCACAGAAACCATCAGTCGGGCAGCCTCTATCACATCCTGAGGATTATAGTATTCTTTCATCTCCGACCAACTGGATACCTGATATACATCCAACCCCGGACGAGCGCAGAATACAGATTCATGCGTTCCCTGTTGTATCTTCTCCTTGGGACTATTATAAATACCGTTACCTAATAAATCCCAAACTTGTTGCAAAGCCTCATCCTCTACCCCATAACGAGCATGTACGTATCCTTTCAACCACTCATCACGAGTAAACCGATGTTCACGCCATGGCAATTCCATCACCAGCTCATACATAACCGGATTGTTCTCAATACCTTCCGGAGTCATCCCTACTCCACGCAATGTCCTTCCGGCATGAACATCTGCTTTCGCGTCATAAAAGCCATCAATCAGCGCATCCATTTTACCATGAAGCCCAATGTTACCACCAAAATTCAACAACATGCAGTACACCCACTCATGCTGCCCGTATCCTCCTTTACGACACCACTCTGACGCCGGGTCCCCCCATTGCGGACGGCATTCGCTATGCAAGTCCAAGACTAACAGGTCTCCTGCTTCCAGATGCTCTATCATCGGAGTACGAGGATTGTCCTGCCATGCCTGAGCCACCCACACAGCATCCGGATTTGTTTTTTTCATGGCTTTCATGATGGCTTTACCGGCTGCATCCAAATTTACTCCTTGAGTACTTCCCCCTTCATGAAACGGATCAATAGCGTAAAAACCTGTTTTTCCATACAGTTTTGTCAGTTCTCTATAATACAAAGCAGAGATTTCTTCAAAGCGCTCATCCTCCGGCTGTAAAAAGGCAGGACGATGATAGCTGCACCAAAATCCGGGATCAGCAACATTCAATCCTAATTTCTCCTTTGCAGTATGAGGAACCATGCCACAATATCCCGGCAACACAGGTTCGATGCCATATTCACGCATTCTTTTTACAATCTTCTTCTGAAGTTTTTCCTGACGGGTATACCAACTTTCAGGATTAGGTCCTCCCCACCCTTCCAGATTATTCATCAACCACCAAGCTGTAAAACCCGGTCCGGCTACAAATTCATTAATTTCATCCTTAGTATATCCCAGTTTTAGAAGTACATTTCTCCAAACCGACTCAGTCCCTGTCAATGCCAGGGAAAGATTGATACCGTGAAGCGCCATCCAATCTATCTCCTTTTCCCAACGCTCCCAGTCCCAAAAAGCCATGGAATAAGAGAAAGTACAATAATTCAGATCATAACGATAGGGCAGATCCGTTTCATGCCGTTCCTTTTTAGTCACAGGAGGCAA
Organism: Phocaeicola sp. GP0067; assembly: GCF_031119655.1. Classification (NCBI taxonomy): domain Bacteria; kingdom Pseudomonadati; phylum Bacteroidota; class Bacteroidia; order Bacteroidales; family Bacteroidaceae; genus Phocaeicola; species Phocaeicola sp. GP0067. The sequence goes on from NZ_JAVHZY010000004.1 coordinate 172,856, forward strand.
AACAGCAGGCAGTTTTGCAGTCATTCCATTCCAAGAAAGATGTATGCCTGCATAATATTTCAAATACCAATTCAATCCGGTAGCAATATTTACATAGTCATTACCCCGGATAATTACTTTATCACCTTTCTGATCGAGTTCAAAAAAATCAGTTTCCGATTTCTGACGTTCAATAATAAATTTGGAGGAAGCTCCTTTGTCGATGCGCTCTAATAATCCTGTAACAGGAGAAGAAAATAAGTTGCTTGTCATCCATAACAGCACAAACAACAATCGTAGTTTTTTCATCATATTATTAAGGTAACGGATAACACCAATTAAATAAAAAACAGAACAGCCCCCTCGCCTTTAAAGGGAGGAAGGCTGTATTAGTATTATTACGGAATAATTTAATTATTTACAATTTCCAAGGCAACGCGGCTTCAACTGCTTGAAGAAGTCATTACCTTTATCGTCCACCAAAATGAATGCCGGAAAATCTTCCACTTCAATTTTCCAGATAGCTTCCATACCCAATTCCGGATATTCCACACACTCAATGCTCTTGATATTATTCTGAGCAAGGATAGCAGCCGGACCACCAATAGAGCCCAGATAGAAACCGCCATACTTCTTACAAGCATCCGTTACCTGCTGGCTACGATTACCTTTTGCCAACATTATCATGCTACCGCCATGTGACTGGAACAAATCCACATACGGGTCCATACGTCCTGCTGTAGTGGGGCCCATAGAACCACAAGCCATACCTTCCGGAGTCTTTGCCGGACCGGCATAATAGATAGGATGATCTTTGATATACTGCGGCAAATCTTCGCCACGATCCAAACGCTCTTTCAATTTAGCATGAGCGATATCGCGACCTACAATAATGGTTCCGTTCAATGACAGACGGGTAGCTACCGGATACTTGGTCAATTCTTTCAGGATATCCGCCATCGGTTGGTTCAAATCAATCTTAACCACATCGCCTTCACCGGCTTCACGGAGTTCTGCCGGAATCAGCTCACCCGGTTTATCATCCATCTTTTCAATCCAGATACCATCTTTATTGATCTTACATTTTATATTACGGTCAGCAGAACAGGAAACGCCCAGACCGATAGGACAAGAAGCACCGTGACGAGGCAAGCGGATGATGCGGACATCGTGAGCCATATACTTACCACCAAACTGTGCACCCAAGCCAATCTTATAAGCTTCTTCCAATACTTGTTTTTCCAGTTCCACATCGCGGAAAGCACGCCCGTATTCATTACCGGTAGTAGGCAACTCGTCATAATAGTGAGTAGAAGCCAGCTTAACAGTCAGCAAGTTCTTCTCTGCCGATGTACCACCGATTACAAATGCAATATGATAAGGAGGACAAGCAGCCGTACCCAAAGTCTTCATTTTTTCAACAAGGAAAGGAACCAATGTAGCCGGATTCAATACAGCTTTCGTTTCCTGATATAAATAGGTCTTGTTCGCCGAACCACCACCTTTAGTCACACAAAGGAACTTGTATTCCATACCTTCAGTAGCTTCCAAATCAATTTGTGCAGGCAGGTTGCATTTGGTGTTCACCTCATCGTACATAGTCAAAGGAGCATTCTGAGAATAACGAAGATTTTCTTCCGTATAAGTCTTATAAACTCCCAAGGAAAGGGCTTCTTCATCACAATAGCCAGTCCATACCTGCTGACCTTTCTCACCATGGATAATAGCAGTACCCGTATCTTGACAAAGAGGTAATTTGCCTTTAGCTGAAACTTCCGCATTACGCAAGAAAGTCAATGCTACATACTTATCGTTATCACTGGCTTCGGGATCACTCAGAATCTTAGCAACCTGTTCATTGTGTGAACGGCGAAGCAAGAAAGAAACATCACGGAAAGCAGCGTTAGCCATAGCAGTCAGACCTTCTTTTTCAATCTTCAAGATAGGTTTTCCTTCAAACTCACTTACTGACACATAATCTTTAGTCAGCAAATAATACTCGGTTTTATCAGGTCCCAACGGGAACATGTGCTGATAATGGAACGGAGGTGTTGCCATATTGATACTTATTTTAGTTAAAAGTTATTAGTGTGACAAAGGTAGTAACTATTATCGAAATTTTTCCTTAATTAGCGTGAAAACTTTCAAGGAATGTCCTTACCTTTGCCAACTCATTAAAATAACATCACATTATACATGAAAAGATTAGGCAAATTCTTATTTATTACTTCATTACTGTTATGCTTTCTCATCCCTCGAGGATGGACACAAACCCAAGCAAAAAACCAACCGGACAGTATCGAACTCAAACTGAAGGAAATCTACACGAAACGGGAAGTCATGATTCCCATGCGTGACGGAATCAAGCTTTACACCGCTGTCTACGAACCGAAAGACAACAGCAGGCAGCATCCTATCCTGATGCACCGCAGCCCTTACTCTTGTTCCCCATACGGAGAAGGATTTGACCGTCATTTCAGAACTAATCTGAAAAACTATATAGAGCACCGATATATTATCGTCTTCCAAGATGTACGTGGACGACATAAGAGTGAAGGAATATTTATCCAAGTACGCCCTCTCAACAAAAACAAAAAGGGTAAGAAAGATAAAAAGAATATAGACGAAGCTACGGACACATACGATACCATAGAATGGTTGATTCACAACACATATAATAACGGAAATGTAGGAACATGGGGAATCAGTTATGATGGTTTCTATGCCACTATGACAGCCTCCTCCAATCATCCGGCTTTGAAAGCTGTTTCTCCGCAAGCTCCCGTTACTGACTGGTTCCGTGGAGATGACCGTCATCACAACGGAGCCTTCACCCTGCTGCAAACCACTAATTTCCTTCCCAGACTGGAAGGACGCCACATGGGAAAAGGAGTGATGAACCAAATTGTAAAGAATGATGTTTACACAGATTTTCTGGCACTCGGTACCTTTAAGAATGTAGACGACCTGGTACGTGATACCACACAGACATTGTGGAATGATATCAAAAACCATCCTGATTTCGATGATTTCTGGAAAGAGCGCGATGCACGCACCTCCTGTTATAACTTGAAGCCCGCCATATTGGTGGTAGGTGGACTGTATGACTCCGAAGACTGTTACGGAGCCTGGAATCTTTATAAAGCCATCAAAGAGCAATCACCGGACACAGATTTATATCTGACATTCGGTCCTTGGTGGCATGGAGCATGGACAGTACGCGGGTTCCAAGGTTTCGGTAATCTGTATTTCGGTAAAAGCACTTCAGCTTATTACATGGACAAAATAGAATATCCTTTTTTCCGATATTTCCTGGAAGGAAAGGGAGAAAAGCCCAAGCATAAAGTAAATATATTCCATACAGGTGAAAACGAATGGAAAACATACAACGAATGGCCTGTACAAAAGACTGCCGGTACACCTTATTATATACATAAGAACGGATCAGTATCCACACAAGCACCGGCAGAACAAGAGTCTTATTCAGAATATATTTCAGATATGTCACGTCCGGTACCCTATACGGCAAACCCTACCACTTACCGGACAAAAGAATTCATGGTAGATGACCAACGCTTTGCTACTTCACGTCCCGATGTCATTACTTTCATGACGGAGCCGCTATGTGATACATTAACATTGGCCGGTCCTATAGAAGTGGAATTAATGACTGCCATCAGTAGTACTGACGCTGATTTTATGGTGAAAGTAATTGATGTATATCCTGAAAAATTTGAATATTCCAAAACTGCACGCAGTTATTTAAAGAGTGACTACCCAATGAGTGGGTACCAGCTGATGATTCGTGGCGAATTATTCAGAGGACGCTTCCGTAAGGGATTCGACAATCCCCTGCCTTTCAAACCGGAAGAAATAACTCCGGTTAATTACACACTGTATGATGTGGCACACACATTTCTGCCGGGACACAGACTGATGATTCAAATTCAAAGTTCCTGGTTCCCCATTATTGACCGCAATCCACAAAGGTTTATTGATACCTATCATTGTACGGTAGAAGATTTTGTGATGAAACAAAAGATCAAAATTTATCATCAGCAAGGAGCTGCAAGCAGAGTTATACTACCTGTGGTAAAAAAATAAAAAGGGAGTATCCAAACAAGCTCAAATGTCATCCAATAGCAAGAGCCGTATGACTACTCCAGCATTCATACGGCTCTTTTTATATGTAACTACCATCTGTAACTTTTCCGAAGGTTCATCTTAGTCTGGATACTCTCATCAAAAATATCATATAGAAGCAATCCGTTCTATCAACTCGTTACCCAACGCTGTTTTCGCTTCAATATGCTGCAACACCGCTGTCACAAACGGATTACTTTCAAATACCCCACGCACCTGTTCAAAATCCTGCTCCATTTCTTCACGTGATCCATCTGCACCGAACCCCGTCATAGCAGACAAAGAAAACTCCTTTTTCGCATCGGCATAGACCATTTTATCCAATCCGACAACAGCCTCCTGCCACTTCTTCACGATAGCAATAACATCCTTTGCCGTTATTTCATCGGAACGCAGATTATAAAACTCAAGCATCTTCCCATACGCCCATGTCCACTCGTATGTATAATAATTACGATGCATCTCAACAAAACGGTCATGAATCTGATCCACATTAGTCAGGATTCCAGATTCTATATCTGCCATCAACTTCTCTATTTCACTTTTAGGAGCGATCAATCCGGAAATATCCACCCATTCTCCTGTCCCTATCTCTGTATCAGGAATCAACCGGGCACGGATTTCCTCATCACTGCTAAAACGAACCTCCTCCAAACGCTTGATTAATGAATTACCCAAAAATTTATGAATAGCCGTTTCATAAAAACGAATGCCATTATTTAAAGAAGAATTCTTAATTTTCGCACTTTGGTAAGAGTAAGTTTCTGAAGTTTCTCCGGATACTTTACGTAATTCTTTCAGAATACTACGCCCTTTCATCATTTTCTGAATAGTATAGGGACTCAACAGGTTATAATTAATCTGATCCAAACGGTTCGGATCTTTACGTTTGTCACGTTTAGGCCACTTTTGAGCATCCCGAATCGTACCTACACTCCGCAAATTCACCCCTGGCACCAGATAAGTGGTATTTTGCTGCTCTATCAGATAAGAAAAAGGCAGATTAGAAGTATCGGCATGATTCACATGACGCCCCATAACCAAAGAAAATGCACCTACACGTGCGGGCCATAAAATATAAGAATCGGAAGTAGTCTTCGCCCCACGCTCCATAGCCCCCTGATGAATCGGACCTAACTTATACATATGGTTGCTTTGATTAGAGCCGGAACCCGCATTCATAAAAGAGAACATTCCGGCAATCAGCAAAGTAGACTTATGATGAGTCACCGTAAAGGGTCCGGCAAAAATGGCACATGCCTCACCGTTCTCTTCTTGACAATTACTGAAAAACAAAGAATCGGATGCAGAATAGTTATGTCCCAAATGACATGCCTGGCTGATAAAGCAACGGGTCAACATAGTTCCATCTTCCACATTGGAGCCGCTTGATATAATAAAATCATCGCATACCACTCCATAGCCGATATGAATAGGCGCTTGCTCATTACTGTTCAAGCTACCGTTTTTCAATCGTCCCGCCCCTTCTATCTTACAATAATCACCTATTCGTACATTCTTTATATATCCCGCATCAACAATGGTAACATGGTGGCCAATAGTACCTGTATCCGAAGTATTCTCTTCAGCATACCGGTCAATAATGGCTTTCATCCGGCAAATCAATTCAGGACGATGACGGTATAATGCCAGAATATAGGCCTGATGCGCTGACAGACGATCATGAATAGGCACTTCACGTCCACCCGTTTCATTCAATACAGCTACTTCAACGCCATTCCCAAACTTGCTCCGGCCATCTACCAGAATGATATCTACATTCTCTATAAATGCATAATCCCCAATGATATAGTTGGCTATATAGTTCTTTATATTCTCAATACAACAATTATCGCCCACCGTTACATTATGCAAGGTCGCATGATACAATCCGGAATGTTTACGCATACCACCTGCCAACGTAAACTCATCTTCAAAGACCCCCAATCTGACCTTTCCGGAAAAACGGGTATGATAAATATAGTCCGTCTTAAAGTTCTCTACTACTTCAATTTCATCCCAATCAACCGCAGTGCATGATCTCTCTTTTAATTGTTGTATTTCTTCTTGTGTAAGTGAACGATAAGTTTTCATCTTCTATATGTATTTATTCTTCATCATAGGTTTGATAAAGAAAATCGTTATAAGGATACTTCTGTACGTGTAGCTCGCGCACCTTATTATATATAATAGTCTTCAATTCATCCATATTTATTTTCTCTCTGGCAGAAATGAAGATACAATTATCATTCAATTTTGCCATCCATGTCTTCATCAGTTCTTCCAATGTAATATTCTCCCTGGTTTTAGGAGTCAAATCATCCTCTGCTTTCTCTATATAGGTATAAGCATCTATCTTGTTAAAAACAATCATGGTAGGCTTTCCACCTGCCCCCAAGTCAGCAATCGTTTTATCAACCACAGAAATTTGTTCCTCAAAATCCGGATGAGAAATATCCACCACATGAATCAGCAGATCTGCTTCACGCACTTCGTCCAAAGTTGATTTAAAGGAATCAACCAAATCCGTTGGTAATTTACGGATAAATCCTACGGTATCTGTAAGCAGAAATGGCAGATTCTCAATAATCACTTTGCGTACTGTGGTGTCCAATGTTGCAAAAAGTTTATTTTCAGCAAAGACCTCGCTTTTTGAAAGCAAATTCATTAAAGTAGATTTTCCCACATTGGTATACCCTACCAAAGCTACACGTATCATACGCCCACGGTTTTTACGTTGAGTGGACTTCTGTTTATCAATTTCAGCCAACCGTTCTTTCAACAATGACATACGATTCAAAATGATACGACGGTCCATTTCCAACTGAGTTTCACCCGGCCCACGTAATCCCACAGAGCCTTTACCTCCACCGGCACCGGATCCACCTCCCTGACGCTCCAAGTGAGTCCACAAACGTTGCAGACGAGGCAGCATATACTTATATTGGGCCAGCTCCACTTGTGTTTTAGCATTTGCAGTTTGAGCCCGCATGGCAAAAATATCCAGAATCAGCGAAGTACGGTCCAAAATCTTCACTTTCAGTTCAGCTTCTATATTACGTATCTGCTTGGCAGAAAGTTCATCATCAAAAATCACCATTCCGACTTCACGCTCATTTTCCTCTTCCTGATGAATATATTCCTTGATTTCTTCCAGCTTTCCTTTACCGACATAAGTCACGGAATTGGCAGCAGGCAGTTTCTGAGTAAACCTTTTCACCACTGTTGCTCCGGCCGTTTCGGCCAAGAACTCCAACTCATCCAAATACTCCTTGGTCTTACGCTCATCTTGTGTCTGAGTAATCAAACCAACTAAGATGGCAGTTTCAACCTGTGCTTCAGAAATTACAAATTCTTTCATTTATCTATCAATCTAAATAAGTTCGCGACAAATATAACAAGAACTCGCAAAAAAACGGCAAAATTTGGATAAATAAAGTAAGTGTTTGGTATTGAGGAGAGTTAAGCCAAATTCTTCTATACCTTTCCAAATCGCTAAAATGCAGGATAATGAAAGGTTAAGAGAAAGATTTGCTACTTATCCGTTGCCTTTTTTAGCCCCGGATAATCCGGCAAAATAACGCTTGACCACCTGCGGTTTTACCGTTCACCATGCAAAGAACCCTATATTTTGCTCGTAAAGATAACCGTTTTTTTCCGTTTTTCATGGAAATACAGGTTATGTTACCGGCATCCGGGGTTTTATTCTTTGTTCCGCTATAATTTTCATAACTGTAAATAACTCTATATCAAGTAATTTTGCGACATAAAAAAATAGAGTTATGAAACAGACGGATGTAACGGTTACGTTCTACCTCAAAAAGAGCGAAATGAATGACGAGGGACATTGCCCGGTCATGGCGAAACTTGTTGTCGGCAAATTTTCAGAAGCGGCTTTTAGCGCGAAAATGTCCGTACCCGCTGCACTGTGGGCATCCGGACGTGCCACGGGTAAAAGTAACGCCGCGCGGGAAATCAACCGGCAACTGGACGATTTGCGAGCTTCAGCCATTTCCATTTATGCCGAACTGTCAGCCACCCGTGAGAATGTAACGGCTGAAGAAATAAGGAATCTGTTGTTGGGGACAGCTTTCGGGCAGGAAACCCTGTTGGGTTATTTCCGGACGTTCATCGAACATTTCGAAAAACGTGTCGGCGTGAACCGGGAAAAGGGAACAGCGCAATCTTACCGCTATGCTTGTAACTGTGTGGCCGCTTTCATCCAGGAGAAATACAAGTTGTCGGATGTTCCTTTCACGGCCCTGAACCGTTCATTCATCGACAACTATGACCTCTACCTACGCACGGAGCGCCGCTTTGCCCTGGGAACTATCGTGTTGCTTGTCACACGGTTGAACACGATTGTCGGGGAAGCCATCGCGGAAGGGATTATCACTGCCGACCCGTTCGCGGGTTATGAAGCCGAACATCCCGAGCGGGAACAGAAATACCTTACCGCCGTGGAGTTACAACGGCTGATGACCACACCCCTGCACGACCCGAAACTCTACCATATCCGCGACCTGTTCCTCTTCTCCTGCTACACGGGTATCCCTTACGGGGACATGTGCCGCCTGACGACGGAGGATCTGGAAGTGGCCGAGGACGGTGAGGTATGGATCAAGACCGCCCGCAAGAAGACGAAAATCGACTATGAAGTGCCGTTGCTCGACATACCGTTGCTCATCCTCGACAAGTACCGGGATATGGCCCCGGAAGGAAAACTGCTGCCGATGTACAGCAACAACGAACTCAACCGGACGCTGAAACGTATTGCCGCCATTTGCGGAATTGAACGGAAGCTCGTCTTTCACTGCGGACGCCATACCTACGCCACCGAGATCACGCTTTCGCATGGTGTCCCGCTTGAAACCGTCAGTAAAATGCTGGGGCATAGCCGCATTTCCACGACGCAGATTTACGCCAAAGTGACCGATGACAAGATCGACATGGATACCCGGTCTTTAGAGGAAAAGATTGCCGGTCGCTTCTCCGTAGCTATTTAATCTATCATTGACAATCAAATTCACAACGATTATGGAACCGAATAATAAAGAGATAAAACGTCGCAGCACGTTCTCCCTGCTGTTCTACATCAACCGCACGAAAGTCCGCAAGGACGGAACATGTAAATTGTTATGCAAGGTAAGCATCGATGCCAAGTCGGCCCCGATCAATATCAACGCGTTTGTCGAGCCATCGCTTTGGAATCCGGAAACCAAAAGGGCGAACGGACGAAGCGAGAACGCCCGAACGGTAAACCTGGCAATAGAGAAACTGACCGAAAAAATCACCGGACATTACCGTCATATTCGTAAAAGCCTCGGTTTCGTGACGGCCGAGCTGGTCAAAAACGCCGTGGAAGGAATCGGGCAGAAACCGTTCACCCTCCTTGCCTTGTTCCGCGAGCATAACGAGGAGTTCCGCAAGCGTGTCGGCGTGGATCGCAAGGAAGAAACCTATGAAAGTTACGAGAACTCCTATAATATTTTAGCCTCCTTCGTGAAAAAAAGGAAGGAAAAGGAGGATGTAGCGTTGCGGAGCCTTGACCGGGAGTTCTACGATGATTTTGAAATATTCCTGCGTACAGATCGTGAAATGAAACCCAAGACAGTACACGAGCATCTTTACCGGTTGAAGAAAATGACCAAGCGGGCTGTCAGTCAGGGTACACTCCGGCGCGACCCTTACGGGAAGCTGCACCCGGAACTGCCCCGGCGCAAGAGCCGCCATTTGAAACTCGAAGACCTCAAAAAGCTGATGGAAACTCCCGTCGATAAACCCAACCTCCAGCGGGTGCGGGACTGGTTTCTCTTCGCTACCTTCACGGGGTTGTCCTACGCCGACCTGAAACGCTTGTCCGAAAAAGACATCACGCAGTCGGACGACGGAACGTACTGGATACACATCCGGCGCCAGAAGACCGAAACGCCCTCGGCCATCCGCCTGCTGAACGTGCCGTTGCAGATCATCGAGAAATACCGCCACGAGCGTAAAAGCGACAGGATTTTCAATCTCTATTGCCGGGGGTATCTCATCAAGCTCACCAGAGAACTGGGACGGACATACGGCTTCGACATGACCTTTCACAAGGCGAGGCACAATTTCGGGACACATATCACGCTCTCGTTGGGTGTGCCTATCGAAACTGTCAGCCGCATGATGGGACACAAGAGCATTTCCACCACGCAGATTTACGCCAAAGTGACCGACCGCAAGGTGGACGAGGACATGAAACGGCTGAAAGAACAGACCAAAGGCCGGAAAATAAATCTCTACGAGGAGGACGAACCGGAAACGGCAGATATTATAACGGTAAACGGTTGAACAGTATAACAAAATTGATAAATTTGTATGACTATGACGACAAGAGAACCTATCAGCATTGAAAACGGGCGGGTGGAAATCCACACGCCGGAGAACCGTGTATGGCTCACGCGCCACCAGATTGCCGACCTGTTCGGAGTCTTCGTTCCTGCCGTGGGGAGCAACATCCGCTCCATACTCAAAAGCGGCATACTCTGTGAGGAGAGGGTTTACCGCCGGGAGCGCAACCGTGACGGCGGTATTGTCGAGCTGTATTCGCTCGAAATGATCGCCGCGCTGGCTTTCCGCTTAAAATCCGGGAATGCCGAAGCCTTCCGACGGTGGCTTGTCCGAAGGGCCACGACGACTGCTGTCGTCTGGCAGCTCCCCGGTATGAACACGATATTGAACTGAAAAAGAAGAACAGCCAAAACGTTGGCCGTTCTTCTTTTATACCCATTCCTGTCCCCCGATACATTTCTTCCGGGAATCTTCCAGGAATTTCTGTATCTCGGATTCCATGTATAGTACCTTGCCCTGAATCAAATAATAGGGAATGATCCGCGCCGTACGGTATTCCTGCAATGTACGCCTGCTGATTTTCAGCAGCCGGGACAATTCCTCGTCGGTGACGAACCGCTCTCCCTTGAGTGTCCGGCCTCCGGAGGATTCCAGTTTATCCAGTGCCTTGCCGGCCTTTTCCAAACGCCGGAAGAGATCCGCCACACGCGGATCGTGCTTGTCGATGAAATAATGGCTCATAACGCGGCGGTATTAGGATAGTGCGACGATTGCAGCAGTTTCCCGACATCTTCCGGTTTGTAGAAGATTTTGTGACGGATGCGGCTGAAAGGCAGCAACCCTTTCTCCCGGTAGGTTTGCAGGGTACGTTTCGATATACCCAGCACGTCACAGACATCCTGGTTGTCCAGCCATTTTTTCAAACTCACGTCCTCTTGCCTGCGGCATAACGCCTCGGCTTTTCTTTCAATGGCTTCCACGTGCCCTGCCAGCGCGTCGAAAGCCTTCACGTCCATACTTATTATTTCCATGTTCTGTTTCATTTTTTGTTTCCCGGATGCCCAAAAGTACACAAATGGACAGTATCTTGTTATCAGCCAGTGGCATATGGACGTATCCGTCTTCAAAGTGGCAGCGAGTGGCGCCACGTCCGGCGGAAACGATCCTCCGCCGATACGGGATCGGCACGCTCCGATACGCCAATCGCCCGTGAAAGGAAATGTTCGCGGGCGATTTATCATTCCATGCAGGGTGAGCCGTGAACCGACTTTCTCGAGCGTTCACGGCATATCGTTTTCTCCCCGTTTCTCTCCCATAACCTTTTCCTCTCTTTTTTTCATGCCGCGGAGCGCGGTATGGAAATCTGTTGTCAGTAGCAAAGGTAGTTACGGGGCTCACGCTGCTGCAAGATCGGGCCGCGGGGCGGTTTGCCGCAAAATCTTCCTCTTTCCCTGCGGGCGAGCGTATTTTCCGACAAAATCTTGCAGCAGCTATCCCCGACACCTTTTGATGCTACCGAAACAGATTCCATCCATACCGGCTCCGCTACGGCATAAAAAAAAAGTCAAAGGTTATGAGAAACGAAGAGAAAAATAAATGGAAACAGAAATCCTCCAACCTTCCACTTGGCATAAAGGCAAAGGTCGGGTTGGCGGTAAAGGTCGGGGCGGTGGCTTTGGGCTTCCACGTGTGGGGTATCGACTTTATTTGGGTCGTTTTGGGCTTCACGTTCTGTTATGACATCCTGCGGGGCATTTTCTCCTGCCTTGTTTCTCTCGTGGCTCTAATCGGCTTTTTCTATTTCCTATTCACTCACATCTTCTAAATTATTACAGGTATGACAAAGTACATTTCATTATTCGGAGCGACTACCACGGACACGCAGGTGCAGGTAGTCAAGGAAAACCAGGTTATCATCGGTATCGGTGCGGGTGCGAGCAGAAAGCGTTACGTCGTTTACAAGGTGGAACACACCGCCCGTGGCTACGTGTACCACATGGTCGATACCGAAACAAAGGAAATCAGCCAAACGGACATTCTGCGACCCCTCTCGCAAACATTCGGTATCGGCAGGTACTACGACGACGTGAACCCCGAGTTCATGGACGCTTTCGAGGTGGCTTTGCTCGTGAGGCAGGCGGAAGAGCAAGCCACGGCGCAGGCCATCGCCGCCGCCAAAGAGAAAGCCGAGCATGACCGCATAGCGGAAATAGGGGCGCAGAGGTTACGCCGCATCATGCCCGAAGGGGTGCAGGGCGTAATCATCGCCGAACTCAACGAAACGGAATACACTGACCCCTCTTACGAGTGTTCGACCACCCGAAGCGTGCGTACCGTCATTCTCGGCTTTTCGGCCACCTCCCGCAACGGCTTCGGGGAGTTGAGAAAGGCGGCGGCCAATTTCCCGCAAACGGCGCACCTCTCCGAATACGACCCCAAGAACGAACACCGCTATCCCGTTTTCACGCTCGGCAAAAGTCCGAAATACGGGTGGAGTGTCTGCAAACTGACCCACTACACCCGTGAAGGGTACATCGACAGGCTGGCATATATCGCAGGAAACGAGGAGAATATATGTCTGCCCGAGCCGAAAGACGAAAAACGGGCGGAACGCACTGAAACGAGCGTGCAAGGCGGGTTTATCATCGTGGACTATTCCGAGAAGGCGATAGCCGTATTCGGGGACACCAAGCCCGTCAAGGACGCCCTTCACGCACTCGGGGGACGCTTCAACGCACGGCTGACGCATGACGGGCAGAAGAAAGCGGGATGGATTTTCCAAAAGACCAAAGAGGACGAGGTGCGACGGCTTCTCGGAAAGGACGAATAAATGTTGAACACGGGGCGGCTCGCCGCCCCACAATACCAAAAAATCATGGCACAAGGAACAGATTATTTCAAACTGACGATACAGAACTATCTCGACGCACGAGCACGGGAGGACGAACTTTTCGCACCCCGATACGCCAACCCGAAAAAGAACATTGACGATTGCTGCACTTTCATCATCAACCAAGTACGGCAGAGCGGTTGCAACGGGTTTGCCGACGAGGAAATATACTCTATGGCACTCCACTATTACGACGAGGAGGACATCGACATCGGCAAACCCGTCAGTTGCAAGGTAGTGGTCAATCACACCGTTGAACTGACCGAGGAGGAAAAAGCCGAGGCACGGCGGAACGCCATACGGAAGGCCGAGAGCGAAGCCTACGCCAAGTTGGCGAAAGCCAAGTCCAAACCCAAGAAAATCGAAGATAACAAACTAATGCCCAGTCTATTTTAGTTATGAAACCGAGAACAAAATTCCAACAGAACGTCGTGGCGGCAAGTAAACACCTGCCGCCGCTCACCCCCGCACAAATCGAATGGGGGTACAAGAACTGCATCGAGCATATCGGACGCCGCACGCCGAAAGGACTTATCACCTGCACCGAGTGCGGCCACACGTGGCAGAGCGAAAACGGAGAACTCACGGACAATCTGTTAGGGTGCGAGTGTCCGCACTGCCACACCACGCTGAAAGTGGAAACCACCCTGCGCCGCAAGTTCAACGATTACGAGTATTTGTGTATCGTAACCCGCTGCAAGGGTTTTCAAGTCCTGCGCTTCGTCTATATCGAGTGTTGGGCGAAAGTGGGACAGACGCCCGTTTACACCCATATCGAAGCCGTACAGCGGTGGATTGCCCCCGACGGACGCTCCGCAACCTTCGCACGGCTGCGCCCGATGGGCTTCTTCGTTCACGGGTGGAGTTGGTCGAGCGCATTGGAACTGCGGGCGGAGAACGACGGGAAATACAACATCACGCCCACACGCATCTATCCCCGGCAACGGCTTATCCCCGAACTGCGCCGAAGCGGTTACGGCAAACAACTCCCCGATGTAACCCCTTTCGACCTTATCCACCTGCTGCTCTCGGAGAACAAGGCCGAAACGCTGCTTAAAGCGGGACAAACGGCACTCGTGCGATTTTTCGCCCGTTCCTCCCGCAATATCGCAGACTATTGGCCGGCCATCCGTATCGCCATCCGTAACGGGTACGCTATCGGGAAACCGACGGAATGGTGCGACTACATCGACCTGCTGCGATTTTTCGGGAAAGACCTGCATAACGCCCATTTCGTGTGTCCCGCAGACCTGCCCGCAGCGCATGACCTCTACATGGCAAAAAAACGGAGGCACATGCAAATGGAACGGCGGCAGGAGGAACGGCGCAAGGCGTTGGAACAGGAAGCCTCGTTTGTCGAAGCCAAAGGGCGGTTTTTCGGAGTGGAGTTTTCCGACGGGGAAATCTGCATCAAGGTATTGGACAGCGTTGAAGCCATACGGCAGGAGGGCGAGGCCATGCACCACTGTGTGTTTACCAACGAATACTATCTGAAAGCCGACTCGCTCATACTCTCGGCCACAATCGACGGCAAACGTATCGAAACGATAGAGGTGTCCCTAAAACGCATGGAGGTCGTGCAGAGCCGTGGCGTGTGTAACAAGAATACCCCATACCACGGGCAAATACTGAAACTGATGAAGGGGAACATGTCCCTTATACGGAAACGAATGACAGCATAAAAATCGGGGCGGCGAAAGCCGCCCGCAAAACAAAATAGAATGAACCAAATAGCATATAAATTCGTGTCGTGGGACGTTCCCGCACTCGAAAGCCTTGCAGGCTCAAAAGCGTACATATTACGCAAACGGCTCAATGACGGGGGAACGCTCACCCGTGAGGAGAAAGACTGGATTACCCGTGAGGTAAACCATAACACCTATTTCAAGGACTCCATTCCGCTTTTAGGGTATCGTTTCAACTTTGTCGATGTACTGAAAACATTCGTGGTAAAGCAGTACGGGCATTACACGGAATACAAGGGCGTGGACAAGACGAGCATACGCTCCATGTTGTACGGCAGAGTGGAAAGGATTGTCGAATTATAAAATCGGGGCGGCGAAAGCCGCCCTACAAAAAAAATATAACAATGAAAATCATCTATAAAAGCTACATGGCACGCCCGCTCAAACCCTTCGGGGAGTGGGATTGGGAAGTTCGGGAAGCAGTCAAGACGGCCCTTGCGCTCGTCGAGGGGAAAAACGGGTTCAAAACCCATTCCGAGATATGGCGAAGGTGCAACCTCGTCATTACCGTGGGACACAACATCTACACCACGAGTATCGAGATACGACCACCCGAGCAGGACGTGATACGCCGCAGGAGCAACTGGCATAACGGCTACGCCTACTACTGCAACGGCGTGTTCTGGGCGAACATGAGCAGGGTTAGAGTGGAACTTGTCTGATTAAAAAATTTCGGGGCGGCAAAAGCCGCCCGTAAAAAGCGAGAATATGAAAACGAATGAAGTAAACAAGGAAATCTCCTATGAAACGCTGCTCGTAACCTTCGGCGAGGGTATCGGGCGGCTCGACACCATGTTCGACGACCCGCAGGTGTGGGGCGTTGCCACGCTGAAGCAGTGGATCGACGGGTATGAAACTACGCGCTTCACCGAAATCGACGACCGAACGGCGGTTATCACATCCGAATACAACATGGACAGCGTGAAAGAATGGCTGCAAAAGAACACACCGATTATCAACCTGGAAAAACGATAAAATCATGCGCAAGTACAAATTATTCATCGGCTACCGGCTGCTGGGAGAGTTTTCCGGTATATGGGAAGCCAAAAATTTCGCCGCTGAAAGCGGCATGAGCGGAATTTTCTCGCTCGTGGGAGAAAATTACCGGGACAGTTGGTACGAACCAAAAAACAGGACAAGAATGGAAACAAAGATTAAAGACATCACGGGAGCGGAAATAACCGTTACCGACTTAAAAGAGGCGGTACGCCAATGCCGGGAGTGCCTCGCAAGTCCTTACCTGATGCCCTCGGGGCATACCGTGGGGGAAAACCATGCCTACATGTTGCGGCAACTGCTCGCCCTGCAAAGGCGGAAACGGGAACACGGCAGGCAACGGCCGTGAAAATACGACGCGAAAAAAATCGGACGATAACAACCGTCCGATTTTTTTGTTTCCCGTCAATCGACCGCCGTATGGTCGCCCAGCTTCCCGTACAGTTCACGCCCGATATGTCCGGCAATGCCACGGGGAGAAATTTCAGAGATTGAACCCCACCCGCCATGCGTGTATATGCACGTCTTGAGCGGTTCGGTACGGGAAAGGTAGAACAGATAGCCGTTGCGGAGCAGGATGCCCACGAACACCGAGCCGACCTCGATGTCGGCGATCTCGTCAAAACGTATCTTCCCGTCATTGTATAATACTGCCGTGCCATCCGCATCGGGAATGACGAACAGATCGTCTTCCATGACAATCCCGTGCAACTCGATTAGCGACCCCAGGCATTCACTCGCCGATACCCGGTCGTAATCACCCTTTACCTCATTTGTCGATTTCGTTTCCATATCGCTTTTCTTTAGGTTCAGACAAATACCATACGAAAAAGGCGTGAGAATACGTTAAATACCGGCATTGAGGTACAGCCAAGCACCCATCCACTCGATAGATAATTTCTCCCCACGCCGCTATCGCATACGCTTGACGCATATAGACACGACGATGAAGAAGAGAACTACCCATTATTTTGCGAGCGGATTAAAATTTGGCTGTTTTCAATGCCCCACCATAATGTGTTCCTTCCGTATGTAAATCGCCCGGCGGCACGCCGCCGGAGGATTCGATTGCAAATATAACGATTTCATCCGGGTATCGGCGACAACACGTGCGATTTTTAACAACCTTCCTGCCAAAGAACTACCCGCCGTCCTACAATTTCGGCCCCCGGGCGGGTTTGCGGGGCGCGACCTTCGGCTGCGCCTTCTTCTCCCTGGGCGGTTCGACGATCCGCAGTTTGAGTTTCTCCGTCTTACGGTCGTAACGCACCTCGCAGCAGTCAATCTCACCCGCAACCGACGTCCACACGTTGTTCACACGCACCGCGCCGCCCGAGTAGAGGGTCTTGTATTGTTCGTATTCGAGCGGCTGCCGCAATTTCGCGTCCACCTGACGGTGGAACGAATAGATATTACGTCCCTTTGCTATCCCGTCGGGAACGTAAACCCGCAACTCGGGATGGGCGGCCTCGGCATAGAGGCACAGATCCGACGTGCGAAGCTCCCTCGGAACCCACTGGATCATCCTCGGGTCGCCCCGCACGGCCGTATCGGCCACGAGCGGCGTGATGGCCGTCTGGGGAATGTCGTACAGCACCCCCGCATCCTTGCGAACGGCCTCCAACGCCACCTCCTCCGTTACAAGCCGGCGGTTCAGGTGCAGGACACTCATCAACCGGTGTATCTGCTGCGGGTCGTCCTGCTCGCGGAACACCTGCAAGACCAGGGCGGGGTCGCTCAACGCGCTGATAACCGAGAAATCGGTTTTGTCCTTCCCGTAGGTACGCTCGAAAGCCTCCCGGCTCATCTCCGGCGTCCGGGCTTCGCGGGGGACGCCTTTCAGGTTTTGCGGGTTCTCCCGCACCAGGCTCATGTATAGATCCGGGCTTTTCATGCTCTCGGGCAGGTGGGCGATGGCATAGGGACTGCGCCGTATGGCCTCCATGCACAACTCCGGCGTTTTCCACTTCTCGGGGACATATTGCAGGTAGCTCCCGTCGTGCCCGACGGCCCGGCGGCACATCTCCTCGTTCTTGGCGTGATCGGGAAGGTTGTAGAACAGCTCCGGCTCCAGGGCGAAAATTTCCCGGGCCACCCTCGGCGTGAGGAACCAGGGGTTCATGTTCTCCAAAAAATCGAAGGTCTTATCGTAATTCGTGCAATAGAACCCCAACACTTTCAGGTGTATCTCCTCGAAGGGGATATAGCGGAGGACACGCAGGTCGTCGGTACGGGCCAACGCCCGGTTGCAGACCTCCGGCGTGAGCTGTTCGGGGTTGAAAAAGCGGATGGCCAGGGGATCGCGCTCCAGCGCCATCCCGCACAGACGGTCGGTTTTCAGATGTTTCGGAACGTACTCCAGCGCCAGGTAGTTCGAGGACACGGCGGCCTCGCAGACCCGTTCCGTGCGTAACTCCTCCGGCACTTCATGGAGCAGGATGCCGTCCCCACTGACGGCACGCAGGCAGACTGCCTCCGTGCGCAGTTCCACCGGCACGAGCGAAAGGCAGGACGCGTCCATCCCCACGCCGTGAAGGGCCAGTTCCCCGGTCATGACCTCCGGGGCAATGGAGGCGAAAATCTCGAACTTGTCCACGAACGACATCCCGAATTTTTTCAGCCCTTCCAGGCATATATCGGGATACGGAATGTAAGGGAGTATCTTGTAATCGGCACTGTCCACCGCTTTCAACGCCGCACGGCATATTTGCGGCGTCCTCAATTCCCCGGGAACGGCCTCCAGCACCAGGCCGTTGCGCTTCACGGCCGCCATGCACAGTTCGGGGGTCTTCAACCCCTCCGGAACGTAATACAGCGCGTAGCTGTTGCTATCGACGGCGGCACGGCACATTTTCGGTGTCTTCAGACGGTCAGGGACGAATTTCAGTGTTTCGCCCCGGTAGCTGGCCGCGGCAAGACAAAGTTCCGGCGTTTTCATCGCTTCGGGAACGAACTCGATGTTGAAAGCCGATTTCTTGATGGCGAAACGGCAGACCTCCGCCGTTTTCCGATCCTCGGGCAGCGTCTCGAAAAGGTTCTCACGCCACGGGTTCTCGTACACCCCCGTATCGAGATAGGCTATATCTATTCTCTCTTGCTCTGTCATGGTTTTCAGTATTTATGGAAAGCGCCCGGGTGACGGGCGCTTCTCTTGGTTAGACATATTCCGTTATCGTTCCGTTTCCTCCGTCCCGTTCTCGCTCTGGAACGTGAAGGAGGTCTTCACGACCTGACCCGTGTTGTCCTCGACATAGACGTCGACGGTCTGCTGGTCATCGCTGCGCGATGTGTAATAGAGGCGGAACACCTCACGGTCGAGCGGATAGCGGTCGTTGGGCAGGAACACCGTACCGTCGTCCATCCTCAACTCACCGCGCCCGTCGGGCTGGAAATAGCGGATCGTGTAACGCGCGCCGTCATATCTCCCCTCCCGCACGAGCGTGCAGCGGATTTCAGCGGTTTCACCAACGGAGATTCGCTTCTGAACGGGCATCGTTTCCAGAGAGAACGTGTACGCCTGCTGTATATCCAGCCCGTTGTCGCAGGATGCGCATAAAAGACCCAGGGCGACGATCCAGACCGCCAGGGCCAATATCTTTTTCATCTTTTTCATGTCGCTTGCAAGTTTAATGGATTATGAATTTCACGCCCAGGCCGAACTGCGCGTGGAAATGTCCCGTTGTAGTGCCCCATAGGATACGCTCACGCCCCGTCAGCGAGAGGATAATCCTGTCGGTCAGGTACGCATCGACCTCCAGCGTGACGGCCCCGCCATAGAGGAAACGGTCGCGGTGGCGGAGCGTAGAGCCGTCATAGAGCCGCCTCTCGCCCCGGTTCACACTCTCGTAACCGGCCAGCGCCGAGCCGCCGAGGTAGAAGAAAAAAGTCCTGGACGGGTCGGCGAGGAACTTGTAATAGTAACCGCCCTCGGCCGTGAACTGCGCCACAGGGATACGTTCCGACTTGTAGGGGTAATAACGGTTCAGGAACTCCGCGCCGAACACCCACTTGTCGGCATTCTTCGCGTAGCGGCTCATGGCCATCCCGAACCAGTAGCCCGTTTCGCTGCGGCTGTCCCGGGTATAGAAGCCGTCGGTCATGCCTCCCCGTATTTCCAGCCCGCGCATGGCGGGCAGGGCACGCTGGGCGTGCGCCCCGTCCGAAAGGAGGAGGCATAACCCCAGCGTGAGAATGAATATCGCCCGTTTCATATCACTTTACCTTTAACTCGTTGATAACACGTGCGCGCACCAGGTCGGCATTCTCCACCGTGAAAGTCTGGTGTCGCCCGCCCTGCTGCTCGTGCAGTTCCACGACCAGCTGCTTGTCGTCGGCCAGCGTGAACTTCGGGAGCGTGAAGACCATGCGCTCGGTACGCTTGCCGCCGATGACCTGCACGTTGTTGTACGCACGCACGGGCCATACGACCTGCTCCTGGATGGCCGTGCGTTTGGCCACCTTCTTGTCCGTAATCTTGAACGTCAGGTAGTCCACGTTGAAAGGCACGTTGGAGGAGTTTTTCAGTTGGAGGTGGAAATAAAGCAGGTCGTTATGCACGTAGATACCTTTGAGGAGGTATTGTACCCCGAAACGCTTGCAACCGATATGCTTGATCTCGCGGCGGTCATTCTTGTAAATGGACTGCATGATCAGTTTGACCAGCAGCGGAGATTCGCATCCCAACTCCTGCAAATAGATGTCCAGCGCGTTATTGGGGCGGTTTACCGCCTCCCCGTCATGCAGGAAGTCCGCCATCTCGACCGACAGTTTCACCGGCTCGTCGGCATACTTGACATTGAAGCTGTAATAGGCCCCGTCCTCGGTAATGACCGAAAGGTTGCTCTCGCGCGAGAAATCACGCAGGGCCGCCTTTACACGCAGCACGTTTTCCGTGCCGTCGGCTTTCGCCGCCAGAAGATCCGAAGACCCCAGATCGACGTAACGGATGGCCGAGGGGAAAATCACATGCACGGTCTTGCTGAACGTCACCTCCAGCGCGTAGGGCGGGATAACCCGGTTGAAAGTCAGCGGACGGGTAAGACCGTCGTACAAATCGCCCGTGGAGGGCTTTTCCTGCGCGTGGGCAGCGAACATGCACCCGATAAAAGCGAGTGCCAGAAGAATCTTTTTCATACTCGATAAATTTTTGATTGTTGATAAAAATGGATTTTTTCAGTGGTGTACGGAAGTACGTCGTTTGTACCCTTATTGAAGGGGCGGGAGCAGCAGGACGCTGTAACCGGCCTTGAGCGTGACCTTGACCGAGCGCATCTTCTTGCTCACGTATTGCGACACGCCCTGGATGGCGCTGCGCCCCAGGTCGGAGAGCAGTTGCGAACCGGCATCGTCCGTGATCGTGATACTGCTGCCCATGCCCGCGCCCATATTGGCGGCGATCTCCTTCACGGCATTGAGTTCTTCCGACCCCGGCACGGGAATACCCTCGTTGCCGTTCGTGTCATAGACCGACAGATCGACCGGAACGACCGCCCCGCCGTGCTGGACAGCGCTGACCTTGACCGTCAGCCGTTCGCCGTTGATCCTCGCCGTCCCCGTTACGGGCGTACCCGAGGGGATGAGCAGATCTCCCGCCATCATCGGTTCCAACAGCCGGAAAGTAACCTCCCCGCCATCGGTGAGCGTCACGGTTTGCTGCACGGCGGCACGGATACTGTTGCGCTCGGGCTCGCGAAGGTCGCTCCCCACCGTGTTGAAACCCCAGTTCCGGGGCTTGACGAACTCACGGGCGAAGACCGAATCGGGCAGCGGGGCGGCGAGCAGCGACACGATGTTACGGCGCACCTGGCGCACGGGCTGCACGGAAGCCTTGCCGGAAACGGAGGTCTTCTGACGCGGGGCTTCAGGGGCCTGACCGCCATTCATATAGCGGGCGGCGATCTCGTAGGACTTCTCCAGCAGCGCCACCTGCTCCTCCTGGGCCGTTTTCTGCGCCTGCTGTTCTTCCAGGCGGCGTTCCAGTTCCTCGATGCGGGCCTGCATCTCGCGCTCTTCCCCCGTTTCACCGGCGGTGTCCTCGTAGAAACTGCCTAACTGGCGGTTGATGTCGGCATAGGCGGCACGGGAAGTCCGGAAAGCTCCCGACGAACCGCCGACAGAGCCGGAAGACTTATCCGGCACGGCAGCGGGCATGACGGGCTCTTCCTCCTCGTCCTCCATCCCGAACGCGAAATCCTGCAAGGAGCGCATCTTTTCCCGCTCCCTGCGCCGCATCTCCTCCTGCACGTAGGCATCACGCTTGTCCGAGAGAATACCCTCCGATTCCGGGGTCGGCAGCTCCGTGTTGAAACCCGCCGAAGGCTCCTCCCGTTCTTTTTCGCCGGGGGAGAAGATCAGCCACATGCACCCGGCAAAGGCCAGGAAAAAGAGCGGGAAGACCACCATCTTCTTCCGCATCTGTATCTGCCGGGGCGTGAGTTCCTTTTTCCCCGCCTCCGGCTGTTTATTCTGTTTTTCGTTCGTCGTCATAATTGAAATCTTTTAGATGTTTTACACTGTCGGCCTCCTGCCGTTGTCTTAATTCCAGCTCCAGCCGCTCGATATGCCGTATCTGCATCCGTTCCCCGGCTCCCTTGCCGAAGCGGTAGATGGAAGACACGGTAAAGTAGAGCGACAAGACGGAAAAAAACAAGAGCAGCGTGAGGATCACGATAATCCGCTTATCGGGCGAGAGCGCCCCGCAAGCGCGGCGCAGGTGGTCTTCGACCCACTCCCCGAAAGCCTTTATTCTCTTCTTTGCCATAGCCTTATCTTTTTAATGTACGTAAATCGCGGTTCTCCAGAATCTCGAATTTCTCCATGATGAAACCCTGCGGGTTATTGTCCGAACGCCCCGAGTTGATCAGCTCGCAGCGCGTGACCAGCGAACGCTCGGTGATGTTGCTCTCGCGGACAATCATTTGCCGGGCATAGGTCATGGCCCGGTAGGGATAGGCGTTGAAGTCGCACACCACGGAGTCCACCTCGATACGCTGGCTGATGTTCCCCGACACCACACGGTTGTAGTAACCTTTCTCCTGCATGTCCTGGTAATAGGCGAAGGCGCTCTTATCGACCAGGAACAGCGCGCGGTTGATGTTGCTCTCGATGGCCGCATGGTCGGGCGAGAGGGTAAAGAACAACTCGTGAAAACGCCGGATATGTTCGCGCGCCTCCACGGGGCGGTTCTGGCTCAAATCCTGCGAGAGCGCCAGCATCAGCGACTTGCCCCCGTCCAGGACGTAGATCTTCTCGCGCTGCTTTTCGGCGAAACGGAAGCTCGCGACCACGCTGAACACGGATACCAGCGCGCACAGGCAGAGGAACACGATACCGAAAAGCCGAATCTGCCTGAAACTTGTTTCGATGTTTTTTAATGACTTGAATTCCATTGTCCAAATTGTTATGAATGATTATTGTTACCTTGTGTTGCCAGGTTGCGCCCGTTGGGGGCACTGCCCGAAGCCGGGCCACCGCCGCCGTTACCGGAGGAGGAACCGCCACCGCCGCGACGCCCGAACGTGCGGCCGATCATGTTGCCGGCGATACCGCCCGCGACACCCGTGGCGAATGCCCCGGCCTTGTTGATACCGCCCATAGCCCCGCCGGCTCCGCCCGACTGGATCACCCACTCGGCAACGGTGGGGATCGTGAAATAGCCTATGATACCTATAATCAAAAAGATAATATAGACACCGCTGCCGCTGTCGGGAATGTAGTTGGGGTCTTGCAGGGCCAGGACGTCCGCCTGGAGCATCAACGTCTGGATCTTGGCCAGCACCGCGGAGAACAGGTCGGCGATGGGAAGCCAAAGGTACACGCTGATATAGCGGGAAATCCAGCTCGCGAGCGTCGAGTGGAAGCCGTCGTAAATGGAGAGGGCGAACGACAAGGGCCCCAGAATCGACAGCACGACTAAAAAGAATGTCCGCAGCGTGTCGATGGTAAGCCCCGCGGCGTTGAACAACAACTCGAAAAAGTCCCGGACAAGCTGCCGGAAACCGGCCTTGATGTCGTACCACGTGCGTTCGGCCCACATGCTGATAATCTCGCCCAAGTCCGTGATACCCATATCCGCAAGCCGTTGTTCATACACCTCGTCGTCCACTAACCAAGCCTTGCCCTCGCGCCTGCGGGCCTCGGCTTCCAAATCGTCCTTCTGTTGCTGGTATGCCTGCAAATCCAACGTCTGCCCCTCCAGTATGGCGTGCGTGCCCTGCACCACGGGCGACATCACGGCGTTGATCGTCCCCAGAACCACGGTGGGAAAGAACATCACGCACAAGCCGATGGCGAAAGGCCGCAGGAGCGGGAACACGTCGATAGGCTCCGCGCTGGCCAGTGCCTTCCATACCCGGTAAGCCACGTAAAAGAGCGCACCCAGGCCGGCGATACCTTTCGCCACCCCGATCATGTCGCCGCATAGCGGCATCATCTCCTGATACAGGTTCCGGAGAACCTGGTGTAAATTGTCGAAATCCATGACTGCCTCCGTTTTCAGGTTACCAATATCTGTCGTTCGGGTTCCCGTAAAGTGCCAGCACCCGGTGCGCGTCGCCCTTTTCGCGGCTGCGGATGAAGGACACGGAGATGGTCTTGCGCGTGTAATAGCGCGTGAGGTTGCGGTACTCCAGCATCTTCGTGTAAACCTGATCCACCACGTCCATCCGCTCCTTGTCCGAGAGCGAGAGGCCGTTGCCGCCGGTTATGACCGTCTTGAGTTCCGCCACCAGCGCACCGCCCTCCTCCAGCAACCGGGCGTAACCCGCCGAGATCGCCGCCAGCTCGTCCACCGTGAAGTTCGGGTCTGAAACCATACGGTTGAATCCCGAGGTGTAGATTTCCGTGATCTCGCTGACCATTTCGAGCGTCAGCTTCACCTTCCGGGCATCCTTGATGATGTTATGCACCGATTTGAGGGCGTCGTAGTAAGCCTTGCTCTGGTTATAAATCTTGATACTCTCTTGCAGCGACTTGACCATGTTGGTCGCCGTGGTCGAGCTTTGAACCGCGCTCTTGATGTTCTGAACGAGGTTCGACGGGTCGATGACCGTCCACTGCGCTTTTGCCTGGTACGTGAAGCAAAGAAGCCCCACGAACAGCGTTAAAATCAATCGTTTCATCCTTTTCATTATTTAATTCGTGAATACTTGGGCGGTCATTCCGACGCCCGGTAATAATCCCCGTAGGCGGAGAGCTGGAGCACTTCGCGCCCCGCATCGTAGGCCAGGGCGACATACCCGTAGAGGTCGAAGTAACGGATACCTCCCCAATACTTCCTCACGGGACGGGAGAAGCGTGTCCCGTCCTTGTAGGACACCTCCACGTAAAAACCGCCGCCCCGGCGTCCCGGGTTGCGGTAGATGCGAACCCGGGGAGAACCCGAGCGGCTTTCCCACTCGCCCGCCACCTCGTACAGCGCGAAGTCCAAACGCGCCGCCGTGGGGTCTGATCCGATACACTTGCGATACATGGCCTGCCCTCCCTTTAACGTTTGCCCTCGGCGAGCTGCCTGATCGCCAGTTCCATATCACCGCCCAGCTCGCCGGCAAGCCGCTGTACCTCCACTTTCTCCGTTTCCTCGGTCGTGTAGGCCAGGTACTCCGGGACGCTGACCTCCGTGGCATAGACCGCCGACTGAACGCCGCCCAGACCGATCCAGACCTCCTTGTATTTACGGGAAGGGTCGTTGGACTGGTTGATCGAGAGAATCTGCGCCTTCTCCTTGTCGGTCAGCCCCAACAAGGACTGAATCGCGTCGAAACGGTTCATGAACTTGCGCTGGTCGAGCAGGATCTTGCAGTCCGAGTTGTTGATGATCGCCTCCTTGACCACCGGGCTGGAAATGATGTCCTCGACCTCCTGCGTCACAACGATGGCCTCACCGTAGTATTTGCGGACGGTTTTATACATATAACGCAGATATTCAGCCATATTGGCCGTAGAGAGCGCCTTCCAGGCCTCCTCGACGATGAGCTGTTTGCGTACCCCCTTGAGCCGTCTCATCTTGTTTATGAAAGCCTCCATGATGATAATGGTGACCACGGGAAAAAGCTCCTTGTTTTCCTTGATGGAATCCACCTCGAAGACCACGAAGCGCTTCGAGAGCAGGTCGATGTTGGCCCGGGAGTTCAGAAGGAAGTCGTAGCGTCCGCCCTTATAATACTGCCGCAGGGTGATGAGCATGTTGTCGATGTTGAAATCCTCGCGGCTGACCCGGATCTCCCGCTCCTCCAGCTCGCGGCGGTAGTCGTCCCGCAGGTACTCGTAGAAACTGTCAAAACACGGCACGATATTCCGGTCGGCGCGGATACGCTCGATATAGGCGTTCACGGCACTGCCCAGCTCGCCGCTCTCGGTCTTTGTGATCTTGTCGTCCTCGGTTTTCCAGAGTGTCAGCAGCAGCGTCTTGATGCTGTCCTTCTTCTCCACGTCGAAATAGTAGTCGTCGGTGTAGAACGGGTTGAAACTGATGGGATGTTCCTCAGTATAGGTAAAATACACGCCGTCCTCACCTTTGGTCTTACGCCGGATCAGCTCGCAAAGACCCTGGTAGCTGTTACCGGTATCCACCAGCACGACATGCGTGCCCTGCTCCCAGTATTGGCGGACTAAATGATTCATAAAGAATGACTTGCCTGACCCCGAGCCGCCTAACACGAATTTATTCCTGTTCGTAATGATCCCTTTTTTCATCGGTTCGTCCGAGATGTCCAGGTGCAGGGGCCTGCCGCTTACGCGGTCGCACAGCTTGATGCCGAAAGGGCTGGACGAGGATTTATAGTTGGTTTCCTCCGTGAAGAAACAGACTGCGGGCTCGATGAACGTGTAGAACGATTCCTCGGCGGGGAAATCCCCCGCGTTGCCCGGCATACCCGCCCAGTAGAGCGTGGCGGCGTCCACGGTGTTGTGGCGCGGGCGGCACTCCATCAGAGCGAGCTGGCTGCCCACATCATTGCGGATATGCCGGAGCTCCTGCACGTCGTCCGACCAGGCCAGCACGTTGAAATGGGCCCGGACGGATTGAAGACCGAACGAGTGCGCCTCGTTGAGATACTGGTCGATCCACTCCTTGTTTATCTGGTTCCCGCGGGAGTAGCGGGAAAGGGACTGCATGTTACGCGCAAGTTTCTCGAACATACGCAGGTTTTCGTCGCTGTCTTCCAGGAACACGTACTGGTTGTAAAGGTGGTCGCAGGAAAGCAGAAGCCCCACGGGGGCCGCGAACGAGAGCAAGCAGTCCGAACGGTCGGTGGAAAGACGCTCGTAACGGGTGTCCGTACCCACGCGCCCCGGCAGGTCTTCCGTGTCCGAGAGCGTGTGCAGGCACACCCGTTTGTTGCCCACGCGCAGAACCTCGGCCCCCAGCTCGATGTCCTGAAGAGAAGTCGTCTCCGAGAGCGAGAGGGAAAAGTACCGTTCCAGCAGGCCCGGACAATCCGCCGTACCCGTGATCTCGTCCCCCGTGAGGCGGACAAGGGTCAGGAAACCCGAATCGTTCAGAATACGCTCGAACTGTTCCGCCGCCTCCAGGAATTTTGTCGCCGATTCCCGGTTTACCTCTTTGGGAATGATGTTGCCCCGGCAGAGGGTCGAGAAGTCTGAACGCATGTGCATACGCTCCCTCGTCGTTTTTGTCAGGTAGAGGAAGCAGGCGTGGGTCAGGAACGGACGCTCGTTGAAATGCCGCTCGTAACTGCGGGAGAGGAAACTCATGTCCCCCTCGCCCGTGGCCGGGCGGTAACGCTCGCGGATGAACCAGTCCTGCTTGTGTACCACGCTGTATTCGGGCAAGACCTTCAGGGCCTTGCACCAGGCGGCGTGGATCGCCTCGTACTCGGCGGACGTGACGGTGAATAGCTCCGGGAGTTCGACCCGATAGACGACCGTTATGTCCGCATCCTTGCTGATGATACAACCGCCTTCCACGGCCAGGAGCGGGAACTTGCTTTCCAGCGTGGTGGCTTTCAAGAGGTTTCTCATACGCGGCCCCCCTTTCTTTTCAGCAACCGGCGCAGGGACTTGCGGTTGAGCAGGTAGCGGGGATGCCGGCGCGCGGCGAGCAGCTTCATCAGCCCGTGTTCCCCGTAACGGGCGTTCAGGCGGAAGGTAAGCCAGACCAGCACCGAAGCCGCCGCAACGCCGAAAGCGATACATATCCACTGATCGACCCCTGCCATGTAGAGGATGACGAACACCACGAAGACGGCCAGCAGGCCGCCCGCGAAGATGAAGAGGTACTGCGCCTTCAGACCCCGGAACTCCACGCTCTTGCCGATTCCCTT
This sequence comes from Phocaeicola sp. GP0067, assembly GCF_031119655.1. Taxonomy (NCBI): domain Bacteria; kingdom Pseudomonadati; phylum Bacteroidota; class Bacteroidia; order Bacteroidales; family Bacteroidaceae; genus Phocaeicola; species Phocaeicola sp. GP0067. Next base: position 201,217 of record NZ_JAVHZY010000004.1, read on the forward strand.
GTTGATTCCATATTCCATAATTATTTGCATGACAGGTTGGACTACAAGAAGAAAGAGCGTAGGATCGTCGCGGCGACAATCAGGAAAATACACGCGCCGAACCAGCTCGCGGCGGTCTTCGACGTGTCGGGGTCGCCGCTCGAAAACTTGTTATAGACCTTGATGCCCCCGATAAGGCCGACCACAGCCCCCACAGCGTACACGAGTTTCGTGCCGGGGTCGAAGTAGCTGGTTACCATGTTGGTAGCCTCCGTAATGCCGGCGATGCCGTTGCCCTGCGCGAAAGCGGAGGAGATGGCGGCAAAGAGAAATGCCGCCGGAAGAAGAATCTTGTTCTTTCTCATAACTCGATAATGTTTGAATTGTGGCGCGGGGATGGATAGGCCCCGCACCGGGTTAAACTTCTTGATTCGGATTTTTTCAGTGGTTCGAGGATAGCCTCACGCGCTACCCGTAGTCTTTTTCTTTCATCGTGATGTCATTATGGGGTTAAACAAACTCACGGACGTCGAAACCCGTGGGAACCGAACCCTGCGGAGATGGGCTTTCCGCAGACCTCTCGGACATACGCCGGTGAAAGGCCGAGAGGTAGGTGTCGATCAGGGATTTTACCCTGTCGTTCCCGTCGGGGCAGCCCGAAACGATGACCTCGAACATGTCGGTCTGTTTCAGGCCCAGGAGGACACGTCCCGTTTCCTCCCTTTGCTCGTCTGTTGAAGGTGGATCATGTACCACGTGGCGGTAGGCTTCGCCCATCTGTTCAAAACTAACCCCCTGGGCAAGCGAGCGGCCCAAAAGGGGCAGCTCTTCGGTGTCGTCTTCATCCTCGTCATAATCCGGCTCCTCCGCGTCCGCATCCGGGAAAGATTCATCGTACAGCGGAAAGTCGATTTCCAGAGGTTCGTTAGGCTCCCCCTCGGGAGCGACACCGAACACTTCATCCAGGTCTTCCGGCGGAATCTGCCGGGGGTGTTCGGGTACATTCGTGGGCACAAATATATCGGCTTTTTCCGTAACTTTTTCAGTTTCAGATTCTACGGCAGCTTGTGGCCGGGAGTGGCGCGGGTCGAGGACAAAGCGGCTCCTGCCGATGATCTCCTGCCGGCAGGGAGTGTCTTCGGCAACGATCCCGTCTGCCGGTTCGTTGCGTTCCATCCGCCACAGGCGGAAAAACGCCCACAAGGCATACCCCACGGCAAAGAGGGGCAGCAGCCACAACGCCCCGTTCATCGCTCCTCCGCTTTGGGTTGCCGGGAGGCCACGGCCTCACGCTCCTCGAAAAGCCGCTCGATGGTTTCCCGGTTATCGTCCAGGTGCGCCTTGAGAACCTTGTCTACGTAGGCCGTGATCGTCACGTCGCCACGACCGATGACACGGGTGATCTCGCGGATACGCTCGTGATACGACGGACGTATCTTCACGTGCTTGTTACCGGCGAAAGGCAGCCGCAGCAGGCAGATGTAACGGGCCAGGTACTCGGCCTCGGGGGTGGGGACAGTCCCCACGGCGACCTCCCCCGAAGGGCCGTCGGGGACGATAAGGGTTTTCATCCTGCGCCGGTAGCGGCACACGCGGAAGATGAAGGGCACGGCGACGCAAAGGACGGCCGCCAGGATAACAGATAAAATAATTGCTTTGTCTGACATGATGGATTGTTTTTAATAGGTTGTAAATATTGGGTTCATAACTAAAAAATATCGGAGTTCCGTTTCTTGTAGAGTTCCGAAATTTCCTCCTGATAGGTCGCGAAATGCTGCTCCAGCACATTGTCCAGGTAGCTATACAGCGAGAGTTCGTTCTTACCGATAACCTGCACTATCCGGGTTATACGCTCGTGAAACTCCTTGCGGATATACACCGTTTTGCCACTTCGGGTATTGGAGGGGGCGTTCCGGATAAAAAGACGCTCGTAATCCTGGCCTTTCCCTCTTCGGCGGCGTCCCTCCTCTTTCGTAGCCGGCGAGGCGGCGGCCTCGCCGGACGGTTCCGATAGAGCCGATGCCTCCTCCTCTTTTTCCGGCGTGTAAGGATGTAATGGCCGGTTTCGGCTTTTGGCCTGGCTGATGATGAAGGAAGCGTCCAAACCGTCGTCATGTTCTTTTCCGCTCATGAGATCCTACTTTAACAGTTCGATCAATTCATCCACGAGTTTATCCAGGTTGCTGCCCCGGATCAAAGAACGGTCTGCCGGGAAGAGCGTGGAGCGGAAGACAGAGCGACGGCTGGCGTTCTGCTCACGACGAAAACGCTTGGTGTCAGGCAGGAAGGTCTTCAGAACAGGAAGATCCAACTCTTTCATTACCGCCTCGTAAACCTGATATAACTCTGTCTTTTCACGCCCGTCCACCATGTTCCATAGCATATACAGCCCTTTCATCCGGGACTTCTCGCGGCCCATGATATGCTCCTTTACCACAACCGCGTAATTCAGGGTGCTTTCCATGACAACCCGGTCGGCACTGATCGGGGCGACGAGATAATCCATTCCGGCCAGGGAATGAATCAGATCCTCGTTATTGATCGTACCGGGAAGGTCGAAGAACACATAATCGAAATCACCTTGCGGCAGGAGGTAGTCGGCATCGGCCAACGCCTCTTTCGTGTTGCTTTCCACGACAGGATAGGCTTTCTTTTGAAGCCGGGTGAATTGTTCGTAAGCTAACCTCTTGTAATGTTCGTCTTCGAGGGCAAGCTTCAGGTCACGTTCCCGCATCTCCACGATGGAGTGTTGGGGATAATCGCAGTCGATGACCGCGACATTGAAACCCTTTACATAGTGCAGGTAAGAGGCTGCCAGCACCGTGAGGGTGGTTTTGCCCGCTCCGCCTTTCTGGGTGGAGAAGGCCACGAATTTCGTTTTCTCTTTCATTGTTCCATGCGTTTTTAGTTATACAATCGGGTAATCGTTCATCTCTTCACGTATCCGGGCAAGTGACGGCATGAGATTTTATGCAGGTATGCCGGCACGCATATATGCTGGTGCGCTGGCAGGCTGTTACGCCGGTATGCCGGTGCATGGGCGCGTGTCCGATTTTATACTCATGCGCAACCGCATTTGCTTATCCGGACAAAGACCCGCTTTTTCCTCTGCACACGGTGTTTTCTGCATCCGTCCGCACGTGTGCGGACAGGGGGATGTGTCATTGCCCGTATCCGTTCTCACGTGCAAAGTAAACCCTTAAAAACACGGGTTGTATGCTCTTTTTCCGCTATGGCCGCGTGTGGCGTCAAAGTGGACGCAAGTGGCGTAATCGCTTATGGCACAAGTGATTGAATAGGTCGGTATCTTTGCCTCGTGAACGATCCCGACGCTAATGAAGCCGTCCTTGCCCCGTTTTACGGCGGCTCTTTCAATGTTCTGTCCGCGAGCGGGCAGAAAGTATTTGCAAAGGGCAAATAGCAAGCTGTGTTTTCTGCTGCACGATTCTCGTTTTGCAGCAGAAAACAGCTTGCCCGCAAGGGGGAGAAAGCACCTCCGGAGTCGGTGCTTTTCAGAAGGGCGGCAGGCCGCGAAGGGATCGGAATTTTCAGGAACCGGTGGGGCTCTGGCCTCTCCTTAAAATTTCGATGCGATGGAAAAGAACAGAAAGCCCCGAGGGGGCAAAGGGGGACGACCCGCGAAAAACGACCCGGCCGTTTACCGCTTTTCGGTAAACTTTTCAGCCGTGGAACATGCCCGTTTCCTCGACCTTTACGAGCAGTCCGGGCTATTGTCCAAAGCCGCTTTTATCAAAGCGAGAGTGTTCAACGAGGCGTTCCGGGTGGTAAAGACCGACCGGGGAACGCTCGAATACGTGGCGAAGCTGACCGCTTTCCACGCCCAATTCCGTGCCGTGGGAACGAATTACAACCAGGTGGTGAAGGAGCTGCACGCGCATTTTTCCGAGAAGAAAACACTCGCGCTGCTCTATAAACTGGAGAGAGCGACACGTGAACTGGCGGCCGTCGGGCAGCAGGTCGTGTCGCTCTCCGAAGAGTTCAAACAGCGATGGTAGCCAATATCACCACCGGAAAAGACGTGTACGGCGCGCTGGCGTACAACCAGGAGAAAGTCGATCGGGGCGACGGGAAAGTACTGCTGACCCACATCGTGAGGGAGCCGGCGGATGGGCGCTTCAACGTGGCCGCGACGGCAGAAGACCTCCTGCGCTGGATGCCCTCGCACTACCGGACGGAAAAACCCGTCGTGCACGTATCGCTCAACCCGGCTCCCGAAGACCGCCTTGACGACGGGCAGCTCGCGGAGATAGCCGGGGCCTACATGGAGCGCATGGGCTGGGGAGGACAACCTTATATCGTATTCAAGCATACCGACATCGGACGGGAGCATATCCATATCGTGTCGGTGCAGGTGGCCCAGGACGGGCGCAAGATAAACGACAGCAGGCGCAACGAACGCAGCGTGGCCGTTACCGAGGAACTGGAACGGGAGTACGGACTGCATCCCGCCAAAGGGAGAAGGCGGGAGAAAGGGCAAGGGATCGTCCCCGCCGATTACACGCGGGGCGACCTGAAACGCCAGGTGGCAGCGGTAATAAAACCGGCCGTGGCGACATACCGCTTCCAGACCCTCGGCGAGTTCCGGGCATTGCTGTCCTTATATAATATAGGTATAGAGGAAGTCCGGGGAGAGCGGAACGGAACCCCCTACCGGGGATTGCTCTACACGCTGCTGGACGAGAACGGGGACAAGGCAGTGGCCGCGCCGCTCAAATCCTCACTGTTCGGTAAAGAGGTCGGGTATGACGGGCTGGAACGGCACATGGAGCGTAGCGCCGAACGGTTCGGGAAGGACGACACGAGGAGGCAAATCCGTGGCCGGGTCGATAAAGCGCTTCGGGGAGAACCCACGGAGGAAGAACTGCGCGAACGCCTGCGGGGAGCCCGGGTGGATCTCTACATACGACGCAACGAAAACGGCCGCATCGTGGGTGTGACGTTCATTGACCACGAAACACGGACGGTCGTGAACGGATCACGGCTGGGAAAGGCATACTCGGCCAACGCCTTCGAGCTGCGCTTCGGCGGAAAACGGAATCCCGGGGAAAACACGAGGGGCTTGTCCCCGAAACAAGCGCCTGCCGGACGGGACGGGCAACGGAAGCGGAATACCTCACGACGGAGGAAAGTATAACATCTCAATTATCATTCATTTATTAAATCTTACGGTTATGCAACAGGAAGACGACCTTCGGGGTCTTGCTAAAACAATGGATTTCATGCGGGCATTGAGTATCTTGTTCGTGGTTATCAACATCTACTGGTTCTGCTACGGGCAGATACGGGAATGGGGAATCAATATCGGCGTGGTCGATAGGATTCTGCTGAACTTCGACCGCACCGCGGGGCTGTTCCGGAATATACTATGGACGAAACTTTTCGCCGTAGTGTTCCTCGCCCTTTCATGCCTCGGGACAAAAGGAGTAAAAGAGGAGAAAATTACCTGGCGGAAAATCACGGCATCGCTGGCCACGGGAGGCGTGCTGTTCTTCTTCAACTGGTGGCTGCTGGACTTGCCGCTGACGGCAGCGGCGAACGCGGCTTTCTACATACTGACCCTATCGGCCGGGTATATCTGCCTCTTGATGGGCGGCGTGTGGATGTCCCGCCTGCTGAAGAACAATCTCATGGATGACCCTTTCAATAACGAGAACGAATCATTCCAGCAGGAAACACGCCTGATCGAGAACGAGTACTCCATAAATCTGCCGACGAAATTTTACTATAACAAACAGTGGAACAACGGGTTCGCCAACGTTGTAAACCCGCAAAGGGCTTGCATCTGCATGGGAAGCCCGGGCAGCGGGAAGAGTTATTGTGTTGTAAACCAGTTTATTAAACAGCAAATCGAAAAGGGCTATACCCAATACATCTATGACTACAAGTTTCCCGATCTTTCGGAAATCGCTTACAACCACCTGCTGAATCACCAGAAAGGTTACAAGAAAATCCCGACTTTCTACGTCATAAATTTCGACGACCCGCGCCGCTCGCACCGCTGTAACCCCATTCACCCGGACTTCATGACCGATATTTCGGACGCCTACGAGAGCGCCTATACCATCATGCTCAACCTGAACCGAAGCTGGGTGCAGAAGCAGGGCGATTTTTTTGTGGAAAGCCCCATTATCCTTTTCGCGGCCGTGATCTGGTTCCTGCGCATCTACGACAACGGGCGGTATTGTACCTTCCCGCACGCCATCGAGTTCCTGAACAAGCGGTACGAGGATATTTTCCCGATTCTGACATCCTACCCGGAACTCGAAAACTACCTCAGCCCCTTTATGGATGCCTGGCTCGGAGGCGCTCAAGACCAGCTCCAGGGCCAGATAGCATCGGCCAAAATTCCGCTTTCCCGCATGATTTCGCCCCAGCTATATTGGGTCATGTCGGGCGATGACTTCACGCTCGACATCAATAACCCGAACGATCCCAAGATACTCTGCGTGGGGAACAATCCCGACAGGCAAAACATTTACGGAGCGGCTTTGGGATTGTATAATTCCCGGATTGTCAAGCTCATAAATAAGAAAGGCCAGCTCAAATCGGGCATCATCATCGACGAGCTGCCGACAATCTACTTCAAGGGACTCGACAACCTGATCGCCACGGCCAGAAGCAACAAGGTCGCCGTGCTGCTGTGCTTCCAGGATTTTTCACAGTTGAAGAGGGACTACGGGGACAAGGAGGCCGCCGTCGTGATGAACACGGTGGGCAACATCTTCTCCGGGCAGGTCGTAGGTGAAACGGCCAAGACACTCTCGGAACGGTTCGGTAAGGTATTGCAGAAGCGGCAGAGCATGACGTTGAGCCGCAGCGACAAATCGACATCCATATCCACGCAGCTGGACAGCCTGATCCCGGCCTCGAAGATCTCGACGCTCACGCAGGGAATGTTCGTCGGGGCTGTGGCGGACAATTTCGACGAACGTATCGAGCAGAAGATTTTCCACTGCGAGATTGTCGTGGACAACGAAAAAGTGAAAGCGGAAACGGCCCGGTACAAGAAGATACCACAAATTACCGATTTCACGGACGAGAACGGGACGGATCACATGAAACAGGTCGTGCAGGAAAACTACGAACGTATCAAGGCAGAGGCCGGCCGCATCGTCGCCGAGGAACTGGAACGTATCAAGAACGACCCGGTGCTTTGCAAGCTCCTGCCGGAACAGAACTAAATGAACACAAACACCCCCGCAAACACCCTCCGTTACCTTAACGGGGGCTGTTTCTTGGTTTTATAACCGCACAGCCGGTGTTTTGGAGCATAAAGTAGTGATTATGTGAACAGAAAACATTATTTTTGTGTTCGGAATCCTTTTAATTATAAGTATGACAGTTACCGATATATACGAAGCAATGAACAGCAAGGCGGAAGCGTTTTTCGAGTGGTTGCAGGCTCACCCGAAATACGGGTTGCTGTTTGGTGTCGGGTTGCTTGCCCTATGGCTTGCAGGGTTGCTGTTCCGTTGGAAATGGGCGTGTCATTGGCAGTTTAACAGCAAACTGTGGTTATTTGACGATTGCAAGCCTGAAACACGCCGCAGGGTTCAGATTGTGTTGGTCAGCGTTCTGATTATACTTATATTGGTTGGTTTCTTTGTATGGAGATAACGGTATGGAAAAGGACAATCGCAAATACCGGATCTGCTTCATCGACTATATGTGGTATGTAGCCGAGATATGGCACGAAAGGGAGCGTACCAATCTCAACGGACGTATGCTACTGTTTTGGTGCTGGCTCTTCGTCCTACTCATACCGCTTGGGGTTCCGCCGATATTGCGCCTTTTCGGCTGGATGATTGGTTTGGCCATAGTGATTCCTCTCTGCTTTCTTCCCGATTTATTCTGCAAGCTACGCTATACAGCCGGACGGCGTGAAGCGCTCCGTGAACATTACGGGAAGATGAAACATCCCGGCAGGAAGCTCGCCAAAATAGTTCTTATCGCTATCGCCCTGATCGTGGCAAATGTAGCGCTGATGTTCCACCTCGGATTTATACATTGGGCATGATGAAACGGCAGGAGAATAAGCAACGGTTCTATCTCTGGGACTACCTCTGGTGGATGGGGGAGAAATTGGAACAAGCAAGACGAACAGGCAGGGTCGATGGCGAAATGATGCTCTCGATTTATATCTTCGCTCTTTTGATATTCCCTATGATGACTGTTACTATCCGGCTTTTTCCAGGTGTGTCGGCATTGTTGCCATGTGTCGTTTTTAGCATTGTCACATTTGCCGTTATGTCGCTCGTCAGCAGGATTTACAAATGGCGAGGCAAAGCAGTGATGTCTCACTATGCCAAGTGCAGGTTTAACGAACTCCTTGCGGTTCTGTTATTTTTCCTTGCGATAGCCATTATCTGCTTTATGATGTATCTTCTTGACAAAAAGTGAAACAAGCTTTGATACGAACTCCGGGCCGTTATATCGAATGGTCTAACTCGATGTACCAGTTTCCCTTGATGGGTTTGTAAAGCGTGGTGTCGTTGTACGTCCTGCGGTAGATCTCGTTCAGGTCGCCATATTCGGTGATACGGATATTCCGACGGCTTCTCAATCCGGGATCGTAAACGAAACTCTTGGACGTTCCCGCATCCACGATGCCGTGGGAGTAGTACGGCATAACAAGGCTCACATATACCGAATCTGCCGTTCCCCATTCCCTGCGATCAACAAGGATAAAACCGCATCCAATCTCTGATAACAAGGAGTCGAGTAGGATTCGCTCCGGCTTCAACAGTCCATATACCGGAATGTCTTGTTCGTCATTCGTTTCATGGAATGTATCGCTTTGTTCTGTTGAATCAAGTATAATGACCTCTTCCGGAGAAAGCGGCGGGTAGTGAAAACTACCTTCTGAACTCTCTGCCATGATTTCGTACACCTTACGGAACGCCACCTCGTGCGTGGTGAAATGGCGTATCATTTCCTCGTCCGACGGCGGCATGGGAGGCTCTCCGCAGCTTGCGGCAAGCAGGATTACAAATAACAGGATTATGATTGGTGTTCTCATTTTCTAATGTTTAATAGGATGCAGATAATCACTGTTTAAGTGATTGATGTGCGTGTTATCAATACTTTAACTACAAACTTTAAAACAATCATTCATTTTATAATAATAGTTTCGTATCTATCAAAATGTATTCCTTGAAGATGATGTTTCAATACAAGGTTCTTAAATTCCTCCCCATAAAAAGTATAGCGACAATTTACATTCGGAAGTCTGAAAATAGTTTGCTCTTGGATTTTATTTTTATCCAACACAAATTTATTTATACAACTCACCCATCCTCTTTCTTTATCTAACCACACTATATCTGATTCTTTTTCAATCAAAGCATCTATTATATTGGTACAATGAAAAAAATAAAAACCTTTTGGCGACTTTATATCAAGAATTTCTCCATTTTTGATAAGAATATTTTCTAAAATACTTAATGCTTTGTCGCTAATAGTTAATAGAGGATTACAAAATTGTGATAAATCAAAATGTTTATGTCTATTACTTTTTTTCCATATATATTCCATCTCAGGAGGATTCCACTGCTTTAGTAAACCTTCAGCATGTCCCATACAATTTTGCCAATCTTCCACATTTGGAAAACGTAAATCGTTAAATCCTTCTAAACTACCTATTAAGTAAAAGTTCATATTGTCGTACTGTAATTGATAATGGTTTGACGGGGAACGGCGTTAGTCCGTTATCCCGGCTTGTTAATATTAAATTTATGTTTCCTGATAGATTGTTTCAGAATATAATTCTGTCGAAAGAATAATAGATTTTAATTCTCCATTAGACTTATAATCAAATGAATGTTGTAACGTATCCTGTTCAATATCATTTCTATCAAATTGTCTTATAACTATTTTTTGTAGGCGGTCATTTTCATAAAAATATGTTTCTTCTCTACTTCCACGAGAACCCTTTGAATACATTTTCTCTATTTTACCATTACTTCCATATAGATAATATCGGACATTCACAATACGTTTGCTATTATCATATGCAATAGTTTTCATGAGTTCCTTTTCATAAATGAAAAAGGTGTAATAGAATTGATTTTTAAGTTCCAAGCCCTCTCGGATTTCTATAATTTGATTTTTTACATCGAAATAATAAGTAAATAGGTTATTAGTTGTTTTGAGAGAAGTTACATTTCCAACTATTTTCCCTTGCTTAAACCTGTTTCTTTGATAAGAATAAGGGGATATTTCGTAGAACTCACCTTTGTAATTCTCTTCCCTTACAACATTCTTATCAATTTCTCTTTTCAATTCATCAAACATATTTCTCAATGAATTAAAATCATCTTTCAATTTATCAGGTATCATAGTGTTTCCTTTTAATATTAATGTTTGGTGGCTAACCGACCTTTCAGGGGTAGTTAAGCCGCTTGTTAGCAACCTCTTTTCGTTTTATAGATTATTTCAGAATATCCATTTGGAAATGATTTGGTAATACTTTCTAAAGCCCCATCGTCTTGATATTGGAATATATGAATTAAATCATTACCACTATTACCCTCAATATCATATTGTTTGACTTCAATATGTGTCAAAGCATTTTCTTTATAGATATAATTCTCTTCACGGCAACCATACCTACCACATAACTGTGACCGTTTCAGCTTTCCGCCCTCAAAAAAGTAATGGCATACATTCATCAAATGTTTTCCATTATCGTATAGAATACTTTTCACAAGATTGTCTGTATAATACAGGAAAGTGTGATAAAACTGATTTTCAATAGAACAACCAACCTTAACTTCTACGATTTGATTTTGGTTATTAAATCCGTAGATACAAAGATTTTTGGTGCTTTTTATTGTATCAGGACGCTTTACAGGTTTTCCTTGTTTGCAACCATTACGCTGATAGGAATATGGAGTAAGTTCATAAAACTCGCCCTTATACAACTCAGTCCTGACAACATCGTCTTCTATTTGTTGCCTTATGGTTTCAAAGTCATTTTTCAATGCTTCAAATTCAGTTCTTATAGTTTCTCCAATCATTTTCATCTTTTTGGGGTTGCTAATGTTCGGCAGCGTTCCGCTTATTCAATCGGTTTGCTGTTTGTTATCGGTCTATTTCTTCTGTTTCAATCTTGCCTCCAAGTTGTTCAATTTCTTTTCGATATTCATCCACAATTATAGAGTTCCCTATTCCAAGTAAAATTTTATCTCTTGAACAAAATTCCTTGATTTCACTTAGTGGAACAGAAAATTTCTTTTTTAAGTACAGCATAATTTTAGGCAATTCATTTCCCTTGTCTGCAAGATATATATTGTAAATCTTAGGACTAATGATTGTCAGATAATCATCTAATTCCGTATTCTCAAATTGCACAAACTCGGCAGTTGGTAATATTGCATAACGAAAACAATCCGATTTTGTATCACAAAACACAATGGAATAACCGCCTCTGTTAAGTTGCTTGTTCATAGCTTGGAACAACAAAGGCAAATAGTCACCTCGGCGAATTTTGTCCCAATCCAAAGAATCCTCAAACTTTTTAGTGTTCCATAAGAAACGTTCTATCCCATAATTCTTTAACATCATCGTAATGGAACGCTTAACCTGCCCTGAATATTCTTCACCACTCCAATCAATAACTGCCATTCTGTGAGAAACTATAGCAAAACAAAGCATAATATCTACTTCACTAAATTCATTGTCTTCAGAGCTTGTATCGTACCATCCCTTTTCAAACATTTTCCTATGTTGAAGGACAAAGGTTCTCTTATCTATATTGAACAACTGAATCATTTCTAAAAATTCATCATAGTGTTCTTTTAATAACACTTTAGCGAATAATTGAAGTTTACTATCCATATTTTAATTTTTAGACCGATAATGTTTGTTGGATAATCGACCTTTGGAAGATTAATCCGTATGCTATCGTTTATTTCAACTTAATTAGTTTTTCATATTGACAAGAAACATCAAGAAGTTTATCTACTAATTCATCTCCAAGCCAACAATCTATTAGATATTTGCCATAACTTGGTGTAAACGAGTAAATATCTTTATCAATCGCATTAATCATATTTTCCAATTCTTTTTGTACATTATGTAATGCACCATCAGGAAGAGAAGTCTTCCTACATTCAAAAGGTTGCGCTAATATTCTTTTTACATCATCAAGTATATTCACACAACAACTTTTTACTGTTTCTTTTCTACTTACCATATTAAACGATAATGTTCGGCGAATAATCGTCCTTTAGGGAGATTGATACGCTTGTTATCTGCCTTTATTCGCTTTGATAAGTTTCAACTACATACAAATCAACATTAGGATAATCATTTGAAACTGTCTCTATAATTGCTTTTACATCATCCCATTTTAATCCTCCTAATCCAGCACCGATTGCAGGTAAGGCTATTGCCGTTACATTATCACCACTGGCTAACTCAAGCATCTGTATCAGTGCCTTTTCGATATACTCTATTTTAGCTCGTGTTCGCCACGTTGCTTGAGTACCAAGGTTATATATATGTCCATTGCCATAATCATAATCAAAAACATCACCGGGGCAAAACTTATTTTCTTTGCACAACTGCTTATATTCAAGATACATATCTGGATATTTGCTTTTGAACTGTACGGCAATGCCTTTACCCATTGCACCGGCACAATTACAACCATGCGCATAACTGCTCACTCCATCAATACGGAATATGTCGCCTTTTTCAATATACCTAATCATTGTTTTTTTCTTTTTTATTGTTAATTATTCTGGGCAGATAATGTTCGGTGAATAATCGACCATTCGGGGAGATTTATTCACGTGTTAGTTGCAAATTTATAACTTTGACAAAAGAATATTTAGCTCCTTTATTTCCTGCTTTTCATCATTATATATCAAAGCATTTCTATACGAATGATTACTTGTACATATCGTTCCTATCTTGGAATTTTCCTGTATGTCAGAGTTGGATACTAATAATCCGTTCAAGATACATTTACCTATATATTCGGAATGTTCCTTAAATAAGGGAATTTGTTGCAATCGTTGGACAATCTCAAAAAGTGCTGTATCTTTTTCCTTTTCTTTGATTGCAGACAAAGGTAAGAGTAAATGAAACAGTACATCTCCATATATCTCTTTTGTAATCCTCATTAATTCCGAATATGTGAGATACTTCAAGTGAAAGTTGCCACTAACTTCCCCGATTAAAGTGTCATTCAAAAAATAATATGTACAGCAAGGATGAAATTCTATTGTCAATACAATATCGCTGCCGATAGGAAGTGTTAGAGTTCTTGGGTTTTCTATTTCACCTTGATTTTCGGATGTTTTCAAATCAATTTGAGATAGCCAACACCAATATTTCTTGTACTTCTTTTCATCCAACAATGTTGGTACAAGTTCTTCATCCCATACTTCATCAAAATTCGCATCCCTTTCTTCATCAAAGGCTCGAATATGATGATGTAACATTACGTTCCAAAAAAGCGCATTTGAAAACGAATATTCTTTTTCTGATATTACATTCATTTTTATTTCGTTTTTGACCGCAACTAATGGTTGGTAGATAACCGACCTTTGGGGCGGTTGAGCCGCTTGTTAGACACCTTTATTCATTAATAATTTATAGAAATACTCTATGCTTTCTGTGTTATTCCCATATTTCCTCTTTTTTTCAAGTAACGAATTGTACTTATTTTCAACTTCTTCAACTCGCCCCATTTGCTTTAATAGGAACAGTCCTTGATATTCTGTATTGTTTATAATCCAGTTTATATCTTCTGTTTTCTTGAAAAATTTCAAAGACAGATTTATGCTGGTCAAACATTGCTCTTGCCATGTGGGACTTCCTTCTTTTTCCAAAATGTTATTCAAATCCTTCAAATCTTCAAAATAAGGGGGTGACCAGAGGCGAAATCTGGCATTGAAACTTTCCAGCGATTCATTTTCCTCTTTAAGTTCTCTCCAATCCCCAAGTCCGCATAAAGTTACATACTTTTGTTTCAATACCATTTTTATACATTCATCCCGAAAATTATCTTCAAAATTCCGGTATCCAAAGATTAAGGTTTCTCTGTATAAAACATCAAAATCTTTTAATAGCACTTTATTTTGAACAATAAGCTCGATTGACATAAGAAAACAGCCGTATTTCTTCCTGAAAGTTATATGATATTGCTGTTCTGTGTTTCCATCAGATAGCTTTCGTACAAAGCGACCACCTCGTACATATCGAAAACCATGTGTAACGAAAGGTTTTTCCAACACATTCACTATTTGATTCAATATTTCTTTTTTATCAACCATATAATTTTATTTAGAGGTGTCTAATGTTTGGTGGCTAACTAACCTTTATAGGAATGTTCAGCCGCTTGTTATAATAAGTTTCCAATATCAAAGCCTAATTCTTTTAATACATTTGTTTGTTCTTTTTGGTATTCCAAAGTTCCACTATGGATAAAATCTTTATTTACAATATAGCTATTGGGGAAATCCTTGTAATACCTCATTAGAAAGTCTGGTATAATTTCATAAGTATTAAAACAAAATAAAATCTTACCGGATTTTACTAATCTAATAAACTCCTCTTTACTTTCACATTGATAAAGGTTCCCATCTTCATGAAAAACTCTACATTGATCAAGAAATAATTTCATGTTGAAATTAGCAAAATTAGCTAAATATTGAGGGCGTTGCCACCGTGCAATATCTGTACAGTTTGGAGATGATACGACTTTTTCCCATATACCTCGTTTTATAGGAAAAGAGTTACAGCTAAAATAGAGACGATAATGGGTTTGAGCAAATGTCTCTTCATTCAGTTCGCCTTCTAATGATGAAAAAACGCCATAACAGTCGTTTGTCAAAAGTCTTACATAATACAATTCACCACTTCGACCATTAATTTTATAAATTGCCCCCAACTCATATTTTGCCATAATGCTTTGATTTTTATTTATTATAATGTCCGGCAGATAAACCGCCTTCAATGTTTCATCTGTTTGTTAGCAACCTATTTTCTATCAATCTTTTGTAAAAGTTGATTGTAATACTTCTCTAACATTTTGATGTTATTTTTTCTGTCAATTTTTCCACTTTCATTATCTGTGTATGCAAACCACTTAAATAGCAATTCAACAAAAATATGTTTACCAATTTCTGTTAAAGAACTTTCCTTGATAATTGAAGGCATGATTAGGTTTCCTTCATTATCACATGGATTATCACACAAAAGCCCCTTTCCGTATGCGTAGTTTAATAAGTTCTGACAACAGACTTTCGCGTAGTCTTTATCTCTCTGACGGATTTGAGCTTCTATAAGTCCGTCAACATCAAAAATTATTTGGTCACTCATATTCTTTTTAGTTTGTAAAGTTGCTAATGTCCAGTGGATAATCGACCTTTAAGGGAAATTTATCCGTTTGTTAGTCGCTTTATTCTGCAATATAAGTTTCCAAATATTGAATACCGTTGTAACTGTCTAATTCATCCACAAATTTTTTAGGTGTTTCATATGAATCATAATTTTTCTTCTTAATAAAGATTTTCTGATTCCTTTTGTTGTCCTTGAAACCATTGGGTATATAGCACACAATACAATTTGATGGCTTTATGTGGTATTCATCAATATCGGATTCAATATACCAGTCAAGGACAAGTTTGTTATCAATCATCATTCTAACAAGATTAAAAGGATTTTCGGGTTCATCCTTAATTTCCACAGTTAGAAATTCTGGATAGTAATACTTTATATTAACGTCTTTACAGAACTGACAGCGATGTTCCGGATTGGGACGTTTCTTTGTACGACCTTCTTCGTAATCTCGTATTTCTTTCATGTACTCATCTTGATTGAAATACTCCATAAATTCTTCCCGACTTTTAGCGGTTGTGCCAATCCAAATCATATATTCTAATCCAGCATTAGACCCTTGCATTCCTTCAGGCGACAGTTCAAACTCAAACGTACCAAGATAAGTCATGGTTGTGGTATTCTCTGCCTTTTTAGGAGATATACCCTCACGACAATTATAGCAGATAACAGCATTTGCCATTGTAATATTTTTATCAGCCATCGACAGACTTATCTTTTGGGTATCAGCAGGAATAAGGTTGAGTAATCCTGCCAAGCCGTCAGATGTGAATTTCATAATAAGAAAATCCTCATCATAGCTCATTACACCAAGCTCCTTACAGAACTGGCAACGAAGTTCCTTATTGTCTTCATCGTAATCTTTCCACCATTGACGGAAAGCCGATTGATCCATATATTTCTCAAAGTCAGCTTCGGAATCGAATTGACCGACCCATATCATTATCTTACTCATTTTCTTTTTTTATTTTTCAAGCGACTAATGTCCGGCAGCTAATCACCGTTTAGGCGATTGCGGTGCGTGTTATCGGCATATTGATTATTTAATGATAATCAAATCACCATCTACAAATCCAACTGCGATATGTTCTACTCTAAAAATATTTAAGTCAGCAAGTTCATTGAGTAAGTCTTTAAGAATAGCTACAACTATTTCTAACACTTCTTCCCATTTTAGTTTGTCTGAAATTTCAAAATTAGGACAACTTCTTTGAGCTGGTTCAAAACTTTCATCACATGCCCAATCTTCATCCTTTTCATCAAACCAAGTAGAACCAACCATTTCTAAACCATAAGGTTCATAAAGATTAAAGCTCAAAGCCACAATATCAGAAGGCAATTCTTCTGTTTTATCAATATTGATGATCCAACTTTTGATAACTTCTTTTAAATCATTTGTTTTAGTATTCATTTCTTCTAATTAAAAATTGAACATTTTATTGAGCCGATAATGTTATACTATCAGCCGATTTGGCTGTTATTTTCTTTAAGTATCAGACCTCGTCTTCCTCCATCAACAGATCGTCCAACGGGCTTTTGATATTGCTTTTGAAAGTGTCGGCTATGTGGACATACCTTTCTGTCGTCTTGATATTGTTATGTCCCATAAGCTCTTTCACTATCTTGATGTCGGTTCCCTGCTCCAGCAGGTGAGTGGCGAACGAATGGCGCAGCAGGTGCGGATAAATCCGTTTCGTGATTCCCGCTTCCCGGGCCGCTGCCTTCAGCCGTTTCGACACGATACTCTCGGTGAAAGGTTCTCCCGGTCTGTGTTCAAAAAGCCACACTTTCGGTTTGTATAGTCTGTTATATTCCGTCAGCTTTTTCATCAACGGTCTTGACAGCAGGGTGTAGCGGTCTTTTTTCCCTTTACCCTGCCGCACCCGTATCAGGGAGCGGGATTCGTTGATGTCGCCGGGTTTCAGTTCCAGCAGTTCGCTGATGCGCAACCCTGCGGAATAGAGTATGGAGAACATACAGAAGAAACGCAGGTCTGTCACCGTCACGTCGAGTATTTTCTTTATTTCCTCCTTGCTCAACACGTCGGGCAGCGTCTTCTCCCGTTTGGCACGGTTCACCTTGTAACACCGCCGTTCCTGACCGAGAACTTTCTCGTAATAGAACTTGATGGCGTTGATACGCTGGTTTTGCTGGCAGGAGGATATGTTTTTCTCGTGGATGAGATACAGCAGGTAGTCGTTTATCTCGCCGGGAGTAACCGTTTCAATCTTACGCCCCTCGAAATGCTGTTGGAAATCGCGGAAATAGGAGGTATATACCCTTACGGTATGGTCACTGTAACGCACTTGCTGAAGTTTTTCCAGATAGCCTTCCGGCAGTGGCGGCCGTTTGTCTTCCTCTTTACGGGGTGCGGTTTCCTTGATGGCAGAATAGTCTATAAACGCCATTTTTACATAGCGGTCGAAGAACTCGGCAAGCACGAAATCTTCTGCCGGCAGATAAGCCCTGCCGCCGACAAGCAGTACGTTTTCTTCCTTCGACAGCGACAAGCGGATGTCATTGTCATTACCGAAAGTCACTTCGACAAATTCTCTCCCGTTTCTTATCACCGGAGAAAGTTTGATCTTGGTTTTTGGGGTATATATTTCCATGCCTCACGTTTTGTCGGATATTGAAACCCGTTTTCGCAAATTTATAAAAAAACACGGGTTATCCATGCGCTTTATTGACATTTAACAATAGATCCCGACTACCTGACAAATAAGGTGAGGAGCCACGAAAATACCCTCTGCCAAATCCGTCCTTCCCGGCACTCCGTTTCTCCGATTTCCTCTGCCCTGCGCCACAAGCGGCCACTTCTGTGCCCGATGCTTCCATAGCCTTTCCAACTCTTTTACGTTCAGCCGGTTCCCCTTACTTTCGTTCCCGCATCGCTATTGGTGCTAACTAAAAACACTCGTAATTATGGACGAAAACGTAAAGAACGACGCTAAACAAGTCATGCTCGTTCAGAATGCCGACGACGGACGACTACAAGCCGTTACCGGCGTGGATCAGGACGGCAATATCCAGACCGCCGACCCCACGGATCAGAACGTGGCGAGCCTGCTGAACGTGAACACGCAGGATTCAGCCCTCGAAGCCTTCTTCAAAAAGTTCATGGAACAGGCCCAGAACCCCGTCCACACGGGTATCTTCGTCATGACGGAGAATGCCCTGAACAAACTTATCCGCATCGACTTCGACCCGGAGATTCTGGAAAATTACCGTATCGACCCCTCCGAACGGCTCCAGACGCAGGAGCAGCGGCAGTTCGAGCCGCTGGACGTCACGAAGATAGACCTGGCGGATATGGAGAAGAAAGGTATCCGCATGGAGGACATCGAGCCGCACCTGAAAGCCATGTCTTACGGACATAAATCCAACGGGCTGGTGGAGATGAACCCCGAACTGGAGAACGGGATGCGTGTTTCCACCAAAGGGCGCGTGTCGCTCGAAGAGCAGGCGGACGGCTCGCTGCGCGTCGTGCCGCATTACTGGCAGGAACGACCCGACCTCGACGCCCCCTTCCACGGGGTGCTGCTCGATGAGGAGGCGAAAACGAACCTGATGAACACCCGTCATGCCGGGAAAGTGATCGACCTGGAGCTGGAGCCGGGCAAGCTCACGCCCTGCTACGTGTCGATAGACAAATGGACGAACACGCTGGAACCCATGCCCGTTTCGTTACTCGAAAAACGTGCCCGCATCAAGGAGGCCGACCTCTCGGAAGGCAAGCAGATGGATTTCTACGGCGGCGGCAAGGTGTTGCTCGAAGGATATACCACCCGCGCGGGTTATAAGCGGGATGCCTATATCCAAATCGACGCGGCCGAACGTAACTATTCCTTTACCTACGACGGTTTGGATCGCAACCGCTACGCCCAGGAGAACAAGGAGATTTACCGCCAGAAGGCCGCCGAGAAAAACGGACGGCAGGAAACTACGGCCTCCGAACGACAGCCCACGCTCACGATTCACCGGACAATCCTCAAAGCCTCCGTGCCCAAAGAGGCTTATGACCAGTGGACGGAAGCGGTGAATGATCCCTCCAAGCGGGCGGATGTCAAGGCTTTCTACATCAAGGGCATGGTCAAGGACGGGCAGGGTGAGCCGTTCAACGCCTGGGTCAAGCCCAACTTCGAGCGTAACAAGATGGACTTCTTCCGCTGGAATCCCGACCGTGCGAAACGGCAGGGGGCGGAGGTCAAACCCGCCGTTGAAAGCCGTACCCAGGTCGCCGTCAATTCCGAGGGCAAGACCGTCGAAGCGGTCAAAGGTGTGAAAGAGCCGCTCAAGCAGGGACAGCAGGAGGCCACCCCGGCGCAGAAGAAAAATTACCGCAGCAGCAAAAAGAGCAACTCCAAAGGTGCCAAGGTATAACGTATGAAATGGTTCTACATGCAGGCCGGAGCCATGCCGCTCCTGATCGCGGCGCTGGCTGCCTTGTACCTCCGGCCGGGTAAACGCAGCCCCCCGGAGAAGGCGGACGACGGACGGCTGTATTACGACGGGAACGGCAACCATGTCTATTACGACCGCCGGCTGATCGCCCGTCCGGAAAAAGAGAAAGAAGAAGAACAACAAGAAAACAACCACTGAAAAATCCGAATCATCATGCAAGTAATTATCGCAGAAAAGCCCTCGGTGGCGCGTGAGATCGCCGCCATCGTGGGAGCCACGAACCGTAAAGACGGTTTTATCGAGGGAAACGGCTACGCCGTAACCTGGGCCTTCGGCCACCTGGTCGGGCTGGCAATGCCCCAACAGTATGGCATCGCGGGTTTCCGCCGGGAAAACCTGCCTATCCTGCCATCATCGTTCATCCTCCTGCCCCGGCAGGTTCGGGAGGGTAAAGAGTATAAGGCCGACCCGGGTGTCGTGAAGCAGCTCGGTATTCTCCGGGAATTGTTCGGCATGGCCGAGCGCATCATCGTCGCGACCGACGCGGGGCGTGAAGGGGAGCTGATCTTCCGCTACATCTACTCTTACCTGGAATGCCGCACCCCTTTCGTGCGGTTATGGATCAGCAGCCTGACCGACCGGGCCATTCGCGAGGGGTTACAACACCTCCGCCCCGGCAACGAATACGACAACCTCTACCTCTCGGCCAAAGCCCGCAGCGAAGCCGACTGGATCGTCGGTATCAACGCCTCGCAAGCGCTTGCCGTGGCTGCCGGGCGGGGTGTCTGGTCGCTCGGACGGGTGCAGACCCCCACGCTGGCGATCATCTGCTCCCGTTACCTGGAGAACAAGGCGTTCAAGCCCGCCGCCTATTTCCGGCTGAAGCTCTCCACGGCAAAGGAGGGCACGGAGTTCACCGTCCTCTCCACGGAGAAATTCGACGGCAGGGAGAAGGCGGAAGCAGCCCGCGCCGAGGTTATCGGCGCCCGAACGGTACGCGTCGTGAACGTGGAGCGCAAGGAGGCCAGGGAACAGCCGCCTCTCTTGTACGACCTGACGACACTCCAGAAAGAGGCCAACAGTCGGTATGGTTTTTCGGCAGAAAAAACGCTCGACATCGCCCAGTCGCTTTACGAGAAGAAGTTCATCACTTATCCCCGTACCGGCTCACGCTATATATCGGAAGATGTGGCCGAGGAGATTCCGGCACTCATCGGGAACATGACACGCTATCCCCGTTTCGCGGAATACGCGGGCAGGATGGATACCGCATCTCTCTCCCGCCGAAGCGTGGACAACGAAAAGATCGCCGACCACCACGCGCTGCTTCCCACCGAGAACCTCCCTTCCGAACTGGATGCCGACCACCGCATCGTCTATGAGATGGTCGCGGGGCGGATG
This sequence comes from Phocaeicola sp. GP0067, assembly GCF_031119655.1. Classification (NCBI taxonomy): domain Bacteria; kingdom Pseudomonadati; phylum Bacteroidota; class Bacteroidia; order Bacteroidales; family Bacteroidaceae; genus Phocaeicola; species Phocaeicola sp. GP0067. Next base: position 222,373 of record NZ_JAVHZY010000004.1, read on the forward strand.
CTCGAAACCTTTTCCGGGGCCTGCGTGAAAGAAAACACTTCCCTTACCCTGCAAAGCGCGGGACATGATTTCACGGCCCGCGGCAGTATCATGGTCGAGACGGGCTGGCGGGCCGTCCTGAATGAACCTGTCGAGGAGAAAGAGGAGGACATGACCCTCCTTCCCGACATCGTGCAAGGCGACGAGCTGCCCGTCAAGGGATGCGTCACGGAACAGAAACAGACCCGGCCGCGCCCCCTTCACACGGAATCGAGCCTGCTGGCGGCGATGGAAACCGCCGGACGCGAACTGTCCGACGAGGCCGAACGCGAGGCGATGAAGGATGCCGGCATCGGCACGCCCGCCACCCGTGCCGCCATCATCGAAACGCTCTTTGCCCGCGAGTATGTCAGGCGAGAGAAAAAGTCGCTTGTACCCACGGACAAGGGACTGGCCGTGTATGCCGTGGTCAGGGACAAGAAGATCGCCGATGTCGCCATGACGGGCGGCTGGGAACTGGCCCTCTCGAAGATCGCCACCGGGGAGATGGACGCCCCGACGTTCCATCGCGGTATCGAGGTCTTCGCCTCGCAAATCGCCAAAGAACTGCTGGAAGCAAGAATCGACGGCGCGGAGAGTGACACAGCCTGCCCGCGTTGCGGCAGGCCCGTGGTGTTCTATCCCAAACTCGCCAAGTGTCAGAATCCCGATTGCGGCCTGACCGTATGGAGAACCGTGGCCCGCAAGGAGCTGACCGACAAGCAGCTCGCGGAACTGCTGACCAAAGGCAAAACCGGCACGATCCGGGGATTCGTCAAAAACGGCGGCGGGACGTTCGACGCGGCCCTCACGCTCGATGACCAGTTCAAGACCTCGTTCGTTTTCGAACCGCGCGATACTCCCAGGCAGGGAAAGAGGAACAAACGGAAATAATCGTTACCTTTGCCACTGGAAAAGACCTGTCATAACGAGATACGCTTGTTTGATAAGGATTTTTTCAGTGGTCGGCGCTTCGGGTGGGAACCCGGGGCGCCTTTCTCTTCCCCGATTATCAACGACCACTAAAAATTCTTATCATGCCAGACAAGCAACACCATACCCCCACGGGGGAATTGTCCTATTACGGACTTTCGTTACTATCCTACCTCAAGGACAGCCACCCGGAACTCATCGCCGAAAGTGAGTTCATCGCCGAGCGGGCCGACAGCGCCGCCCAAGCGTACAGCGAGGCGATCCGTTCGGGCTGCAACCACATCGAGGCCGAAGAAATTGCCCGCGAGGAACTCTGCCGCGGACTGCACTTTTCACCCTACAACACGCTGGTAAACATCCTCTGGAGGGAATTCGAGGCGGAGATTCCCGAGGATACCGCCCGGCAGGCGGCTCTACGCCTGCTGCCCCTCTGCCGCGGGGTGCTGGAGAAGTACGACCTCACGGACGACTTCGCCGACACGCCCGACTATGAACTGTTCTATACCGAACTGACGGGAACCGTCCAAATACTTCTCGAAGATGGCATTCAATAAGAAAACCCACCTCCGCCAGAATATCGACGCGCTGAAGACGGCCTTCACGCTCGACAGGGAACGGCGGGCGCCGACTCCCGAAGAAGAAAGGACACTCGGCGCATACAGCGGCTTCGGCGCCATCAAGGAAGTGCTGGAAAACCCCACCGGGAAACCGGACAAGGACGGCATGGCAACGCTCGTGGCCGAGTTGCAAGAGGTCATCAGGGCGAACACCCCCGACGAACGGAAATACAAGCGCTACATGGACGGGATCAAGAACTCCGTCCTGACGGCTTTTTACACGCCCCCGAAAGTGGCAGACGCCATCGTGGAGGCGATATGGGATACGCGGATCGCCCCCCAACGTATTCTTGACCCCAGCGCGGGAACGGGGGTTTTCGTCAATGCCGTGGATTTCCACGACCCCTACGCGGAGATCACCTGCTTCGAGAAAGACCCCGCCACGGGGTTGATCCTGAAGCACCTGCACCCCGAAAAACGGGTGCGGGTACAGGGATTCGAACGTATCGAACCCAAATACGCCGGTTACTACGACGTGGCCGTGAGCAACATCCCTTTCGGGGACGTGGCGCTCTTCGACCCGTTCTTCTCCACCCATACCGACCCCGTGCGGCGGCAAGGCACACGGGCGCTGCACAACTATTTTTTCATGAAGTCCGTCGATATGGTACGCGAGGGCGGCCTGGTGGCATTCATCACCTCGCAGGGAGTATTGAACGCCGAGCAGGGACGCCCCGTGCGCGAGTGGCTGATGAACCGCTGCGAGCCCGTATCGGCCATCCGGCTGCCGAACAACCTCTTTACAGAACACGCGGGGACGGAGGTCGGCAGCGACCTGGTTATCCTGCAAAAGAAAGCCGCCACGGGGGAACTGTCCGAACGGCAGCGGGATTTCATCGAATCCCGCAAGCTGTCGAACGGCATCCGGATAAACAACCTTTTCCAGTCGTTCGACAGGGTGATCCATACCGAGGCCAAAGTAGGCAAAGACCCCTACGGCAAACCGGCGATGGAGTTCACCCACGCGGAGGGCGTGGACGGCATCGACCGGGAGATGCGGCGTATGCTCTCAGAGGATTTCAACCGGCATTTCAACGAGAGTTATTGCCTGGAACATGCTCCGGAACAGACACCCGGTACACCGGAGCGGGAATTGTCCCGTCCCCGTCAGGCGGAACGCCAGCGTGCCGAAAGACACGAGCCCCGCCTTGCCGGAGAAATCGTCAAGGAGATTATAGCCGACGCCCGTAACCTTCAGCAGCAGCGGGAAGAGGAGGAAAAACGCCGCGTCGTCGCCGAAATGGCGGCGCAGGGCTACCATGTCGATACCGAAACCGGGGAGATTACCCGAATCGAAAACAAACCCGGACAAGCGTTACCGGATTCTGCCGCCACTCCCGCCGGAGAACCGACCGGAGAGGATCTGGCCGACTTCGGGGCCTGGTCGAAAGAGCGGGAGAATCGCTTGTGGGAGCAGCACCCGCCGAAACCCGAAGATTTCGGCATGGCAGATACTCCCGTGCAGCACGTGGGCGGAACAACGGAACCGAAACCGCAGGAGGGCTTCGCCGGGTCGCTTTTCGACACGGTGGAAACGGCGGCTCCCGTACCTGCCACCCAAGCTGCCGAACCGGTAAACGTGCAGCAGGAACCGTTGCTGACGCTCTACGATCTGTTCGGCTTCAGCGCCGAGGAGCGGCGGCAGGCAGAACTCGGTATATCCAAGAAAAGGAACAGCCGCCGGGGAGCAAAGCGGAAGACGCCCCGGCAACCCTCGTTATTCGCCCCGGCCTCCTCTCCGGAGGAACAGAAGAGCGAAATGCCGAAAACGACGCCACCGGAGCGTGATCCCGAAGACTTGTATGCCTCCCTGAACTGGGAGGACAACCCGCCGATCAACGGCTTTTACGAGATGATGATGTCGCTTACCCCGGAACGGAGGGCGGAATTGCGCCGGCAAAACGCCCGGCAGCAGGAAACCCCGGAACAGCGGGAACGGCAGGCGGTACGCCCCCCGACGGAAGCCCCGAAAGACAGACGGAAACAAGCCGCCGGTACGCCGAGAACGGGCAGCCTGTTCGACACGCCGGACAATCCGGAGGAGGAAGAACCCGGTAAAGAAATGCCGCAGATACGGGAGGCGGATATGAAACCCCGCCCGTTCGAGGGTGAGGTCGCCCCCTATTTCCGCGAAGGGACACTCGTCACGGACGGACAAAACCGGGTCGGCTACCTGCGGGGGATTGAATCCCTGCAACCCATGTTCCACCCGCTGGAACTCACGCCTGCACAACGGACGAAAGCCTCCATGTATATCGAGATACGCGATGCCTATTACCACCTTTATAACAACGAGGCGGAAACGCTGACGGCGAACCCCGCCCTGCGGGAGATGCTCAACCGGCTTTACGACAATTTCACCGAACGCTTCGGACGGCTCAATGACAAACGCAACCTCGACCTGATCAAGATGGACGCGCGGGGGACGGAGATTCTATCGCTGGAGCGTTACATCGACGGCAAGGCACGCAAAGCCGACATCTTCGAGCGTCCCGTGGCCTTCAATCCCGATGAGATCACGCACGCCGACGACGCTTCGGAGGCCCTTGTGGCCAGCCTGAACAAGTACGGCCGGGTGGAACCGCACTACATGGCCTCGCTCACGGGAACTACCGTGGAGGGAATACTCGGGGAACTGAAAGGACGTATCTATTACAACCCGGAAACGGACGGCTACGAGGTTGCCGACAAGTTCATCGCCGGCAATGTCATCGGGAAAGCCGAACGGATCGAGGCGTTCCTGCGGGAGAATCCCGACCACGCCCCGGCCCGGGAATCGCTGGAGGCTCTGCGCGAGGCGACGCCCAAACCCATCGCTTTCGACGACCTGGACTTCAACCTGGGCGAACGGTGGATTCCAAAAGGTGTTTACGAGCGTTTCGCCTCCTCGCTCTTCGATACGGAGGTGAAGATCACCTTCGCCTCCAACCTGGACGAGTACGGCGTGAAGGCGGAAGCGACGAACGTGAAGATCACGGAGCAGTATGCCGTCAGCGCGCAGACCCGTAAGTACAACGGCCTGCACCTTTTGAAACACGCCCTGCAAAACACTTCGCCCGACATCACCAAGACCGTCCTCAAATGGGTGGACGGCGAACGGCGGGAGGTCAAAGTGCGTGACGGGGAGGCCATACAGCTCGCCAACAGCAAGATAGACGAGATCCGGGGTGCTTTCCCCGAATGGCTGCGCGAGCAGTCGTCCGACTTCAAAGACCGCCTGACAGACCTCTATAACCGTACTTTCAACTGTTACGTGCGCCCGAAGTACGACGGGACGCACCAGGAATTCCCCGACCTCGACCTCAAGGGGCTGGGAATAGACAATCTGTATGACAGCCAGAAGGACGCGATATGGATGGACAAACTGCTCGGCGGCGGGATAATCGACCACGAGGTGGGCGGCGGAAAGACCCTCATCATGTGCTGCGGGGCCTACGAGAAGAAACGCCTCGGGCTGGCCAATAAACCCATGATTATCGGGCTGAAAGCCAACATCCATGAAATAGCCCGGACGTTCTGTACCGCTTACCCGATGGCCAAAGTCCTCTACCCGGGCAAGGAGGATTTCACGCCCCAGAAGCGTGAGCGCATCTTCCGGGAGATACGCAACAACGACTGGGACGCCGTGATCCTCTCGCACGAACAGTTCGGCATGATACCCCAGTCTCCGGAGATACAGCAGGAGATATTGCAGGCCGAGCTGGACTGTGTGGAGGAGAACCTCGAAGTGCTCAAAGCACAAGGCAGGGACGTTTCCCGCGCCATGATGAAAGGGTGTCAGAAACGCAAGGCCAACCTGGAAGCCAAGTTGCAGAAGGTGGCGCACGCGCTGGAAACACGCAAGGACGACGCCGTGGACTTCCGCCTCATGGGTATCGACCACCTCTACGTGGACGAGAGCCATAAATTCAAGAACCTGACTTTCACGACCCGGCATGACCGGGTGGCGGGCCTCGGAAATCCCGAGGGGTCGCAGCGGGCGCTCAACATGCTTTTCGCGCTGCGTACCATACAGCAGCGCACGGGCCGCGACCTGGGGGCGACGTTCCTCTCGGGAACGACCATCTCCAACTCGCTCACGGAACTGTACCTGCTTTTCAAGTACCTGCGCCCGAAGGAGCTGGAGCGTCAGAATATCCGCACCTTCGATGCCTGGGCGGCCATATTTGCCAAGAAAACCATCGACTACGAGTTTTCCGTGACCAACGAGGTCGTGCAGAAAGAACGGTTCCGATATTTCATCAAGGTTCCCGAACTGGCCATGTTCTACTCCGAGATTACAGATTACCGCTCGGCGGAGGATATAGGGATCGACCGACCGCAAAAGAACGAGATATTGCACAATATCCCGCCGACACCCCAGCAGACGGAGTTCATAGAACGACTGGTGCAGTTCGCCAAATCGGGCGATGCCACGCTCCTGGGCCGCCTGCCGCTCTCGGAGCGGGAGGAAAAGGCGAAAATGCTCATTGCCACAGACTACGCCCGCAAGATGTCGCTCGATATGCGTATGATAGACCCCGAACTATACAGCGACCACGTGGACAACAAGGCGAGCCACTGCGCCCGTATGATTGCCGGTTACTACCGCCGTTTCGAGGCGTACAAAGGTACGCAGTTCGTATTCTCCGACCTGGGAACCTACAAACCCGGAGCGGGGTGGAACGTCTATTCCGAGATACGGCGTAAACTCGCGGAGGATTACGGCATACCCCAAAGCGAGGTGCGGTTCATCCAGGAGGCGACCTCGGAAAAAGCGCGCAAGGAGATGATCGCCGGTATGAACACCGGAAAAATCCGCGTACTCTTCGGATCGACCGAGATGCTCGGGACGGGAGTGAACGCGCAGAAACGCTGCGTGGCGATACACCACCTGGACTGCCCCTGGCGTCCCAGCGACCTGGAGCAGCGCGACGGGCGGGGAATACGCACCGGGAACGAGATCGCCAAACTCCATGCCGACAACAAGGTGGACGTGATATTATACGCCGTCGAGAAGTCGCTCGACGCCTACAAGTTCGGGCTGTTGCACAACAAGCAACTGTTCATCCGCCAGCTCAAGACCAACAACATGGGAAGCCGTACCATCGACGAGGGGGCCATCGACGAAAAGAGCGGCATGAATTTTTCCGAGTATGTCGCCGTCCTCTCGGGAAATACAGACCTGCTGGACAAAGCCCGCCTGGAGAAGAAGATTGCCACGCTCGAAAGCGAACGCCAGGCATTCGTGCGCGGCAAATCATCGAGCCGCTACAAGCTGGAGCAGATCACGGAGAAGATAGAGAAGAACAACGACCTGATACGGCGTATCGGCAAGGATCTGGAACACTTCAAGGCCCGCGTCGAGTTCAACGAGGACGGCTCGTACCGCAATCCCGTGAAACTGAACGGGCTGGAAACCTCCGACCCCAAGCTCATCGGGAAACAGCTCAACCATATCGCCGAAACGGCACGCACGCTCGACAGGCTCGAACCCATCGGGAGCCTCTACGGGTTCGAGCTGCTCGTCCAGAGCGAAACGACCGGGAAAGACGGGCTCGACCTGGTGCAGAACCGTTTTTATGTCCGGGGTGAAGGGGATTATCTATACCAGTATAACTACGGGAATATCGCCTCCGACCCGCGACTGGCGGCGATGAACTTCATCCACGCGCTCGCGACCATCGAGCCGACACTGGAGAAATTCCGGAAAAAGAATGAGGAACTGGAGAAAGATATTCCCGTCCTGCGGGAAGTGGTGGAAAGTTCCTGGCGCAAGGAGCCCGAACTGACGGCCCTAAAAGCTGACCTGACGGAAATAGACCGCAGGATACAGCAAAGCCTCAAACCGATAGAAGAGAGCGAGGGAAAGGAGGCGGAGGAGGATAACGACGTGTGCCGGGAACGGCATGACACGGCGGAAGAGCTCCCGAAGGAAGACAACACGGCGGCCCGTATTCCTTCCCGGCTGCGGCAGATTGCCGACGCCTCCGGGGGGCGCATCGTGATCGCGGGCGTGGGCAGCCCGCCGGAGAACGGCCCTGCGAAGAAAGGGATCAAGATGTAAACGAAAAGCCGACGGAAGTACAGATTTCCATCGGCTTTTTTCATATGTCCGTGAGCGTTGTCGTCACACTTCCTGCAAGAGTGTTTGCAGCTCCTCCTGCGTGGGAAGATAGGTCATGTACTGGGCGGCGAAGACCTGCTTTTCATCTTCGGGCAGCGTATAACGGACGACCGCGTCGTTTTTCTCCGCGCAGAGGACGATACCCACCGGAGGGTTATCCCCGGGATTCATCAACTCACGGGTGTAGTAATTGACATACATCTGCATCTGCCCCAAATCCTGATGGGTCAGCTCCCCGGATTTAAGGTCTATTAAAACGAAACAACGGGCCAGGTAATTGTAAAAGACCAGGTCGATGTAGAAATGCTTGTCATCGAAGGAGATACGCTTCTGTCGCGCGACGAAGGCGAAGCCTTTCCCGAGTTCGAGCATCAAGCGCTGCAAGCGGCTGATGAGCAGTTGCTCCAGATCGGTTTCCAGAAAATGCTCTCCCTGCGGGATACCGAGAAACTCCAGGATATACGGGTCGCGGATGATCTCTTTGGGTTCGACACGTCCGGGTTCGGTACGGGAAATCTCCTCTTTCACAGCTTTCTTGTCTCGGCTGGCCAGCAGGCGGTCATAGAAAAGCGTGTTGATTTGGCGGTCGAGCTGCCGGACACTCCAGTTTTCCTTGACGCACTCGTGCAGGTAAAAATCACGGGCGGCATCGCCCGACACCTTGAGAAGCGTGCGGCAATGCGACCAGCTCAATTTATCACACAGCGTGTGATATTTCGGGTAGCACTGGTAAAACTGCCTCATGTACCGCAGGTTGGTGGCCGTGAACCCGTTTCCGAACTCCGCCACGAGCCGCCTGGAAAGGGTGTTGATGACAGCCTTGCCATATCCGGCACGGTCGGTTCCCTGCTGCTCGTACTCCACTATGTATTTCCCTACCTGCCAGTAAGCCCTCACGAGGGTCGAATTGACATGATGTATCACCTTCGCGCGCGCTTCCTGCAAGATATGGCGCACATTATGCAGCAGCTCTTCCTCCCCTTTGTCGGCAGGATATATTTTATCAGTTTCTTTCATTGCTTCATTATTATATAGGCTTCATTCAGCAAACATACTGATTTTACGGCAAATATCGAGCGGTTGTACCGCCTTGTCGTGCCTTATTCCATGTATCTCCGCGTTTTTCCATGACGCCGGACTCTCGGGACAGGGCCTAACCGGAACCGGCAGGACGATCCTTTTTCAGCTTGCGGAAATTACTGAAGTTACGCTCGATGAACCGCAGGACGTCCGATTCCCGGTAGAAGGTCTTGTGATAGATCATCTCGTAAGGCAGCTCTCCCGAGGTGCGGTAACGCTGGAGTGTGCGCTTGCTGATATTGAGCATACGGCACAGGTCGTAATTGTCCAGAAGACGCTCCCCGTCAGGCAGGATGGAAAGCGGTTGCTCCACGTCCCCCGCGCACAGCTTCTCGATACGTTCCAGCCGTTCCGAGAGCCGCTGCATCCATCCGTCGAAATATTCCTTGTCCAGAAACATGGCCTACTCCTTTGGTTGGTTCTTGCGCCGCACGGAACGCTCCTTCAGCACACGGCGGATTTCCGTGAGGGAATAATACAGCTTCCGGTTGATGGCCGAATAGGTGATCACGTGATCCGAGCGGAGGCGTTGAAGGGTACGCCCGCTGATACCCAGGTAACGGCAGACCTGCTCGCCGTCCATCCATTCGTCGTTTATATACTCCTTATTCCATGCACGCCCCTTTTCAGGGAGAGAGGCGATTGCAGCCTCTATTTTCTCTATACGCCCGACAAGCTCGTTATAGGCTCGCGAACCGATCACTATGATTTTCATACTCCTTTGTTTTTTAGTCTGTTACAAAGGTCGGGCTTATATGGACAGCTTAAAACGAGGTCGGTACGACTTTTTTTTGATAATTTGCAGTGAACTGATTCTCAACGGTTCATGCGGTGAAGAAGGCAGTGTTTTTTACCGAAATCCGCGGCCCGTACTCGGTATTTTTATGGGCAGAAATGCGATAGAATACTGTGATTCAACGCTTAACGGTGTTCTAATCCGGACGGGGCTACAACGGAACACCCGTATCGGCTCCTTATACGGGTGCAAATACGGGCGTTCGGGAAAGTTCCTTTCGAGAGTTACGGGGGAAAACCGACCTCGGTTCTTTTGTTATATACAACGCTGATTATCAGTGTTTCTATAAGGAATAGAGTGCTTTACCGGTTCATATTCTACTCGGAATTGCCGTTTTTCTTGTTTCGCTTCCACGTCTGCATACGTTTAAGCAGGGCCTCTTTCGCCTTGTCAAGCCACGGTGTCGGGTTGTTTCGGATTTTCATATCGCAGAATGTCCTCGAAAGGTTCATGTCGAGGTGTACGTTGAAAGCGTTGGAAATGTAGCTGGCAAGTTGCGTGAGTGGCACATTGCCGAAACAGCCTTTACTGTCGAGCAGGTAAATAAGTTCCGTCAGATCCGTCTTCGAGTCCTGCCATGTCGGACGCACGTCAGACAATGGCAGAACCATGTTCCGGAGGTTCGTGCTCTCCAGTGATTCCAATTCGCCCATAAGATAAACCGACAACATATCGTTGGCCAGGATTTTCGCCACCTTGAAATCCGCGTTTGTCGAAAACTGCGGGTCGAGTTCATAGTAGAAGGTTTCCAGGTATTGCTCCGTGTCGGTCTGCCCGCGCAGGAAATAGAGGCTGTCCAGGTGTGTAGCGCCGCTGCGGAAATAGCGGATAAAGTCAAGGCGTTTCTGCGTGTACGCGTTGATGGCCCGAACATGGGCGTCCAGGTACTCCCGTTGTGCCTCGATACTTCCTACCGGACGGTTCATCTCGATATTGTAGAGCTTGCGGTAATAGATCAGACGGCAAAAAAGACGGGGTTTGATTTCTTTGAAGAACTTTATTTCCTCGTCATCGTTTTGAAAACGGTAGCCGATGATATATTGTTTCAAACGGTCGAACGCTTCTCCCAGGACACGTGACGCTTCAAGCGACTTTTTCAACACGTCGGTATCCCGCGATTCGATACGTTCGATACTCCGCAGGACTTCGCTGTTTAATTTTTCTATAAATGCAATCATAATCCGTCTTGTTACTTTCGCGTATAAAGTTAGCGAATCGAAAAACCGGCGGATTACGATTTTTATCTTTCTCTTCGTTTTTTTATCACGAGGCCGATTTTAATGTCAGATCCGGCCTTCCTGGCGGATGGAAGTGGGATTGCTCCCCATATTCCGCTTGCAAAAGTCCGTAAAGTGGGATTGGGCGGAGAAACCGCACATGTAGGCTATTTCCTGCAACGTGTAGTGTGTCGTCCGCAGCAACTCCCCGATACGTTCGATACGGCGCTGACGTAACCACGAGGAGGCCGAGCAGCCGAAAACCCGCTGGAAACGCCGGCGGAAGGTAATCGTGCTGGAATACCCGCAAACCCCGGCGAGTTCCGTGACGTTATCCGAGGCAAGATAATTCGATTTGACACGGGAGATGAACTCGTAATCGTCCCCCAGGTGCAACAGCTCCTCGAACTCCCCGACATCGGCGGGAGTGAGATGTTCATAAGAGGCGTCGAGCATTTTCAGCATGACAGCAGCGTTACATTCAACGGGCATACCCAATGTCTTACGGGCTTCACGCAGGTAATTCTTAAACCGCAGCCGCAGCGTGTCGTGATGCGGGTAGGAACACTGGAACAGAATGGTGCAGACCGTCCGCAGTTCATCGACACAACAGTAGCCGAAATACCACGTTACAAGACGCTCGACGTAATGGACGGCATGAAACTCCTCCGAAAGCATCAGAAGAAGCAGGAACGGGGTGAAATCCTGGTATTCCCCCGTTATGGGACGGGGTGCTTCGTCAAGCAAGGAGGCAATGTCCCGCATCAGAAGAGAATCTCCCGAGTACGCTTTTATTTGTTCGGAACTGCGGGCATAATCCCGGTAACGCGATATGACCGCCGACAAAGCATTGAACTTCACGGCGTGAACGCCTTCTATAAAGGAAGGGCGAAGACTGTTGTAAATGGATAAGTCGGTTTGCATAAGTCATTTCTATAAAACGGAGCCGCATCCCCTTGTTGCCAAAGCTCCGCAAGTCGTTACTTATGAACCGCTTGGAACACGGTACGAATCCTAATTACAAATATATCGCATCCGACAATCCGGAACAAATATCAGCAGGCAAAAATGAAAATAAACCTCGTTATTTTTGATTTTTACCTGCAATAATATTATATTTGCAAACAAATAAGAGTTGTTTGACAGCATGAGAAATATAGTGTATCAAAGCACTTTACCAATTTCTTATCCGTTGCCTATTCTCATGCGAGTTTCTTTTAATCTATTTGTAGTCAATTAAATACCTTCAGACTACATCAAATATAAGAAAAAAAGAGGATGAACGTTGAACGTCATCCTCTTTTTTATTACAGTTATTCCCTATAGTTGTGGTTGTGGAGCAGCCGGATTGTTATCAGTGTCACTGATTCCGGAATTGGTTTCCATTTCACATTGCGGAATCCGATAGATCAGGATCTGCGCTTCTGCTGCTGAATTATATTGTACAGACGGGTCATAATTCGTATTCTTACGAACCACCGGCTTTTTCAAGCGTAGGATATCGAACAGTGAGAAACCTTCTCCCCAAAGTTCCATACGACGCTGCAACCAAACCTCATCCTGAAAATCCTGTGCCGAATTAGCTTTACTTGTAAAGGAAGGATCCCGATATGTCCGTACAAAATTTTCCAATGTACTCTTTCCGCCACTCAGATTACCACCCATGGCTTCTGCCTCAGCCTTTATCAGATACATTTCTTCAACACGCATCAAAGGCCAGTCTGACGCATTGGTTGTGTTACCAAATATACTTTGATAAGCTCCGAACTTTGTATTTACATACGGAGTCAAACCAAAATATTCAACGATGGAAGTACCCTCAATCTGCTCATTATCAATCAATGAAGATTTATTATCCGGAGACAAGAACCATTGTTTACGGATATCTGTTTCGGGTATTAAATCATATAATGCAGAATTCACCTTTCTATATCCATCAGGCACTCCTGAAGTATAACCGTTCCCGGTAAAAGAGCACAAGTGCGAAGGCCAGTTGATAATACCTGTCTGGACAACATCATTATCAGGCGTAATCATCACTCCCCATAACCATGAACTTGCCGATGCTGAATTAAAGGTAGGAGTAGATACCTGGGCTAAAGTCTGAGGTGTACCGCCAGCAATGGCACGTTCTGCATCTTTAGCTGCATCCGCCCATTTTTGCATTAACAGATTAGCACGAGCACGCAATCCGTAAACTACTGCCTCATCAATCTGATCTTTGTTTGAGCCATTATCATACCCGGTCAATAAATCAGCAGCCGTATTCAGGTCACTCATAATCTGGTCATACACCTGCTGTACAGTTGCACGCGGATTATTCTGCATATCTTCATCAGTCATTGTTTCTGTAACAATAGGTACTGCCAGGCTATTTTCATGACCTGCATAAGTAAACTGATAAATTTGAACCAAGTTCAGATAGTCATAAGCACGAGCAGCTAAAGCTTGGCCACGATAAACCTTCAAAGAAGAATCTTCCGTATCTGCCGCTATCAATTTCAATACATTGTTTGCAGCTTTCAAGTGATTATAGAACGTTTTCCAAATCAATTCATCGCTTGAACTATCGTATACTCTGTCACTATAATTCTGAGATGTATTAAACCAGTTATATCCATTAACCAATGCAACCAAGTCCTGCCCTCCTGATTCCAATATCATAGATACCGCAGGAATACCATAGTCATTATGATAAGTAGTGGCATCATCTGAAATCGTACCAAAAGTATTTAATTTGGCTGCCATAGCGTTCACTTCAGCAGTTATCAAATTAGGTCTGCCATTGATTATATCTTCTTTCTGTTCTTCAGATATGTAATCTCCTTCAGGAAATTTATCCAAATCGCAAGATGCCATTAATAAAGCGACACTTGCAAATGCTATATATTTATTTGACAATTTCATATTCTTAAAAATGGGTTGCTAAATTAGAAATTTAAAGATATACCTCCGGAAATTGTGCGGATAGGTGAATATACATTGTCAGCAGCCACATAACCTTGACGTGGGTCCAACCCTTTGCGAGCTGTCAGCAAAGCCACATTATCTGCAACAAAGAATACACGGACACCGTCAATCTGCATTTTACGTGTCAGACTCTTCGGCAAAGTATAACCCAATGTAATATTCTGCAAGCTTAAATAGTCCGAACTAGTCAAGAAACGATCTGTTAATCTGTTCGTATATTGGTCATTAATATTCATACGAGGAACATCCGTATTTTTATTTTCAGGAGTCCATGCTTTTAACATATCTTTATGCAAAGCACTACCTGTGGCTGCCACATCCATCAATCCTTGATAAGTATAGTCCAGAATACGTCCACCAAGCTGGTATGCAAACGAAACAGAGAGATCAAAGCCATAGGCTGTAACACTTGTTCCAAAACCACCATAAACTTTAGGTAGAATATCACCTGATGCGAATCTGTTTTCAGAAGCGACAGAATAAGATTTCGTAACTGTATTACCATTCTCATCCGGAGTCACCAGCGCCCACAGACTCTCTCCTGTTTCAGAATCCACACCTACATATTTAGGTAAATAAAGCTGGTACATAGACTCGTCTTCACGATAAATCCGGGCACCGTCAATCAATTGTCCATTCAGTTCTGGAGATAATTCCAAGACTTTATTCTTAAAATGTGTAAGATTAAAGTTTACATTCCAGGAAAAATTCTTGTTTTCAATTATATTGGAATACAAGTCCAATTCAACCCCACGGTTTACCATTGACCCCACATTCTCAGGAAAACGGGAATAACCCATTGAAGCTGCTACCGGTTTGAAATAAAGCATATCGGTTGTTTTACGTGAGAAGTACTCAACAGAACCACCTAACTTACCACCCCAAAAAGCGAAATCAAATCCAGTATTAAAGCTGTGTGAAGTTTCCCAAGTAATTTCCTTATTACCTTTATAATATAGAGAAGTTGAAAAATCGCCATTACTGTTTGCCAATGTATACTGGTCTTGATACGGATAGTAGTTACGGTACAAACCACCTTGGAACATCAAGTTATCATTACCTTGCAAACCATAGCTGATTTTAAATTTCAACATATCAATCCAAGACTGGTTTTCCAAGAATTTCTCTTTGCTTAATAACCATCCAGCTCCTACAGACCAGAAGTTACCCCAACGATTATCCGGGTGAAAACAAGAAGAAGCATCACGACGGAAAGAAGCTGAAACAAAATACCGTCCATCATAGTCATATTGTGCACGGAACAGCCATCCTTCTGTTGCATAATTACGAGAATATGAATTATTGCTCTGGTTCATAATACCATTGCCTAATTCAGGAACATTCGGATCATACAATTTCTCACGTTGTCCGTACAAATATTGATATTTATAGTCATAACTTTCATGTCCGGCCAAAATATCCACATTATGAACATCATTAAATGTTTTGTTGTATGTCAACAAATACTGCTGATTTACACTAAATGTACGCTCACTAGATACACTGATCAAACCTCCGACTCCGCTAGTTTCAGAATACTGTCCGTAGAAGGGGTTAACCATCTCTGTAGCACGCACATTATTTACATCAACACCTATATTCACTTTTGCCTTGATTCCATTCCAAATATCAATATCAGCAGACCATTTTCCACTAACCACATCACCCGAATATTTCATTTTATCCAGCATATAACTTGCCAACGGATTTGCATTAGGAATCGTATTACGGCTACCATTTGAATCTTGTCCTGGCTTTCCATAATCATAACGAAGGAAACCTCGATTATCTACCATAATATTACCCTGTGCATCACGAACATACATAGGATAAATGGCTCCCATAATATTTGATGCATAAAAGATGTTTGCATTTGATGTACCACCCTCAGTATCCTGTTCACGGCTATCATAATGAGTAAATGATACATTTCCTCCCATCTTCAGCCAAGGCTTCACTTGATAGTCAGCTTTCAAACGTGCAGAATAACGTTGGAAACCAGAGTTAGGAACAATTCCCTTATCATCCAAATAGCCGGCCGACATATAATAATTCATTTTTTCAGTCGCACCGCTGATACTTAAATTATACTCTTGACGCAGGTTATTTTCAAAAATTTCATCCGACCAATTATCCGGAGTATAATAATATGTACCATCAGAATAACCTAATGTCGCATTAGGATTCAATTTGCCATCCATACCGATCAGTTGCTGTCCTTGAGGAATGGAATACACCTGATATCCCAAATATGTAGAAGAAAGCATTGCTTGATTAGCGTACGCATTAGCTTTAGCCAAATCTCCGGCTGCCGCATATCCTTTCAAATCGGCATTATAAATAGAAGAATAGTTTAATTCATAGAATGTAGCCGGATCCGTAATTGTTTCATAATTAGGTACTCCACGTTTATTCACACCCCATTTAGCGTCAAAAGTAACACGGGCTTCCCCACTCTTACCACGCTTGGTAGTAATCAAGATTACACCATTAGCACCACGTGCACCATACAGAGCATTAGAAGCAGCATCTTTCAACACTGTCATTGATTCTATATCAGAAGTACTGATAGCAGAAATTTCACCATCATACGGAACTCCATCTACCACATACAAAGGCTTGTTACTAGCCGATATAGATCCAATACCACGAATACGCACTTCAGCATCTTTGCCCGGCTGACCATTATTACTCGTAGTTTGTACTCCGGCTACTTGACCCGCCAAAGCATTTGTCACATTTGAAGTTTGTCTCGTCGCTATTTTTTCATTTTTTATAGTAGCAGCCGAACCTGTAAATGCAGATTTTTTCGCTGTACCATAAGCCACCACCATTACCTCTTCAAGCTGTTCTGTATCAGACTTTAATACAATATTCAAGTTTGCTTTAACTGGCACTTCTTGTGTAGCCATTCCGATAAAGGAAACTACCAAAGTCTTTGCGGAACTAATCATTTATGTAAATAATTGATAACCAGTATATGTATTGCTGAATCTCTTATTCGTTTTCCTTGATTTAAGCCGTTTAAAGAGTATGATAATAATAATTTTCTACCTTTCTTCTACTGAAAAAAGAATTGACTTGCAGCATTCCTGTTCGTTGTTACTCTGTTCATAAAATACCTGAAGTACTAAGATTGATATTTCTCAACTTTTTAAATATTTCAAAACTTCCAAAGATTGTTTGCACTTTAGATTACAAAAGAAGATAGTAGGACATGAAGTAAATTAGCAAACTATTATTATCATTTTCTGATATAGAATTTTATATGCGCATATTATATGATATACATATATGAATTTTGCAGAAATTCAATAACCTTGATACCTATTTTCTACCCGGTTAGGCTGAGATGGAAATATTGTCACATTTTATTTCTTTTAGTTTATCGTATTGCAATCACAACAAAAAATTATCATGTTCACAAAACGATAAACTTTATTAAGAAGATAAGGCTATATTCACTTTTGAAAATGATTCTTCTTCATCTTTATAAGAGATAATGTATAGACAATAGAGTTAATTATCTTTTTTGACATTTTTTCAAGTCTCGTATAATTGTACTTCCCATAACTTCTCCATAAATTTGTGTTGTAGCAAGGTTTTTATGTCCTAATAATTTTTGCACGGTTGTTATATTAGCACCTTTATATATCAATAAAGTAGCATTAGTATGCCTTGCAGAATGGAATGAAAAGTGTTTGCTTATTTTTGCCAATTTGCCAATTCGTATCAGCTCTTTATTTACACTTGAGTTATTTTTAATTGAAAAAAATGAGCTCCATTTTCCCTGGTATTTTTGTAATAAAGTTAAAGCCTTACCTTCAAACAGCAAGTTTAAAGGCAATTTCACTTCTGTACCTGTTTTGACAGAGTCAAAGATTAGCCATAATTTCCCATCCATTTTTACGATATTTTTCTCATTCAAATTCACAAAATCAGAATACCGCAATCCCGTATAGCAGCAAAATAAAAATGCATCAAGAGTATGTTCCAGACAACTATTTCTTCCTGTCAAAGACACTTCTTCCAATTTTTTCATTTCTTCCGGTAATAAAAAAACATGTTTTCCTTCCTTCATTTTAATTTTATATCTTCTGAAGGCATAGTTATTGGGGTCAATGTATCCTTTATTAATTGCAGCATTAACAAAAGATTTCAAATGTTTCATATGCTTGGCTACTGTATTTGTTTGATATCCAGATTCATAAAGAAATTTTTCAAAATTCGTAACGAAATTATAGGTTAAGTCTTCAAACTCAATTGTCGGTTTGAACGATTGTAAAAGGGATATTGTTGTTAAATGGTTGCGCTTAGTGCTATCTTTTAGCTGAGAAGACATTATTTCTTTACGCGCAAACCCTAAGAATGAAGCATCTGTATTCGATTTGAACTCTTCTTTTATGAGGCTTAAGGTTATTGTTTTTCCTTGCCTCCACAAACTTAATTCTTTTTTCTCTAATTCAATAATAAATTCATTAAGCATGCCATTCAGCGCATCTTGGTTAGGATGATCTTTGATAATTTTCCTTTTTACATCCCATTGTTCTGGCCGTAAATAAACATGTGTGGAAAAATACACTTTCTTTTTATTCAAGTAGGCTTCAACTTGGACCAAAGCGGTCCCTCTGTCATTTAAACTTTTTTTTCGATTGTAAACGAAACGATAACTGATTTTCCTCATAATTTAATTCTTTAATTGAAATTCTATAATAAGACGCAATAAAGAAAAGTAGAAAAGCATTATCCTACTATTTTGTTCTCATCTTTATATTTATTAGACGATTCGTTAACATTTATAGGTTAATGTATGTTTACCTGATCACTTATAAATTGAAAGTTTCTCTTTTTAATGACTTAAAAAAAAGAATAAATATGAGGTTTATTTTCGTCTTTTGTGAGTTTTAAATGCCTAAAAGCATAAAAATATAGCAGTTTAGTATGTTTTTTACAATAATTTGTTTGATATTACAATTTTATTCATACCTTTGTCATTTGTTAGAGTGAATGAATTTATATTAATGTAAAGTTAAACTTTAAGAGAGAATTTTATGAAAAGAAAATTAATGCTGTTATTGACCTGCCTTTTTGTAGGTATAGGTTTGGTAACCGCTCAGATCACGAAGGTAACAGGTACTGTTATTTCGGAGGAGGACGGATTACCCGTAGTTGGCGCCTCTATTTTAGTAAAAGGTACTACTGTAGGTACAGTTACTGACATGGATGGTAAATTTGCATTATCAAATGTTCCAAGTTCCGCAAAGACTTTGGTAGTTTCCTTTATCGGAATGGCTAGTCAAGAGGTTTCTATTAAACAGAATGTTAGCATCATTTTAAAATCTGATACAGAGATGCTTGACGATGTAGTGGTTGTAGCTTATGGTACTGCGAAAAAGTCATCTTTTACAGGATCAGCGACTGCTGTTAGTGGAGAAAAAATAGCAAAAATGCAGGTTTCTTCAGTATCTAAAGCCTTGGAAGGTGCAGCAGCAGGTGTACAAGTAATCAATACCAGTGGGCAGCCTGGAGAAAATGCTAAAATAAGAATCCGTGGTATTGGCTCTTTTAGCGCATCATCGGCTCCTTTATACGTAGTTGATGGTATGCCTTATGACGAAGAGTCGGTTAATGCATTAAATCCTGCCGATATTGAAAGTATGTCTATATTAAAAGATGCTGCATCTGCAGCCCTTTATGGCTCACGTGCAGCAAATGGTGTTGTGATGATTACTACTAAAAAAGGTATGGTAGATAAATCCAAAGTTACTCTTGATGCACGCTGGGGAGTAAATACTCGTGGTGTTCCAGAATATGATATCATGAAAGATCAAAGAGAATACGTACTAACAGCCTGGAATACTTTAAAAAATCAATCTACAGGTGCAGAAGCTTCCGAAGAATTAATAGGTAGCATTGGATACAATCCATTCATCGGTGTAGCTAATAATGCCATGGTTTCAGCAGATGGCGTAGTTAGTTCTGCGGCTCTACGCCATAATGACGATTGGGCTGATGCCGCATTACATAATGGTATGCGTCAGGAATATAATTTGAGCCTGCAAGGTGGTAACGCTAAGACAACTCATTTTTTATCATTGGGATATTTGAAAGATGAAGGAATCTTAAGACATACTGACTTTGAACGTATTTCAGCACGTGCCAATATTAATCATACTGTAAATAAGTTTATTGATATCAATGGTAATTTGGCTTACGCAAGAGCGGAAAAAAATGCAGGCCAGTCACAAAATGCTAGTTTGTCTAATTACTCTAATGCTTTTATGTTCACTCAGCAAATCGCTCCTATTTATCCTGTATATGCGTATGACGAAAACGGAAATCGCATATATGACGAAGAAGGCAACACTGTTTATGATTTTGGTGATGGTACATACAGTACACGTATGGGCGGTTTCAGTAATCAAAATGTTGCAGCTAATTCTGGGTTGGATGTGCATCAGACTTTGAATGACAATTTTAATGGCCGTGGTACTATTAACATTAATATTATTGATGGTTTAAAAGCGACTGCTAACATTGGTTATGATTTAATGAATCAAATCCGTACAGATCACATGAATCAGTTATATGGGGATGCTGCTAATGTGAATGGTCGTACTTATAAATATAATCAACGTATTGAATCGTTTACAGCAAATCAACTTTTAACCTATAGTAAAGCATTTGGTCATCATAATATTGACATAATGGCTGGTCACGAATCTTATTCATATACACTGAAATATCAGTATACTCATAAATACAATTTTTATACTATTGGAAATCCTGAGTTCAACAATGCCATAACTATGAGTGATATGAATTCATATACACAAGAACATAGTATGGAAAGTTTCTTTGGTCGTGTAAACTATGATTTTGATAACAAATATTATCTATCTGCAAGTATTCGTTCAGATGAATCGTCCAAATTCCATCCTGATCACCGCCGTGGTACTTTTTGGTCTGTCGGAGGTTCTTGGAGATTAACACAGGAAGAGTTTTTGAAAGATGTGGAATGGTTGTCTAATCTTAAACTAAAAGCAAGTTATGGAACACAAGGTAATGATGGAATTCTTGATATAAATGGTTATGTAGTCTATCAACCATATCTGAAGCAATATTCTGTAACCAATAATAACGGAGATTTCTCTGTAGTCGAAACTTATCGTGGAAATAAAGATTTGACTTGGGAAAAAAGCAAAAATTTAAATATCGGTTTGGAAGCTGCTTTTCTTAATAACCGTTTGAAACTAGAAACTGAATATTTCTTGAAGAAGACTTCGGATATGTTGTACAATATGCCTTATCCTATTTCTTCTGGAATTTCTTACGTTCCAATGAACCTGTTGGATATGCAGAATAAGGGGATTGAATTTACTATTTCTGCCACCCCAATTCAAACAAAAGATTTTATATGGAATTTATCTTTTAACGGTACACATTATAGCAATAAGATTTTGAATCTTCCAGAAGACAAAAGAGAGAATGGAATTATTCATGGTACTGCTTCTTTGTTCCGCTTAATGGAAGGAGGGTCTATTTATGATCTTTATACCTATGAATACGCAGGTGTTAATCCAGAAACAGGAGCAGCACAATGGTATATGGATGAGAAAGATGCTAATGGCAAAGTGACTGGAAGGACCGTAACCGAAGACTATACTCAGGCAAGCAAATATGAATTAGGTTCTACTTTGCCCGATTTCCAAGGAGGTTTTTCAACTGATTTTGCATACAAAGGAATCGATCTTTCTATAGCTACAAACTTTCAAATTGGTGGAAAGATATATGACAGCATGTATTCTTCTTTCATGCATGCGGGAAGCAATATTGGCAGTAACTGGCACAAGGATATCTTGAATGCTTGGACTCCGGAAAATAAAAATACAAATGTGCCTATAATGGATGGTGCACAAAATAGTAATAGCCAATCTTCACGTTTCTTGATAAATGCATCATTCTTTAACATCCGTAACATTTCATTAGGATATACTTTTCCGAAAGAATGGATGAAAGCAATATCAGCAAGCAGTGCACGTATTTACGTATCTGCCGATAATGTAGCTTTATTCTCTAAACGTAAAGGTATGGACCCACGCCAATATGCTTATGGATATTCGGCTGCTAATTATTCTGCGATTCGTACTTTATCATTCGGCATTAATTTGAACTTTTAAAAGAATAGAATTATGAAATATACAAAATATTTAGCAATATTGGCTGCAGCGTTTATGATGGGATCTTGTAGCGATGACTTTTTGGACAAGGAACCTTCAGAAAATGCATCAGAAGACCAAATTAAAGATTTGCTTGATAAAGATCCTACAGCTATTCAAGCATATATTACAGGATATTACAAAAATATGTTTTCTCCGGAAGCACAGCAAAGTCATGATGATTTCGGATTAAAGGCATTTGAATTGGCTACAGACTTGATGGGAGATGATATGGCATATATGACTTCACACTTCTTCGTATATGATTATCTGCTTGACAACCGTGCTTCAAGTTATCGTCGTACGACCACTTATTGGCAAGAATTATATGCTGTAATCAGTGGTGCAAATGAAGTAATCAGCGGTCTGAAAGAACAAGCGGATAGCGGTGATGAGAGTGTTGAGAAGATGTTGGGACAAAGTTACACCATACGTGCTTACTGCTATTTTTGGTTAATAAACATGTACCAGCAACCTTATGAATGGAATAAAGATAAATTAGGTATTCCTATTTATACTGAATCTGAAACCAAATTGAATCGTGTTCCTGTAAGTGAGGTCTATGAACAGATATTAAGTGATATAGATAAAGGATATAATTATTTGAAAGGAAAAGGAATAGCCAAGAAAGATGAATTAAATGAATATGCAGCAGCTGCTATTTATGCAAACATTCTTTCATTTGTTAATGATTATCCCGATCAATGGAATGAAGTTGCTAAATACGCAAAATTGGCTATTGAAGGTGGCTCACTGATGAGTGAAAAAGAATTACTTTCCGGCTTTAATGACCTTTCTTTGAGTGAAGTGTTATGGGGGGCTGATATTAATGGTGAAACAAATACATTCTACGCTTCATTCATGAGTCAAGTTGATCCTTACGGCCCGGGATATGGTGGTAATTTAGGAAATTACAAAATGATTTCCAGTGATTTGTATGAAAAAATTTCAGATGATGACATTCGTAAAAAATGGTTTGGAGTTGATTTGGGAGAAACAAATACTCATTATAAAGTAAGACAATATGTGCAGCGCAAATTTATTGATATAGGTTCTACCGCGCCTGGTTTTACTCCTACAGGTGATACTTTTTGCTCTGACTATATTTATTTGCGTACTGGTGAAATGTATTTTGTAGCTGCAGAAGCATTATATAGGGCAGGGAAAGAAAATGAAGCCAAAACAATGCTGACTACGATTATGAAAACTCGTAATCCAAAATATGAAACATCCGCAACAAGTGATGCACTTTTACAAGAAATTGAACTTCAAAAGCGTATTGAAATGTGGGGTGAAGGTCGTCGTTTATTTGACATGAAACGTCGTAATGAAAGTTTGGATAGAACACATGCAATTAATCATAGTGCGATTGCTCCAAAGGAAGTCCCTGCAGGTAGTAAATTATTCATTTATCAAATCCCTGATAAGGAGTTAAATGCCAATAGTGAGATTACTGATAAAAACGAATAGCTAATAATAGGTCTATAATAAAAAAGATGCTTAGATTACTAGGCATCTTTTTTATGTTTAAGGTAGAATAAAAGTAGACATAAAATCAAATTATTTTTTTATGTTATAATATATAGTTGATTTATAGTTTGTTATAATAGATGTAATATTGTATATCTACAAGAGAGCAGAATGCTAAACATTTGATTACTAGATGTTTTTTTGTATATTTTAGTTCCGCAAAGACTTTGGTAGTTTCCTTTATCGGAATGAAGAGTCAAGAATTGGATGTCAAGTCTAATTTACATATTAGTTTGAAACCCGATACTGAAACTCTTGATGAAGTTGTGGTGGTTGCGTATGGTGCTGCTAAGAAAAATTCATTAACAGGTTCGGTAGCTACTGTGAAATCGGATGCTTTAGAGAAAGTCCCAACTGCTTCTTTTGAGAAAGCGTTACAAGGATTATCCGCAGGCGTACAAGTAGAAAGTCAATCAGGTCAACCTGGTTCAGTAAGCCAAGTACGTATCCGCGGTATTGGGTCTATGTCCGCATCCAGCCAGCCTTTGTATGTTATTGATGGCGTTCCTGTTTCATCAAAGAATATATCAAAAGTCGCAGATGAAGATAGTTATGGAACTTCTGTAAATCCATTATCCAATTTGAATCCTAATGACATAGAATCCATATCGGTTCTGAAAGATGCGTCTGCCGCTTCATTATATGGTTCGCGTGCTGCTAACGGGGTTGTCATGATAACTACAAAGCAAGGTGCTTCCGGACAAGCAAAGATCGAATTTAAAGCTCAAGTAAGTTCTTCACATTTACCTTCCAATGGCTATGATTTAATGAGTTCTACAGAACATTATAAGACTTATTACAAAGGATTCTATACTCAAAACATAAGCGACGGAATGACTTCCGAAGCAGCTAGTATTGCAGCTAATGCATCTGTACAAGATATGTATAAAGCCAATCCTTTTAATATGGCTAATCCTTTTACTGGAGAGGGAATTTTGGCAAGTGGTGCAAAAGCTATGATAAATACAGACTATTTAGATGAACTGTTTAAGACAGCAACTACCCAGCAATATGATTTAAGCATCAGTGGTGGTAGTGACAAATCTAAATATTTTATATCTTTGGGATATATGGACCAAGATGGTTTGGCCGTTGGTTCGGATTTATCACGTTATTCTGCCCGCATTAATGTCAGCAGTAAAATTAAGCCTTGGGCAGAAATCGGTGTAACATCCACAATGTCAGTCAATGAGCAAAACACCCCTCCGGGCGGTGGAGGTGGTTCATCACCTTTAACCAATGCTTTTTTTGTCCCTAATGCTATCTCGCTCTATAAATTGGATAATGATTTTAATAAAATCTATGATGAAAAAGGCAATCCTGTTTATAACTATGTGAACCCTGTGTTCAATGACATGAACACACTGGCTTTTTCGAAAATGGATATCTACAATACTAAAACGCATCGGGCATTAATTAGTCCATTTATTGATTTGAATATTTTCGGTGTACATTGGCGTAACAGTTTCTCTTATGACTATACCAATATGGATGAAATGCGTTGGTATAATCCAGAACATGGTAATGGTGCGGCAGTAGATGGACGATTAAGCAAATATGCTATTAGTGACATCACATCCACATTTACCAGTACGTTGAATTATGCTTTTTCTTTGTTTAATGATCATCATATTGGTTTGCTGGCCGGTTATGAAGCATATAAGAACACTTATTCCATGCTTCATGCCCATGCTACAGGTTTTTCTAATAGTGAAATGATTGAATTAAGTATGGCCTCTACTCCTTATGAAACTAAATCAAAGAAAGATCACGAGCGTATGCAATCATTTTTCGGGCGCATAAACTATGATTATTTAAACAAATACTTTCTTTCATTCAGTATTCGTACCGATGGCTCCTCACGGTTTGCACCTGGACATCGTTGGGGGACGTTCTGGTCTATCGGTGGCAACTGGCGTATCAGTGAAGAGAATTTTTTTAAAGGTATTGAATGGGTTGATGATTTAAAATTACGTGCCAGTTATGGAACTTCAGGTAACAAACAATCTGATTATTTGTATGGCTTCCAAGGCTTATATGATACAGGAAACAATTACAATGGTCAAAACGGCATTACACACCTGCAAATTCCTAATGATGAATTATCATGGGAAAAGTCTAAAAATTTTAATGTAGGTATTGATTTTGGAATATTTGGATGTTTGAATGGTAGTATTGAATATTACAATAAAACTTCAGATGCCTTATTACTTGAAAAACCATTGGCGCCCTCAACCGGATTTGAAAATGCTATATCAAACCTAGGTGGTATGCGTAATCAAGGTATAGAAATTGATTTGCATTCAACAAATATCAATACGAAAGATTTCACTTGGACAACGGACTTTAATATTGCTTTTAACAATAATAAAATAACATCTTATCCTCAAAAAGAAGAAGTGGTTGGCACCAAAATTCGGACTGTAGGCTATAGTATCTATGAATTCTATATGCAAGAATGGGCTGGTGTAGACCCCGTTAATGGAGACCCACTGTGGTATATGGATGTAACTGATGATAAAGGCAACCCTACAGGAGAACGTACCACAACCAATACATACTCTAAAGCTACAAAATATAAATTAGGGTCTGCACTTCCTTCAGCAACCGGAGGTTTGACTAATACTGTTTCATGGAAAGGTGTAGATTTCTCATTCATGTTTACTTACGGATTTGGAGGTAAGATATATGATGTATATGAGGAAAATTTATTAAATGATGGAAATAAGACTGGATATCAGTTGATAACAGAACAAGCAGATAGTTGGACACCGGAAAACACAAATGCTTCCAATCCAAAATTTATTCCAAATAATTCCAATACTTCTAATGGAAGATCAAGTCGCTATCTACATAATGCAGATTTCATTAAGTTAAAGAATATCAGTTTAGGTTATTCACTACCCAAATCACTGATTAAAAAAATTCTATTACAGAATGTACGTATCTATGTCAGTGCAGATAACTTGATAACTTGGAATTTGGATAAAAAATTCAAAAGTTATGATGTAGAATTAGGTGGTGTTGATGGTTTGCTTGATGGAGGCGGTACAGTTCCATTGGCGGGAACATTTACTGCGGGAATTAATCTAACTTTCTAACTTATAAACCAGATATATATGAAAAAAATATCCTATATTTTTGCTTCTATACTGTTGACTGCTTCATTAAGCGGCTGCAATGATTTTTTGGATGTAACTCCTTCTGACCAGTATTCAGATGCAAGTGTTTTCACTAGTACTGAAGGAGCACAGCAGGTGTTAATTGGTGCTTATGACTGGTTTACTAATGGCCATTACGCTCATTATACCAATCAATATATTTTCTTTATGCCTGATGTGATGGCTGATGATGCAATGGTAAACAGTACAGGTAACTATAATCGTTTTGTTTCACCTTATCAATACTCTATTACTCCAAGCAGTACTTATTCTGTGGATCCTTGGATTGGTTGCTATAGCTTAATTGATAACTGTAATGCTATTTTAGATAATTTAGAAACATTACCGGAAAGTAGTGAACGTAATCGTATTGAAGGAGAGTCTTTGGCATTGCGTACCTATGCATATCACTATTTGATTAGAATGTATGCAAAACCTGTTAATAAATATCCTGATAATCCAGGAGTTATTCTTCGTTTAACATCTTCAACTACAGACATACCTCGCTCTACGGTAAAAGATTGCTATGTTCAAATGGTGAATGATATTGAAAAGGCTTGTACTTTATTGACAGGTACATCCTCTTCTTCAAAATGTTACATAACAGAACAGGCAGCTCATGGAATTGCTGCTAGAATTTATTTAGACTTAGGCGATTACACTAATGGAACGTCACATGCAAACAAAGCTTTATCAGAAATTACATTGATGTCAAAAGCTGATTATAAAAACAAGTTCTGTGAAAATAACACTGAAACAATATGGTATTTTACATGTACCTCTACTGACAAGCAATCATTCTTATCGTTGCCAGCATTTTGGTACTATTGTGACCAAGATTCTACTTATGTAAAAGACGGGTACAGTTCTCTAGGTGTTGCAAAAGAGTTGATTGATATTTTTGATGATACAGATATCCGTAAAACTTTATTTGTAAAGATAGATGGCAAATATTACAAACGCAATGGCAGCTATGTCACATGCAAAATTAACAGCCGGAAGAATGACGATAGCGATGGAACAAAAGGCTCTGGTACAGTAGCTTTTGCTGAAGGTGATTATAATATGATGCGTGGTTCTGAAATGTATTTAATTATAGCTGAACTAGCCGCTGATAATAATCATGAAGATGAAGCCTTAGCTGCTTTGAATAAAGTGAGGGAAGCACGCGGTATAAATGCATATTCAGGCACAGGTGATGTTTTAAAAACAGAGATACAGAATGAACGTCGTCGTGAACTTTTTGCTGAAGGTCACCGTTTATTTGATCTTAAGCGCAGAGATTTACCAATGGATCGTTCAAATTTAACATTGGATTGGAGCAGAGTCGGATTGATTCCTGCCGGTTCAGACAAATTAGAAATGCCCATACCTCAAGATGAAATTGATGCGAACGGTGCGTTAACAATAGCAGATCAGAATCCTGCATATAAATAACTAATATACAGCAAATATTGTTATTTGGTACTAAGGAAAGGACTGATATTTTCATTTAAATTGAGAATATCAGTTCTTTTATAATATATAGTCAAAATATATTTAAAACAAAAATGAAGTAAACACTTTATTTCAGTAGAATAAAGGTAGAAAATTATTTCTTTTATACTTCTCAAACAATTTATATAGCAGAAAAGCAGGTAAAGCGAAGAAATACTTTTGTGTTGATTATCAAATATTTACATAAATAATTAGTTCCGCAAAGACTTTGGTGGTTTCCTTTATCGGAATGGCTACACAAGAAGTAGCTATAAAACAGACTGTTAACATCACGTTAAAGTCGGATGCCGAAGTGCTTGAAGAAGTGGTAGTAACAGGATATGGAGTTCAACGCAAAGCTTCATTTACTGGTGCTGCTGCTATTATTGGTGAAGATGTTATAGCCAAAAAATCTGATGCTAATTTTGTGAAAGCACTAGAAGGAGCTGTACCAGGCGTACAAATGAGCAACTCTACCAGTATGCCTGGTGTTTGGAGCGAGATTTATGTTCGTGGACGTGGTTCTTTGAATTCAGGCACTCAGCCATTATATGTAATAGATGGAATGCCTGTCAACTCTGAAACAGATGGTATGAGTACGACTACAAATAATAATTTTGATCCGATGGCCGCAATCAACCCTTCTGATATTGAAAGTGTTACAGTTCTAAAAGATGCTGCGGCTACAGCCATTTATGGTTCACGCGCAGCTAATGGCGTTATTGTAATCACTACTAAAAAAGGAAAAGAGGGAAAAATGAGCATCAACTTAGACATTAAACAAGGATTTGTTTCAATGGGAAATCATAATATGGATTACGCCAATGCTCAAGAATCTATGAATCTATTTGCTCATGGACGTTCTGTTGCTTATGGTAACACCTATGATGAGAGCTATGATTATTTGAAAAAAGTATATCAAGGTTATGGTTGGGATGGTGTTTCATCCTACGATTGGATGGATGCTATCACCCGTAAAGGATACTACCAAGACTACAATGTAAACCTCCAAGGACGTTCTGGTTCTACTGGTTATTATGTTAGTTTAGGTTATTTAGATACTGAAGGATTGATTATTGGTTCTGACATGAAACGTTATTCAGGACGTTTGAACCTAGACTCTAAGTTCAGTTGCTTTACTATCGGTGTCAATGCTTCATACAGTAATTCTACCCAAAACGGCTTTTCACAAGCTACAAGTGGCTCTATGTCCAGCGCTACTGTAGCAGCTATAAGTTCTATGAATCCTATGATGCCTTTCTATAATGAAGATGGAAGTTATGCCAATATCAGTAATTATAATCCTCTAGCTTTATATGATGAAAAAGCTGGTGAAATCAATGAAAACAATAATCAAACATTGAACTTCAACCCATATTTGCAGATTGATCTCGGAAAAGGTATTTATGCAAAAACTACCTTAGGTGTAAATATTGCTGATTTACGTCAATATCAATATTGGAGTGCATTATATAATCCACAAGCTGTTGATTATAATGGATTAGGTCAACAGTACAATTCTCGTTATACAACAATTACGTGGAACAATGTATTAGGTTGGAACTATACTTTTGACAAACACAATATTAACTTGTTATTAGGTCAAGAGATGCAACGAAAGAATTATTTCTATGAATATTATTCAGGCTCTGATTTCCCATTTGCAGCTGATGGAAAAACCGACCTTTCTACTGCTGGAACTCCTCAAGGATCAGAATATTATAAGAAAGAAGCTCGATTGGCATCATATTTTATGGATGCACACTACTCTTACGAGGATAAATATTATGTATCTGGTTCATTCCGCCGTGACGGTTCCTCTGTTTTCGGTTCAAATCATCGTTGGGGTAACTTTTGGTCTGTTGGTGGAAAATGGCGTGTAAGTGGAGAAGAATTTCTTAAAGATAATTCTATTATTACCAATGCCACTCTTCGGGCCTCTTACGGAACCGTAGGTAATCAAGATATCGATTGGTATGCAGCACGTGGTTTCTATTCTTCCGGATACAATTATAACGAAAAGCCTGGTATGACTCCCACTAGCATCTCTAATTCAGATTTGACATGGGAAACTTCAAAAAAATTTGATATAGGTTTTGATTTATCTTTAATTAATCGTATCCATCTTACTTTCGATTATTATAATGAAGAGACGAGTGACGCATTGTTTGAAGTACCATTGTCCATGACTACAGGTATGTCTACAGTATACCAAAATATTGGTGCAATCCGCAACCGTGGTATTGAAGCATCTATCAATGCATCTGTTATCAACAACAATAATCTTACATGGAATATTTATGCAAATATGACATGGAACAAAAATAAGATCATCAAACTATCTACAGATGAACCCATAGAATATACTTATCAAATTATTGAAGAAGGACGCCCCTATCGCCAATTCTATATGAAAGAATATGCAGGCGTTGACCGCGAAAATGGTAAACCATTATGGTATCTGAATGAAGAAGGCAACGAAACGACCTCCGACTACAATGCAGCAGCCAAACGTTATGTAGGCGATGCTGACCCCAAAGTTTTAGGTGGATTCGGTACAAATTTAAGCTGGAAAGGATTTGACTTTAACATGAACTTTACCTATAGATTAGGAGGAAAAGTTTTCGATTCCGGAGCTTCATTCACCGGATTTGGTATGGCCAATCGTACTCCGTTGAAAGACGTTGCATTAAATTCATGGACAGAAGAAAATAAAGATGCCAAATATCCACAATATATTTATGGAGATCCCAATAAAGCAACTCAAACTTCTTCTAGATTCTTATATAGCAGTAATTTCTTACGTATCAGTAACATGACCTTAGGTTACACTGTGCCCGTAAATCTAACAAAGAAAATATTCATTCAAAAATTACGAGCTTATATATCCATTGATAATTTATATACATTTACATCCAATGATTTTGTTGGATATAATCCTGAAACCTATTCCAATGGTGTAATTGCGTGGCAATATCCAGCAACCCGTACATTCATCGGAGGTATTCAATTAAGTTTTTAAATAAGGTAAAATTTAATAAAGGAAAGATATGAAAAAATATATTTTAAATGCAATTGCCATTTTTACATTTGCAACAGGACTTTCCTCATGTGGTGACAGTTTTCTTGAAACTGACAACTATAAAGGAGTGGACCTAGAAGGAGGGCTCAACACTGTAACTAACGTTAGTACAGCATTAAATGGAACTTATTATCAATTATTTTATTATGCATTTGCTGGTAACTATGCTTTAGCTATTGGTGATATTCCTACAGATATTACTTATTGGAATACTAAAACCGGACATTTTGATGGTATTTATACCTATACTTTTACAGATACAGATACTTATTTAAAAAGTATTTGGGAGTATGGTTATAAAACAGCTGATAATGCAGCACGTGTAATTCAAGCTTCTCAAGCACTATATAACAATGCAAGCGATGATGAAAAAACAGAACTTAATATGTATATGGCTGAAGCTTATGCTCTAAGAGGTTACGCACAATTATTGCTTACTAATATTTATGGGCACCAAATAAAAGTGAATGGACAAGATTTTTCTTCCGAACTAGGAATCGTCATAATTGACCAACCCAAAGAAGCATTGACTAAAATCAGCCGTTCTACTGTTGGCGAAAGCTATGAAGCCATCATCAATGACCTAAAAAATGCATTATCCCATTTTGAAGCAGCTGGTAAAGACAGAGGAGAACTCCAATATTTAGGAAAAGCTGCTACTAATGGTTTATTGGCCCGTACCTACCTATATTTAGAAAATTGGGATGAAGCAAGAAACTATGCAGAACAAGCACTAAAAATAGCGGGTATTACTACTTTAACCAACGATGCTAATGCATACAAAGCTCTTTATAATAGTGAAATATCAAATTCCGAAAGTATGTTTGCTTTAGCTATTACTAATACAACAAACTGGTCAGCTAATTCATATGGAACTTTGTGGTCTACATACAACTTTAGTCCTAGTCCTAAACTAATTTCAATGTATGCAACTAACGATTGCCGTAAAATTCTTATTGATGGAAGAGATAAAACTTCTACAGAATCTGAACCTGTTTACACAGGTGGTAAAATTGCTCACTTTTCGTCAGGTAACCCTGCTCGTGGAACTAATTATATTGTAAATGCTCCGGAAATGTATTTAATTAAGGCTGAAGCAAATGTACAATTAAACAAATTGAATGAAGCCAAAGAAGCTTTATTAGTAGTAGCCAAGCGTAATTTAGATATAAAATCAACAAACGATTTACCGAGCGAAAAAGAAAATCTTATGAGTTTTATAAAAGACGAACGTGCTCGTGAGTTATTCCAAGAAGGTATGCGTCTATATGATTTGCGTCGCTGGAATGAAAGAGTCAGTGTATATGCCAACAGTGCTCCAGCCATCAAATTTACTTATACTAATTACGAAATATCAAATTTAGTATTTCCTATTCCTAGTGCAGAAATCAACGCTGGATTCGGAGTAACTCAGAACAATTGGACAAATACTCTTCCAAAATAAATAATCACATTTTTTATTTTGAAAGAAAAATGCTTTTCAAGGGATGCCCCAATACACAGGAGCATCCCTTGAAAACAAATATCGGGCATTCCTTATGCAAATACATTGTTTGTGCCAACAGACTTATCCATCAACATCTTCCATTCAATTTTATAAGAAAGAAGCGATTTCCCGCCAATCCCTCATATCAAAACCAGGTTTAAAAGGCAAGCTCTTCTCACCTT
This sequence comes from Phocaeicola sp. GP0067, assembly GCF_031119655.1. Classification (NCBI taxonomy): domain Bacteria; kingdom Pseudomonadati; phylum Bacteroidota; class Bacteroidia; order Bacteroidales; family Bacteroidaceae; genus Phocaeicola; species Phocaeicola sp. GP0067. The sequence goes on from NZ_JAVHZY010000004.1 coordinate 255,246, forward strand.
TTATATTATAATAAACATTTCCCATCCCTACGTTTTTCGCACCTTCAACGTCATTCTTCCAATTATCTCCAATCATTAAAGAAGTATGCAGCTCGGACTGCGTAGCCGACATGGCAAAATAAAAAATCTCCGGAAACGGTTTATGTACTCCTATATCCTCTGACAAAACTATTTTCTTAAAATATCCTTCCACACCGGCAGAACGCATCTTCTGCTCTTGCAATTCCCTAAATCCATTGGACAAAATATACAGATTATAAGCGGATGCCAAATATTCCAAAGCCTCTCTTGCATGAGGCATCAGTTTCTTCTTGTAAACTATATCATCAAAAAAATTATCCGAATAGGCTTTCACCAACGCTTTATCTGCAACGCCTACCTGCAACAACGGATAGGCAAATCTTTGCTCATTCAACTCATCTTTTGTAATCCTACCAGCACCATATTCATTCCATAACTCCTCATTCTTCCCGCTATACAAAGTATAAAAATGCGAAAAAGAACGAAAATAACGATCAAAATGATATTTATCATACATGTCTTGGAATGTATCACGAGCGTTTTCAGTAAAAGCCCATACCGTATCATCCAAATCAATAAATATACTTCTATACATACAACATAAAGCAGATTAAAAAAGGGTTGCGTCACTCACGGCACAACCCTTTCACAGAACAATAATTTAAATTCCTTATTTCACCTGAATAACAAGATAGCGTGATACGCTCCAGAATTCAGTAGGATTTGTAATCTTCAAAGTCAGCTGGCCTTTCGCATCTTTCACCAGTTCATATGAACCAGCCGGATGTGTAGTCAGCAATTCGGCGCGTTTAGAATACAACTTGATTTCCTTATCAGTACGAATATCAATCTGAGTAAAATAATCCTTATTAAAATCCGCACTTTTCAGGACATCACCTTTTTCAAGAATTTTCTGGTCCTTCAATTCAGATTTTGTACCAAAAACAAACCAAGCAGCATTCAAAGCTTTATCCTGGCTGGCTACAGTTGCAGCCTTCGCCTCATTTTCAGCGGTCAGTTCACTTACATTCTGGCTTAAACCGGCCACAGCATCGTCCAACTCAGCGATACGAATATTTTTTGAAGCCAATTCAGCCTGCAAAGTCTCAATCTGCTGCTGTTTAGCTTCCAACTCCTTCGTCAGGTTGGCTACAGCTTTCTTCAACTGAGCGGAATTATACTGACTATTCTTCAATTGCTTCTCCAGTTTCGCAATCTGCTCACGGTTTGACTGTAATTTTTCACTGATGAAGCGAATATCTTCTTTTATCTTATCAGCACTATTCTCACGAATAGAACCACTCTGTAAGTCTACACGATTCTCAGCTTCATTTATCTGACGAAAACCTTCCTGTACTTCATTGAAAGCACCCATGATATCGTCCAATTCAGCATTTCTGTTTGACAGTTCTACCATCAAAGAATCATTTTGAGCCTTCAAGGCATCTTTCTGAGCTCCATTACCGCATGAAGTCAATAAAGCTACAGATAACAACGATAAAAATACTAGTTTTTTCATTTGCTTTACATTTTAAGTTTATTCATTTTTAGTCCTCTTTCCCACCGAGTACGATTACGATTTCACCTCGCGGCTCGTTTTGAGTGAAATGCGCTATAACTTCAGTTAATGTGCCCCGAACACTTTCTTCGTGAATTTTTGAAATCTCACGACATACGGAAACAGGCCTTTCGGCACCGAAAAACTCGGCAAATTGAGTTAAGGTTTTCACCAAACGGTAGGGTGATTCATAAAATATCATCGTCCGTTTTTCTTCTTGCAAAGAGGTCAAACGGGTCACTCTTCCTTTTTTTTGTGGCAGGAATCCTTCAAAGCAGAAACGTTCATCAGGCAATCCCGACGCCACCAGCGCAGGTACAAAAGCAGTAGCTCCAGGCAAACATTGCACCTCAATGCCACTCTTCACACACTCACGCACTATTAAAAATCCGGGATCAGAAATACCAGGAGTTCCGGCATCAGATATTAAAGCAACAGTTTCGCCCGCTTTGATGCGATTCACAATACCTTCCACTGTTTTATGCTCATTAAACTTATGATGAGACTGCATGGCGTTTTTAATTTCAAAATGTTTCAAAAGAATACCCGAAGTACGCGTGTCTTCCGCCAATATCAAATCAGCCTCTTTCAACACACGGATGGCACGGAAAGTCATATCCTCTAAATTTCCTACTGGAGTAGGTACGACATACAGTTTTCCCATAAAACAATTGCATTCTGTTATACTGGAACAAATGTAGAAAGAATTTAAATGCATAAAGTTAATTGTCCCAATTATTTAACAGATGTTGCACTTTTGTTTAACATTATATCTTTTATTAATAAATTTCCAAGTGAAAATAATCCTTTTTCGGGGTACAAGTCGTACATTTGCACTCAGAATTAATCTAATTGTTATAACTAAATTATGGTAGTTTTTTCAGAAGACCACATCCAGGAAACACGTAGAAGAGGAAGAATAGAAGTAATATGCGGCTCAATGTTCTCAGGTAAAACCGAGGAACTAATCCGCCGTTTGAAAAGAGCGAAGTTTGCCCGTCAACGGGTTGAAATATTCAAACCGGCCATAGATACACGCTATTCGGAAGAAGAAGTTGTATCACATGACAGCAACTCTATTGCCTCCACCCCTATTGATTCTTCTGCCAGCATCTTGCTTTTCTCCTCAGACAAGGATGTAGTGGGTATAGACGAAGCGCAATTTTTTGACGAAGGTTTGGTTGATGTCTGCAACAAGCTGGCTGACAACGGGATAAGAGTCATCGTCGCCGGATTGGACATGGATTTCAGGAGAGTTCCTTTCGGACCTATACCTGCCTTGCTGGCTATTGCAGACGAAGTAACCAAAGTTCATGCCATTTGTGTGAAATGTGGGAACTTGGCCTATGCCACCCACCGAATCACCAAAAGCGAAAAACGGGTCCTATTAGGGGAAAAGGCAGACTATGAACCTCTTTGCCGGACCTGCTATATGGAAGCTTTGAAAGAGGAAACTGAAAATAAATAACACACACTTTATGATACAGAAAAAAATAACATTCGATAGTTTTATCCGCGGAATATTGACAGCGATGGTCATTATCGGCATTCTATATCTGGTCAACCGACTCAGCGGAGTGCTGCTTCCTTTCTTCATAGCATGGCTGATAGCCTATCTTACCTATCCGATGGTCATTTTCTTTCAGAACAAATTGCGTCTGAGGAACCGGGTAATCTCCATATTGGTTGTTTTGCTGGTATTACTGTCCATTATCACTTTAGCATTTGTAGGACTTGTACCACCAATCATTGAAGAATTCGGCAAACTGAAAGAATTGCTCACCGCCTATTTTATCGAAGGATCCAAGCAAGCAGCTATTCCCGGCACAGTGGCCAATTTCATAAAAGAGCACATAGATATGTTGAAAATACACGAAGCGCTGAACGAAAGCAATTTTGCGAATACCATGCGTAATGTTCTTCCCCAAGTATGGGCATTGCTGACCCAATCTGTCAATATTGTATTCAGTGTATTCACCTCATTCATCATCCTGCTGTACACTTTCTTCATTCTATTAGATTATGAAGCCATTGCACGGGGATGGATAAAACTGATCCCTGCCAGACACCGTGAAATGACAGTACATATTGTCACGGATGTACAGGACGGCATGAACAAATATTTCCGCGGGCAGGCGTTTGTCGCTTTTTGTGTAGGGATTCTGTTCAGCATAGGGTTTCTTATTATTGATTTCCCGTTAGCCATCGGTTTCGGATTGTTTATCGGGCTTCTCAATATGGTTCCCTACCTTCAGCTTATCGCTTTTATTCCCACAGTCTTATTAGCCTTACTGAAGGCTGCGGATACAGGAGAGAATTTCTGGTGGATATTATTTTGCGCCTTCCTTGTGTTCTGCATCGTACAAATTATACAAGACGGTCTGATTGTACCGAAAGTTATGGGAAAAATCACAGGATTGAATCCTGCTATCATTTTATTATCCCTCTCCGTCTGGGGGGCATTAATGGGAATTGTAGGTATGATTATCGCTTTGCCTTGTACCAGCTTGATGCTTTCTTACTATCAAAGATACATACGAATAAAAGAAAAAGAATTTTCCGGAGGGATAGAACACTCTGATTTTCAGCACAAAGAGAATTCTAACGAAAAATAATTCAAAAAAATCAAGTAATATATTTGCATATTTCATCTAAAACGTCTACCTTTGCACTCGCAATTCGGAAGAATAGCAATAACAAAGGATTGATTCGCTAGCTCAGCAGGTAGAGCACAACACTTTTAATGTTGGGGTCTTGGGTTCGAGCCCCAAGCGGATCACTGAAAGAAGGGACTTGAAAAAGTCCCTTTCTTTTTCCAAACTCCTCATCGCCTTTGACTATCAAAGGGTTAGAAATCAGAATCAGGTTTTTCACTTAGAGTGTGGCACCAATAAAAAAAAGAGAAAAGGTGACACCGTTGGACATAAAAAGCCACTTTAGGACGGTTTTTGTGTTACAGCAGTTGTGTTACACTTCTCACAAATGTGTTACACTATGAACAATAGAGTTCGAACAGTTTTCAACAGACGAAAACAAGCAAGTGATAGGGTCAGCGGATTTTCCGGGTTGGCAAGCTTTCTTTTAAGCGTATAGCCTAGCCAGTCTGAACATGAAGAACTTCAG